>JAHWJY010000156.1:0-1357 GCA_019348135.1 Actinomycetota bacterium
CGCGAGCTCGCGCGCATCGGCGTGCTCGACGAGGACGAGCTCGAGGCGATGCTGCGCGCGCTCGACGAGTGCGGACGCCTCTTCGCCGACGGCCGCTTCCCCTTCGAGACCAGCGACGAGGACGTGCACGGCGCGATCGAGCGCTGGCTCGTCGAGCGGCTCGGGGGGCTCGGCGGCAAGCTCCGCGCCGGCCGCTCGCGCAACGACCAGATCGCGAACGACCTGCGGCTGCACCTGAAGGCCGCCTGTCGCGACGTCCGCGACGCCCTGGCCGACCTCCAGGAGGCGCTCGCCGACCAGGCCGAGGCGCACATCGCCTGGCTCGCCCCCGGCTACACCCACGTCCAGCGCGGACAGCCCGTGCTGCTGGCCCATCACCTCCTGGCGTACGTCTGGATGCTCGACCGCGACGCCGGCAGGTTCGCCGACGCGGCCGCACGCATGGACGAGTCGGTGCTGGGCTCCGGCGCGCTGGCCGGCACCACCCTCGCCCTCGACCCGGCGCGGTACGCCGACCTGCTCGGCTTCGACCGGGTCGCGCGCAACTCCATGGACGCGGTCGCGTCCCGGGACTTCGCCGCGGAGTTCCTGGCGGCCAGCGCCATCCTCGCGGTCCACCTCTCGCGGCTGGGCGAGGAGATCGTCCTGTGGGCGACGGCCGAGTTCGGCTTCGCCCGGGTCGGGGACGCGTTCTCCACGGGCTCGTCGATCATGCCGCAGAAGCGCAACCCCGACATCGCCGAGCTGGTCCGTGGCAAGGCCGGGCGCGTCGTCGGCGATCTCGTGGCGCTGCTCACGACCCTGAAGGGTCTGCCCCTCACGTACAACCGCGACCTGCAGGAGGACAAGGAGCCGGTCCTCGACGCGGTCGCCACCCTCCGGCTCGTCCTGCCCGCCATCACGGGCACCGTCGCGAGCCTGACGTTCGACCGCGACCGGCTCGAGGAGGCCGCGGGCGGCGGGTTCTCCCTCGCGACGGACCTGGCCGAGGAGCTGGTCCGTCGCGGCGTGCCGTTCCGCGAGGCCCACGAGGTCGTGGGCGAGGTCGTCCGCCGCGCCGAGGCGAAGGGCGGGGACCTCGACGTCCTCACCGGCGAGGAGCTGGCGTCCGCCCATCCCGCCCTCGACCGCGGTGTCGCCGATCTCCTCGACGTGCGGCAGGCCGTCGACCGCCGCGCCTCGAGCCTCGGCACGGCCACCGAGAGCGTGCGCGTCCAGCTGGGACACGCCCGCACCGCGATCGAGGCCACGCGCTCGGCGACCTGACGCTCCGCCGGAGGGTCAGACCGGCAGCTCCTGCGCGCCGCCCGCCGGCGTCGTCGCCTCGACTCCGTCCGCCCGCGCGTCCGCCCGCGCG
>JAHWJY010000156.1:1457-5280 GCA_019348135.1 Actinomycetota bacterium
GCCGCCCGCCGGCGTCGTCGCCTCGACTCCGTCCGCCCGCGCGTCCGCCCGCGCGCCGGCCGACGTGCGCGCCGGTCCGTGCAGCGGGAGCCGGATCTCGAAGCAGGCGCCCGGCTGGTCGGGGAGGTGGACCACGTCGCCGCCGTGGGCCCTGGCGAGACCCCGGGCGACCGCGAGGCCGAGCCCCGTCCCGCGGGCGGTCCGCCGTTCCCCGGTGCTGGCCTGGCTGAACCGCTTGAAGAGCTCGGCCCGGAACTCCTCCGGGATGCCGGCGCCGGCGTCCTGGATGCGGATCGTCAGGTCGTCCGTGCTCGTCGTGACCCGGAAGTGCACGGGTGGCCGGCCGTACTTGCCGGCGTTCGACAGCAACGCGTCGAGGATCCGCTCCACGTGGGCTTCCGGGAGGTCGACGACCAGGCCCGGCGGTGCCTCGATGGTCACGTCGGAGCCGGTGAGCCCGGCCGCGTCGCAGCGCTGGCGGACCAGCGTGGGGACGTCACGCGCGACGAGCGACGCGTGGATGTCCCCGGTCTCGATCTCCGAGGCGACGAGGAGGTCGCTCACGACCTGCCACAGCCGTTGGGACTGCCGGTGGATCGCGGCGACGCTCAGGGCGCGCGCGGCGTCGTCCATCTCGCGCCAGTGGCGCTGGAGCGTGACGGCGAAGCCCTGGACGGCGGTCACGGGGGTGCGCATCTCGTGCGAGGCCATCGCCACGAAGTCGCGCTTGACCTCGTCCACACGGGTGAGCTCCCGGTTGAGCCGCTCGAGCTCGCCGGCGTGCCGCACGAGCTCGGCGCTCGACGCCGCGATCGCCGCCTGCGCACGCTCGCGGTCGGTGACGTCGCGGAGCACGACGGTGAGCAGGCGGTCGTCCGCCGTCCGGGTCGCCGTGACCTCGCCGGCGAAGCTCGAGCCGTCCAGCCGCGTGGCGTCGATCCGGGTGGGGGTCGCGTTCCCGTCGGACGCGAGCTGCTCGACACCGCCCGGGACGACCTCGGTGATCGCACGGCCGCGCAGCTCCGCCCCACCGGAGAGGAGCTCGAGCGCGGCGGGGTTCGTCCCCACGATCATGCCGCTGCGGTCGACCGCGAGGATCGCCTCGCTCGCGGCGTTCATCACCGCACGGAGGTAGGCGGCCGTGGTGGCCGCCTCGACCGTCGCGGTCTCGATCCTCCCGCGCAGCCGGCGGGGCGCGGCCGCCAGCTGCCAGGTGAGCCCCGCCGCGAGACCGGCCAGGAGCACGCCGCCCCCCAGGAGGAGGACGGCCGCGGACGACCAGGCGCTCCAGCCGTCCGCCGGCACCGCCGAGAGGTGCCACTCGCCACCGGGGAGGTCGACCGTCGTCGACAGCGGGTCCCGACCGGTGAGGTCCACGCCGGCGAACCGTGCGCCGGCGGCACCGAGCCCGTCGACGCCCCGCAGCTCGTAGCGGTCGCCGACCGTCCCCTCGGGGAAGCCCGCGTCCGCGAGGACGACGTCGAGGTCCATGACCACCGCCGCGAGGCCCCACCAGCCGGGTGTGGCGTCCGCCGGGCCCGTGCCGGTCTCGGCGATGGACAGGCGGGCGATGATCCCCGTCCCGCCCTGCACGAGCTCGACCGGGCCCCCGATCACGTACCCCGGCTGGTCGATGGTCCGTCGGACGACCTCCCGTTGCCCGGCGTCGCCGAGCAGGTCGAGCCCGAGCGCGCCCTCGTTGCCGGCGAGCGGGTGGATGTGGCGGATGACGCCGTCCGGGACCAGCTGGACCGCGCGCACGTCCGGCTGTCGGGAGACGAGCGCCGACGCGAACGACGTGAACTCCGCGGAGGTGAAGTCGGGGTCGCTCGTCACGAACGCGGCGAGCGCGTCGGCCAACGTCGCGCGCGTGGCGACGGAGCGTTCGAGTCCCGCCGCGAGCGCCGTGACCTCGGCCTCCAGGCGGTGCGCCGCGTCCGCCCGGTGGCGCGCCAGCTCGGAGCGCACGAGGACGCCGACGGCGAGGAGGACCAGGATCGCGACGGTCACGGCCAGGACGAGCGGTCCCGGCGACGATGTCCCGGGAGATCGGTCGGTGGCGACCGGTGCGGCGGCCGAACGGAACAGGGTGTGCTCCGAGGCGGGGGAAGGGTGGCTTCGGTCTCCCTCCACCTATCGGCGGGGGACGGGCGGTCCTTAGGGGACCGCGCACGCCCTACGCTCGCGACGCAGCGCCGGTCGGGAGGCCGCCTGCGACGCCGCTCCACGGAGGGACGGGTGCCGCGCACGAACGACGAGGTCGCCGCGCTCCTGCACGAGCTCGCGACGCTGACCGAGATCGACGAGGGCTCGCCCCAGGCGTTCCGCGCCCGCGCCTACCAGAACGGCGTGCGGGCCGTGAAGGGCATCACGCGCGACGTGCGGGAGATGTCGGAGCAGGAGCTCCTCGCGGTCAAGGGCATCGGCAGGGCGATCGCCGCCAAGGTCCGCGAGTACGTCGAGACGGGGTCGATACGCAAGCTCGACGAGCTGCGGGCGCGCTACCCGAAGGGTCAGCTCGAGCTGATGCGCGTGCCGGGGCTCGGGCCGAAGGGCATCAGCCTGCTCCGCGAGGTGCTGGGGGTCACCGACCTCGCCTCGTTGCAGGACGCGATCGCGTCCGGACGACTCGCCGAGCTCCCGGGGATGGGCGAGAAGACGGCCGCGAACCTCGCGCGCGCGATCGAACGGCTCGCGCTCGCGGACCGGGAGCGCCGCGTCCCGATCGTCAAGGCGATGCCGCTCGCCGAACGGCTCGTCGCCCGGCTCGAGGAGGTGCCCGAGGCGGGGCGCGTCCGGTACGCCGGCAGCCTGCGCCGTTTCCGTGACACCATCGGCGACATCGACATCCTCGTCGAGTCCGACACCCCGGGCCCGATCGTGGCCGCGCTCGTGGCCCATCCCGAGGTGTCGGAGGTGCTCGCGTCCGGCGACACCAAGACCTCGGTCGTGACCTTCGACGGGATGCAGGTCGACCTGCGCGTGGTGCCGACGGCCGCCTACGGCGCCGCGCTCGTCTACTTCACGGGCTCCAAGGAGCACAACATCCGCCTCCGGGAACGGGCACTGAAGCGAGGGCTCACCCTCAACGAGTACGGGCTGGCGCCGCTGCCGCCCGACGCGGAGGAGGGGGAGGAGGCCGCGGTGCGGCCCGACCAGGCGGCCCACCTCCGTGGCGAGACGGAGGAGGACGTCTACGCCGCGCTGGAGCTGGCGTGGATCACGCCCGAGATGCGCGAGGACGACGGCGAGATCGAGCAGGCGGCGGACGGGTCGCTGCCGGACCTCCCGACCGTCGCGGACCTCCGCGGCGACCTCCACGACCACACGACCTGGTCGGGTGACGGCCGCGACACGATGGAGGCGATGGTGGCGGCCGCGGCCGAGCGCGGGCTCGTCTACCTCGCCATCACCGACCACGCCGAGAACCTCACGATCAACGGCATCGACCGCGCCGGCATGCTCGCGCAGCGTCGCGAGCTGCGCGAGCTGAACGAGCGCTACCCCGGGATGGCGCTCCTCCACGGGGCCGAGCTCAACATCGGCATCGACGGCAGCCTCGACTACGACCGGGAGTTCCTGCTCGGCTACGACTGGGGCGTGGCCAGCGTGCACTCGCATTTCCGCCGGCCCGTCGAGGAGCAGACGGCGCGGATCATCACGGCCATGCGTCATCCCGCGGTCAACGTGATCGGGCACCTCCAGGGCCGGCGGGTCGGCAAGCGCGAGGGCATCGAGCTCGACCTCGACGCCGTGCTCGACGCGGCGGTCGAGACCGGCACGGCGCTCGAGATCAACTGCAACCTCGACCGCCTCGACGCCA
>JAHWJY010000157.1 GCA_019348135.1 Actinomycetota bacterium
GTCGCGCGGTCGACGGCGACCCTGATCGCGTCCTCGAAGCTCTTCTCGGACCGCGAGCTGATCTCGGTGATGCGTGCGACGGATGCCATCGTGTGCTCCTGTGGTGGCGGAAGGGATGCGCCGTCACCGTCGGGGACCGGGGGCGGTAGCGCAGCGCCGGCGCCTGTCCGACCGGTCGGAACCTCGCCGGTCAGGGGGCGACGGGCCCCGGCTCGAGGAGGCTCACGACCTCGTCCGAGCGTGCGGCCACGATCTCGATGTGCGAGACGTCCTCGGCCTCGAGGTAGCACGCGCCCCGCAGCTCGATGGGGCGGCCCGTGGCGCTCCACGACGCCACCTGGGCGCGGTGGCCGTCGTCGCGGACGGCGTAGGCGGTGTAGCCCTCACGGACGGGGAGATCGGCGGCACGGATCGTCACCTCCATGCCCCACCCGCGCGACTCGACCGTCGCCGTGGCCGTGCGGTCCGCCGCCAGGTACTCCTGTCCGACGGTCCCGGCCGGCGCCGTGGCCGACAGCACGAGCGCGACGGCGGCCACCACGCTCGCGACGGCCGCAGCGACGGCGAGCAGCCGGCTCCGTCGGCGTGCCTGTCGGCGCTCCGCCGCGATGCGCTCGAGCACCGGCTCGACCGGCGGCGGCACGACGGCGTCGACGTCGTCGCTCACGGGCAGGCGGGACAGCAGCGCCGGCAGGACGGCGAGATCGGCGAGGTCGTCGCGGCAGGCGTCGCAGGTCGCCAGGTGACGCTCGAAGGCGTCGCGCTCGCCGGGGTCGAGCCCACCGAGGACGTAGACGCCGAGGTCGCGGTGGAAGCGCTCGTGGTCGCTGGCCGTCACCGCACCACCCCCATCTCCTCGAGTTCGAGCCGGAGCGCCCGTAGGCCGTAGTAGACCCGGCTCTTGACCGTCCCGGCCGGGGCGCCGAGCCGGTCTGCCGCCTCCGCGACGCTCGAGCCGCGGAGGTGGATCTCGACGATCGCCTCGCGGTGCGCGGGGGACAGCCGTGCCAGCGCCTCCGCGACCTGCCAGCGCTCGACCGTCCGGTCGATGTCGATGCCGTCGTCGCCGGGGCCGTCGAGCCGGTCACCGTCCACGGGCGCGACCGGGCGGGCGGCGCGCCGGCGGTGGTGGTCGACGACGAGGTTGCGCGCGATCGCGAACAGCCACGTGCGGACGTCCCCGCGCTCGGGGTCGTAGCGGTCGGCGGCGCGCCAGGCGCGGACGAGGGTGTCCTGGACGATCTCGTCCGCGACGCCGGGGTCGCCGGTGGCGCGCAGCGCGAAGGCGTGGAGGTACCCCGCGTGGGCGGCGTGCAGCGCCCGGACGTCCTGGACCGTGCCCGACTCGTCCACCCGTCAGTACCCCCCGGCGTCGGTCTCGGTCCCGGTGTCGCCCGCCGGGGTGGCCCCGACGACGGCGCCCGACGGCTCGACGACGAACCAGACGTCGCTGACACCCTGCCCGTTCGTGTCGCCCGGCGCGTCGTCTCCCGCGAAGCGGTACAGCGGCCAGCCGTCGTAGGTCACCTGCTCGCTGCCGTCCGGGCGCGTCGCGGTGCCGAGGAGGGCGGCGTCCGCGCCGTCGCCGGCCTCGGCCGGACCCTGCAGCGGCGGCCAGTTCTCGGCGCAGGCGTCGGTGCAGGTCGGCTCGCCGGCGTCGTCGGGCGTGAAGGCGTAGAGGACCATCCCGTCCCCGTCCACGAGGATCTCGCCGAGGTCGGACGTGGCGACCGCGACGGTCGCAGCGGCCGCCGCGCCGGTGGCGGTCCCGGCGTCGTCGGTGGCGTCCCCGCCCCCGCCTCCGCAGGCGACCGCGGCCATGGCGGCCACGACGAACAGGACGGTCCAGGGTGCGCGCATCGTCGGTGCTCCTCCGTCGGGGTGCACCCCCGTCTACGGACGCGACCGGTCAGCGGTTCACCTGCGTCACTCCTGGGCGCCGCAGCGATCAGCCGCTGCGCCGAGCGCCGCGATCGTCCGCGGCCGCGTCGCGGGCGGCTCGACGCTCGGCCTTCGCGGCGTCGCGCTCGGCGCGGCGCTCCGCCTTCGCCGCGTCGCGCTCGGTCCGCCGCTCATCCTTCGCCGCGCCTCGGTCCGTGTCGGGCTCGCCGTCGTCGGCGAGGGAGTCAGACAGCGCGGCGGCGGTCGCGATGACGGAGAGGTCGGCGCACAGCGCCTCGGCCGCCGCGACGCTGGTGAGCTCGTGGGTGACCTCGGTGGTGCCCTCGCCGAGGGCGACGTCGGTGCCGGTCCCGGTCAGGACGGGGAGGGTGAGCGTGACGACGCCGCCGTGGGCGGCCGTGCGGACGAGCTCGCCGTGGTTGCGGACGCTGTCGAACAGACCGCGCATGCCGTGGCCGCGGGGGGCGCAGCGGGCGACCGTCGACACGATCCGGCCGTGCGTCGCGTCCTCGGTGGTCTCGTCCTCGAGCGCCTCGTCGTCCGTGTCGATGCCGTCGTCCTGATCGTCCTCGGCGAGGAGCGACGCCTCGGCGGTGGCCACGAGCGCCTCGACCTTGAGGCCCTCGAGGACCTGGTCGAGCAGCGTCCGGAAGGCCGTGCGCTGCTCGTCGTCGAGCTCGACCGTGGCGGGCGCGCCCACGTCGGAGATGCCGAGCACCGCCGCGACCGCGTCGACGAGGTCGGCGAGCGCGTCGAGCCCGGTCGACGGAGCGGTCTCCTGAGCGGTCGGTCCGGTCGCGTCGGTCGACTCCTCGGCGACGGCGACGGCCGCTGGGGACAGGACGAGCGCGGTGGACAGGACGAAGAGCAGCGGACGGCGGAGCATGGCATCCCTCTGGCGGTGTGGTGTCGGGAGGACTAGCGACTCTCCGTCAGCGTCGGTTACGGAACGTCGTCGAACGTGCGGTGGTCGCACAGCAGCGGGGCGGGGCCGCCTCGACGACGGTGCGCGGATCACGCGAGGTGTCGCGGACATCACGCGAGCTGGGCCAGCACCCACTGGTGCCCGCTTCCGCCCTCGGGGACGAACTCCTCGCGGTCGATCGTGGAGCCACGCTCCGTGAGCCATCCGCGGAACGTCGGCCAGTCGGTGTGGCTCCAGTACATGCTGCTGCCGGTCACGCCAAGCCAGTCCCGCTCGACGCCCGTCCAGCGCGTCGCGCCGACGGTCGCCGTGAACCAGGCGCCTGGACGGGACCAGCTCGTGATGCGATCCAGCAGGTCCGGCTGGCGCGACACCGGCACATGGATGATCGACCAGAACGCGACGATCGCATCGAACGAGTCGGGCGGGAACCGCGCAACGGTGATGTCCTCGCACCGGCGAGATGTCGACACCCACGACGTCGAACCCGAGACGGGCGAGGTCGCGTGCCACCGGAACGCCGTTGCCGCAGCCGACGTCGAGGACGCGGGCCCCGGGAGGCGATCGAGTCGCCAGGTCACGCACGGCCTCCCCGCGGATCCCCGGCGCGATGCTCCCCGCGTCGTTCTGGTAGACGCACGACACGGCGTCGTATCCCTCTCGCACCAGGGCGAGGGCGGCCTGCTCGTCGATCTCCTCGTCCACGCGGGGACCTCCGGCCGGGACGGCGAACTGGCACCGTGCCCGACCGGCACGGCGGACGACTCAGACGGGCGGATCGAGGGCTGCCCGGATGGCCCGGCAGGCCATCCGGCGCATGCCTGCATGCGAGTCGAGGTAGTACGGGAGCGCCAGCAGGCCTTGGGACAGGACCCAGCCGCGGGCACGCAGCTGGGTCGCTTCATCCGCCTCGACGATCCGCAGGAACGTGGCGCGGTGTGGCGGTTGGAGGAGGTGCCAGGCGGCCATCACGTCGCCAGCAGGGTCGCCGACGATGAGTCCGCCGAGATCGAGGACGCCCACGAGCATCCCGTCGGCCATGACCAGGTTGTCGGCGTGGAGATCGCGGTGCACCCACACGCCGTCGCCGGGCCAGGCCGGCGTCCCGAGGGCTGCTTCCCACAGGTCCCTGGCCCTCGCAGGATCGAACAGGTCCGACTCGATCCGCCGTGCCGACATCAGCGCCGTCACCTCCGCGATGGCACCCCTCGTCTCGTCATCGAACGTGGTGAGTGACCCCGCCCTGCGCGTGCCATCATCGGCCACGGGGGCGCCCGTCGTGTCGATGCTCTGCAGACGCCCGACGAACCCCCCGAGCCGCTGCGCCAGCTGGTCGGGTCGGAGCCGGGTGGGATCGGCGGGCCGGCCATCGACCCATCTGCAGACCGACCACGGGAAGGGATAGCCCTCCGTCGGTTCCCCACGAGCGATCGGCACCGGGACCGGCAGCGGCAGCTCGGGCGCGAGGCGAGGGACCCAGTCCAGCTCCACGAGCAGGCCCGGGACCGCCGAGGCCGTCCGTGGCAGTCGCAGAGCCAGGTCGTCGCCGAGCCTGAAGACGACGTTGTCGGTGCCCTGCGCCTCGAGGAGCGACAGCGGGAGACGAGCGAGATCAGGATGCTGCTCGGAGAGGAGGCGAGCCGCGAGGGCGCGGCTGATCGGGACCTCGTCGCGATGCAACCGATCCATGCGTGCCGCCTCGGAACCGGACGTCAACGGCACATCAACGACGGACGAGGCGGAGCGTGCGCTCGGCGAGTTCGTCGATGCGGACGCCGTCGAAGTCGCGGACGGCGCTCCGAACCGTGACGTGGGTCGTTCCGACCAGTTGCTCGGGTACGGCGCTCGCGCCGTGCAGCGCTCCGAACACGCTCCCGGTCGTGGCGCCGTTGGAGTCGGTGTCCCGACCTCCCGAGATGGTGGTCCCGACCGCGTCCATGAACGTCTCCCCCCACAGCAGCCCGATGGCGATCAGTGCTGCGTTGTTGAGCGTGTGGACCCACGGGTAGTGGCCCAGCGCCGAATCGACCCAGTCGAGCGCCGCCGTCCGGGTCTCGCCGTCGCGGTGCATCGTGACGACCGCTCCCAGGGTGTGCGCGAGCCGGGACCCCGGCGGAACGACCCGCAGCGACTGGTCGATAGCCGCGGCCGCGGTGTCCACGGCGAGGGCGGCCGCCACGAGGCCTGCCGCCCACAGCTCACCGAAGAGGCCGTTCGCGGTGTGGCTCAACCGAGCGTCGACGAGCGCGAGCTGGGCTGCCGCCCCGGGATCACCGGGCGACACGTAGCCGTACACGTCACCCCGGATGAGCGCGCCGATCCACTCCCGGTAGGGGTTGTCGAACGTGGCCGTGTCCGGCGGGCGGAGACCGTGGACGAGGTTGCGGTAGGCCGCCCGCTCGGCCGTGTAGGTCTGCGTGAACGGCAGACGGTCGAGCCACTCACGAGCGA
>JAHWJY010000158.1 GCA_019348135.1 Actinomycetota bacterium
TGTCGATCTGGCGCGCGATGTCGTCGGAGTAGTCCGGCTCGTGCCCGAACTCGCGCCCGAGGAACGGCTGGGAGTCGGAGTGGCCGAGCTTGATCGGACCGAGCGAGACGCTCATGCCGTACTCGGTGACCATCTTGCGCGCGGTGCCGGTGGCCTTCTGGATGTCGTTGCTCGCCCCCGTCGTGTAGTCGCCGACCTTGATCTCCTCGGCGACGCGCCCACCCATCGCGAAGGCCAGCTGGTCCATCAGCTCGCCGCGGGTGGCGTAGCTCTTGTCCTCGACCGGCAGGGCCATCGTGTACCCGCCGGAGCGCCCGCGCGGGATGATCGTGACCTTGTGGATCGGATCGACGTGCGGCAGGGCGTGGCCGACGATGGCGTGGCCGGACTCGTGGTAGGCGGTGATCTTGCGCTCGCGCTCGGACATGATCCGGGACTTGCGCTCGGGGCCGGCGATGACGCGGTCGATGGCCTCGTTGAGCTCGTCCTGCGAGATCTCCTTCTTGCCGAAGCGCGCCGCGAGCAGCGCGGCCTCGTTCACGAGGTTGGCGAGGTCGGCGCCCGTGAAGCCCGGGGTCTGGCGCGCGAGGGCGTTGATGTCGATCTCGTCCGCGAGCGGCTTGCCACGGGTGTGGATCTTCAGGATCGCCTCGCGGCCGACGAGGTCGGGACGGTCCACGGTGATCTGGCGGTCGAAGCGGCCCGGGCGGAGGAGGGCCGGGTCGAGGATGTCCGGACGGTTGGTCGCCGCGATCAGGATGACCGTGGTGCGCTGGTCGAAGCCGTCCATCTCGACGAGGAGCTGGTTCAGCGTCTGCTCGCGCTCGTCGTGGCCACCGCCGAGGCCGGCGCCACGGTGACGCCCGACGGCGTCGATCTCGTCCATGAAGATGATCGCCGGGGCGTTGGCCTTGGCCTGCTCGAACAGGTCACGCACCCGGGAGGCACCGACACCGACGAACATCTCGACGAAGTCCGAGCCGGAGATCGAGAAGAACGGCACGCCCGCCTCGCCGGCGACGGCGCGCGCGAGCAGGGTCTTGCCGGTCCCGGGAGGGCCGAAGAGCAGCACGCCCTTCGGGATCTTGGCGCCCATCGACTGGAACTTGGCGGGGTTCTCGAGGAACTCCTTGATCTCGCGCAGCTCCTCGATGGCCTCGTCGGCGCCGGCGACGTCGCTGAACGTCACCTTGGGCGAGTCCTTCGAGACCATCTTGGCCTTGGACTTGCCGAACTGCATGACGCGACCGCCACCGCCCTGCATCTGCTGCATCAGGAAGAAGAACAGCAGGAAGATCAGCACGAACGGCAGCATCTGGAACAGGAAGCTGACCAGCGCGCCGGTCTGCTCGGCGTCGATCTCGGCGTCGATGAGCCCCTCGTCGATCAGCTCCTGGAGCTGCTCGTCGTTGATCTCGGTGTTGTAGGTCGTCTGGAACGGCACCGTGTTCGTGGGGTTCTCGGGGTCGCGCATGTCCCCGGTGATGGTCTCGGAGCGGTTGCCGATCGTCGTGGCCTCGAGGTCCTGCCCCTTGAGGCGGCCGTCCTGGGCGGCCGCGAGGAACTCGGAGAAGGTGAGCTCCTCCGGCTCGGCGGCGCGCTGCACGAGGCTGAACGTCGCGAACAGGGCGAAGCCCAGGACCATGAGCCACAGCATGGGTCCGCGGAACAGACGCTGGGAGTTCTTCAAGGGTGTCGCCCACCTTCGGTGCGAAGCGCTCGAGGGCACCTCGTCCCACGCACGCGTGAAGGTCCGATGCTACCACCGACCCCGGATGGCTCCCCGGGCGACACCCGCACGCGCCCCGCTACGCGTAGGCCTCGGGGCGGAGGGTGCCGATGAACGGGAGGTTGCGGAACCGCTCGGCGAAGTCGAGCCCGTAGCCGACGACGAAGACGTCCGGGACCTCGAACCCGGTGTAGCGCACGGCGAGGTCGACCTTGCGCTGCGACGGCTTGGTGAGCAGGGTCATCACCTCGATGGAGGCGGGCTTGCGGGACCGCAGGTTCTTCACGAGGTAGTCGAGGGTCAGCCCGGAGTCGATGATGTCCTCGACGATGAGGACGTGCTTGCCCTCGATGTCGGTGTCGAGGTCCTTGAGGATCCGCACGACCCCGGACGAGCGCGTCGACGACCCGTAGGACGAGCAGGCCATGAAGTCGACGTTGACGGGCAGCCGGATGTAGCGGCAGAGGTCCGCCATCGTCAGGTACGCGCCCTTCAGCACCCCGACGAGGAGGAGCTCGTTGCCGGCGTAGTCCACCTCGATCTCGTCGGCGATCTCGCGCAGGCGGGTCTGGATGTCCTCGTGGCTGATCAGCACCGACTCGATGTCGTCGGCGAGCTCGGGCGCGATGCGGGCGGGATCCATCGTGGCGGTGTCCATGGGTGCTCCGTCAGCCGGCGGCCGCGGGGCCGAGAGGCTAGCCGGCGAGGTGGAGGAGGAGCCGGGGCGAGCGGCGCCCCGCGGCGACCGCCGACGCGTCGGCCGCGATACCCGGGACCCACAGCACGCGGTCGCCCTGCGCGACGATCGGGACGAGGTCGCGGATGAGCCGGGGCACGCCGGCGTCCACCAGCACGTCCTGGAGCTTCCGGGTCCCGCCCCCGGTGCGGATGCGGTCGCCGGGGCGACGCGCGCGCACGACGAGGTCGGCGACGTGGACCTCGCCGAGGACCACCTGGCCGAGCGCGTCCCTGCCACCGGGTGGGACCAGCCCCGGGGCGACGTCGACGGCCGGAGGGACCCAGCGCTCCCCGAGGTCGAGCGCGAGCTGCGCACCGCCCGCGCGGGTCGAGGCCTCGTCGACGGCCACGACGTCGACCCGGCCCGGCGCCCACGACGTGCGTCCCGGGACCGTCAGGGGGATGTCGGGGGCCTCGACGAGGTCCTGGGGCCCGATCGCGAGCCAGCCCCCGCCGGCGGTGGCCGAGACGGCCGGCAGGTCGGCCGCCGCGCCCGGCTCCAGCGCGAGGACCCGGGCGACCTGGGCGGACGAGGGCGGGTCGTCGGTGCCCCGGGCGTGCGACACGACGTCCCGGACGACCCGGTTGGCGATCGCCGGGTGGAGCTCGTCGAGGTCGTCGCGGCGCAGCAGCCACACGGGGCCGTACCGCCGCACGATGCGGGACAGCACCTCGCGCGCGTCGAGATCGAGCTTGTCGGCGTCGTCGCGGGCGACGTCGGCGAGGCGGGCGAGGGCCGCCACGGGGTCCGGACCGAGCCTGGCGAGCACGGGCAGCACCTCGTGACGCGCGACCGAGCGCGTGAGGGTCGGGTCCCGGTTCATGGGGTCCTCGACGGTCGCGAGCCCCTCGTGCACCACGAAGCGTCGGACGTCGCTGCGACGCAGGCGCAGCATCGGCCGCAGCAGGCCGCCGCGGTTGACGGCCATGCCACCGAGGCCCGGCACGCCCGTGCCGCGCGCCAGCCGCATGAGCACCGTCTCGGCCTGGTCCTCGGCGGTGTGGCCGAGCAGGACGAAGGCCGCACCGACGGCGCGTGCCTGGCGCCGGAGCGCGGCGTACCGGTGGGCGCGGGCGGCGGCCTCGAGGCCCTCGCCCGCCGTCCGCACGACGACCTCCGTCGTCTCCAGGCGCGCCGCGAGGAAGCGGGCGTGGTCCTCGACGACCCGGACGTCCTCGCGATCGTCGCGCAACCCGTGCCGCACGTGGCCGAGGACGAGGTCGAGATCGGGGCGCGACTCGGCGGTGAGGTAGGCGAGCGCGGTCGAGTCCGGACCACCGGACAGCGCGACCAGGACGGTGGTGCCGGACGGGACGACCTGCAGTGCCCGTGTCACCTCCGCCAGGACGCGGTCGCGGCTCTGCCCCTCGGGGAGCGGCCCCGGCGGCGGGGGCGGGCCGGCGGGAGCGGACGTCACGGGTGCGCCCTCAGCTCGCGTCCGCCACGCGGGCGAGCCAGGCGTGCGGGTCCCGTACCTCGGCCACCGTGGGCAGGTTCGCCGGACCGGCGAAGGCCCGGTTCAGGCCGACGACGCCACGCTCGTCGAGCACGGTCTGCACGAAGGACTCGCCCTCGCGGTACTGCCGGCGCTTGAGCTCGAGGCCCGCGATCGCGGTCAGGATGCGCGTGGTCGCGTCGCCCTTGCGGGACTCGAGCGCCTCCCGGACGTCCCCCGGACGCTCGATGACCCCGTCGCCGCCACCGAACATCGCCGCGTTGCCGTGCCCCTCGAGGAGGCTCATCAGGCCCTGGGCCTCGTCCACGACGGCCACCTGCTCGTCGGTGAGGACGGTCTCGACGAGGGGGAGGATCGAGCCGGACGCGCGCACGGCCGCGATCGCCTGCGGGAGCTTGCCGGCGGCCTCGAGCAGCGCCGCCGGGTCGATGCGGGCCGCCGACAGGTACCGCTCGAGCAGCCCCTGCAGGTGCTCGCCGAGCCAGTCGGTGCCGTCGAACTGGAGGCGGTGCGTGATCTCGTGCAGGAGCACGGTGCGACGGATGTCGGAGGCGAGGTCGCCGTGCTCCTCGGCGAGGTCGAGCAGGTTGGGTCCGACGAGGACGAGCTGGCCGCCGCCCGGGCCACCGAACGGCAGCACGAACTGGCCCAGGACCTTGGTCGAGAGCAGACCGAGGAGCGCACCGAACTGCGCCCCGAGGACGCGCGAGGCGATCACGCGGTTGCCGCGCATCTTCTCCCCCAGGGGGGCGAACGCACCCCGCATGGCGGTGAGGTTCGCGCGCACCCAGCCGATGCGACCGATGACCCGGCACTCCGTCGGGGGCAGGTCCCGTCCGAGCTGTGACCACGCCCGCGCCGCCGCGTCGACCCGGGGGAGGTCGGCGGTCACGCTGGCGCGGAGCGCCGCCACCTCGACGGCGTCCACGGTGCGCGCCGGCGCCACGAGCCGCGCCGCCCAGATCGCGACGGACTCGTCGAGGACGACGGGTCCGTCGGCCGTCACTTGCGGTCCGCGGACTTCTGGCGTGGCCGCTGGACCAGCAGGTAGTACAGCCCGGCGAGGGTGAGCGTCCCGAGGACGGCGAGGGCCAGCAGGCCCACGGAGGCGGCCCAGATGAAGGGCGCCTCGTAGCGCTCGGGGGCGGCGGGGTTCTCGGTGTCCTGGGGATCGCGCGGCTCGGGCCCCTGCGGGCCGTCCTCCGCGCCGCCCTCCTCGGCGGCGAGGACGAGGACGGCCGCGTCACCCGCGGCCGCCGCGCCCGGGGCGGCCACGGCCACGGCCGGCAGCAGCAGCAGCAGCGCGAGCATCGCGGCCAGCACGGGTCCGAACAGGCGCATCGGCGGGGT
>JAHWJY010000159.1 GCA_019348135.1 Actinomycetota bacterium
CCGATCGAGGTGGTCGAGCCGCTCGCGAGCGCGCTCGGCATGACCGGCGCGATCGCGACCACGAGCGAGATCGTCGACGGCTGCTACACCGGCCAGCTCGACGGCCCGTTCGTCTACGGCGAGGGCAAGCGCGAGGCGATCGAGAAGCTCGCCGCCGAGCGCGGCTACGACCTGCGGCTGTCCTACAGCTACAGCGACTCCGCGTCCGACCTCCCGATGCTCGAGATGGTGGGCCACCCGGTCGCCGTGAACCCCGACGGTCCGCTCGAGAACGTCGCCCACCAGCGCGGGTGGCCCATCGTCATCTTCGCGCGCCGGACCAAGAAGGTCGTGAAGACGACGACCGCGTCGGTCGGGGCCGTGGCGTTGGCGGCGACGACCTACGGACTCGGTCGCCGACACGGCCGCATCCACGCCGAGGCGTGGCGCGGGCGGCGCATCCTCGACCGCCTGCGCTGACGAGCGTGCCGACGGTCCCCGCACCGCCGCGGTTCTCGCGCACCCCGCACCTGGTGGGTCTCGTCGCCGAGACCGAGCGCCTCGCCCAGGCCGTCGCCGGCGCGCCCGCCGACGCCCGCGCGGCGCTGCGCGACGGGCGGCTCGACGTCGCGACCGTGGCGACCCTGCGGCTCGACGGCTCCCCGCTGACGGCGCCGCCCGACGTGGCCGGCGTGGTCATCCCCGACCCGTCCACCGTGGAGCCCTCGGAGGTCCGGCCCGGGACCTGGCTCGACGCGATGCGCTCGCGCACGGACGAGGAGCTCGCGGACGAGGCCATCCCCGAGGTCCAGGCCTACGAGTTCCTCGGTGCCCGCGCCGGCCTGGCTTCGGACGACCTCGCCGACGACCTGCTCGTCGACCCGGCGGCGACCCTGTCGACGCTCCACCGCCGCGTCACCGCCGGGCTCCTCGACGAGGAGCACGCCGGCCAGCCGCGTCGCAGCGAGCAGGCCGTCCACGACGGGTCGACCGGCCGCATCATCTTCTTCCCCTCCGATCCGGCGACGATCCCCCGCGACGTGGCCCTCCTCGCCGGGTGGATCGTGACCGACGGAGCGCGCGAGCACGGTCTGGTCGTCTCCGGCGTGCTGCAGCACGAGCTCCTCCGCATCCACCCCTTCGAGGCCGCCAACGGCCGGCTGGCGCGGACCGCGGCCCGTCTGGTGCTGCGCTCGCGCGGGCTCGACCCCGACGGCCTCGGGATGCCGGAGGCCGCTCTCGCCCAGGACGCGATCGGCTACCACGACGAGATCGCCCGGACGGTGCGCCGGCGCGACCTGACGATCTGGCTCGAACGCTGGGGCGAGGCGGTGGCCGCCGGTCTCCGGACCGCCGCGGCGGCCCTCGGGGTGCCCGCCCCGGAGGTGCCCGCCGGCGCCGCGCGCTGGGTGGCCGAGCGACCCGCGTTCACGATCGCCGACTACCGCGCCGACCTCGGCGTCGGGCCGGAGGCCGCCCGCACGGAGCTCGGCGCGCTCCTCGACGCGGGGCTGATCACCCGGGTGCTGGGGTCACGTGGCCTGAGGTTCCGGACCGTCACCCCCTGACGTGCCGGCGACGACCGCGCGGTGCGCCACCGCCACGCCGGCGAGGACGATCGCGGCCCCGGCGACCTGCGGCAGGCCCAGCTCCTCTCCCAGGATCAGCGCGCCCCAGACCATCGCGAGCACCGGCTGGATCAGGAGCGCGATCGATGTCAGCGCGGCGGGCAGTCGGTGGATCGACGAGCTCAGCAGCACCCACGCGAGCACCTGCGAGCTGAGGGCGAGGAGCACGAGCCAACCGTCGGCGGGCCACTCCCCCGCGGGCGCCGCGACGCCCTGGCTCGCCGCGAACGCGCCGGTGACGAGCGCCGCCCCGAGCGTCGCCGAGCCCATCACCTCGACCGCGCTCGCGTCCGGGCGGCGCAACCGGGCCACCCGCATCCCGACCAGGAACACCGAGTAGAGCGCCGCCGTCAGCACCCCCAGGAGGACGCCGAACGGGACGTTGCCGCCGACCTCCACCGGCTCGCCCACGGCGCCGAGGAGCCAGATGCCGACCAGCACCGCCGGCAACGCCAGCCAGAAGACCGGACGGGGGCGCTCGCGGAAGAACACCACGCCCGCCACCCCGACCAGGACCACCTGCAGGTTGGGCAGGACCGTCCCGAGACCCGCCCCGATGTGCTCGATCGAGCTGTGCCAGGCGAACAGGTCGCCGCCGAGGAACGCGCCGGCGATCACGGCGAGCCCCACGAGGCCTCCCAGGGCCGGCCGTCCCGCTCGCCGGCGCGCGAGCACCACGAGGACGACGAAGGCCGGGAGGGCGTAGGCGGCCCGCAGGAAGGAGCTCCGCACCGGCTCGACGTCGGCGAGACGGACGTAGACGGCGCTGAACGAGATGAGCACGGCGCCGGTCCAGGTGCGCAGGAGCGCCCGCCGATCGACGCCTCCTGCCGGGAGAGCGCGCGCCTCGCGCTTGTCGGTGTCCGTCACGCGCTCACGTTTCGGTCGCCCCGCCCGGTCGTTCGGACGGCGGATGGGGGGGAACACCCGTCCGAGGTGTCCCTTCGTCGCCCCCGGGACGCTACCCGGGGCGCGACCCTGCACCGACACGAGGAACGTGGCCTACGCGGTTCGGACCAGCACCAGGGTTACGGTTCCCCCATCGGAGGAGCTGCAGTGACGCAACGACCGGGGCGATCGACGGCAGACGAGGTCACCGGTGTGCTGCGTATCGGCTCCGACCCCGCCGCCGACGACGTGCGGGGCTCCATCCTCCGTCTGGCCGAACGCTTCCGCCCGGCCGACGCCCGCGGCATCGACGCCGTCTGGGTCGTCGACATCACCGGCCACCAGCCGTACACGATCCACGTGCGTGCCGGTCGCTGCCTCATCTCCCCCGGGGCGATCGACGCGCCGGCCGCGCGGCTCGTCACCGATGCCGTCACCTGGCTCGACATCGTCTCCGGCCGCCTCGACGGCGTCGGGGCGTTCCAGGCCGGCCGGCTCGTCGTCCACGGCGACCTCAACCTCGCCGTCCGCCTCGAGACGATGTTCACCCCCGGACCGGCCGCGACACGCCTGCTGCGCACGGTGCACACCGACGTCAAGGGTGTCGAGATCGAGTCGATCGTCGCCGGCGCCGGCACGCCGGTGCTGCTGCTCCACGGGCTCGCGGCGTCGAAGGTGTCGTTCCTCCCGACCCTCGACGGGTTGGCGGACCGCCACGAGGTGCATGCGCTCGACCTCCCCGGCTTCGGCAAGTCCGACAAGCCCGCCCCGCACGGCAAGCGCTACTCCGCCCCGTGGATGGCCGACGTCGTCCACGGCTACATGGCGCGCAACCGCATCCGCGAGGCCTACCTCGTGGGCAACTCGATGGGCGGACGGATCGCCGCCGAGGTCGCGCTGCGCCACCCGCGCAGCGTCCGTGGCTTCGTGGGTCTCGGCTCCGCCGTCGCCTTCGACCAGTACCAGCGGTTCGGCCCGATGATCCGGTTGCTGCGCAGCCAGTGGCTCGGCCTCGCTCCGGTGCCCATCCGCCGGGAGTGGATCGAGGCCGGGCTGCGCGAGCTGTTCCACGACCCCAGCGCGCTGCCGGCCCAGAACCTCCGCGCCGCCGCCGAGGACACCATGCTGCACCTGCGTGACCGCGGCTACCGCCTCGCTGTGCTGGCCTGCGCCCGCCACCTCGGCGCCGAGCGCGCCACGGGGCGCAACAGCTACTGGGGGCGCCTGTGCGACCTCCAGGTGCCGTCCCTGTGGATCTTCGGGGACCGCGACGTCCTCGTGCACCACCGCTACGCGGCCCGCGTCACCGAGTCGCTCCCCCACGCCCAGGTCGAGGTGTGGAACAACATCGGCCACGTGCCCCAGTTCGAGGCGCCCGAGCGCACCAACGCCGCCGTGTCGGACTTCATCGCCCGCATCGAGGCCGGCCACTGACCCACCACCGTGGGCAGGAACGCCACCGTCACCCGGCGTGCAGCCGGTGGCCCTACGCCCGCGGGGGGCCGCCGCGGATGACCTCGAGGTCGAGCGACCAGGAACCCTCGTGCTTGGCGGTCAGCAGCCAGGTGACACCGAGCTCCTGGCACACCTCGACGTAGCCCGGCCCGCTCCCGGGCGGGGCGTCGAGCAGGAGCACTTCGCCGGGGTCGTCGGTCAGCCCGCGGTAGGCCGTGAGGAGGTCCGTGACGTGCTGCTCCGGGGCCGTGCCGTCGCCAGGGAGGACGCCATCGCCGGGGTAGTGCGGGACGATCCCGTCCCATCGGGCACCTCGTCGCAGGAACGCCCGGTTGGGCCAGAGGCCGCCCACCACCACCGGGATGCGAGGTCGCTGGCATGGACGCGGGAGGAGGGTCACGTCGTCCAGCCGGTAGTGCTCACCGTGGTGGGTGACCGGCTCGCCGGACCACAGCCGATCCAGGATCTCGAGCGCCTCGTCGCACCTGCGGCCGAGGGCCGGCAGGTCCCACGGCAGACCGAAACGCTCGTGGTCAGGTCGGCGTCCGAGGCCCGCCCCCAGGATGACCCGTCCGTGCGAGAGCTGGTCGAGCGTGGCCAGGTCACGGGCCAGCTGCCACGGCTGCCGCCGCGGGACGGGCGTGATCCACGTGCCGAGCCGGATCGTCCTCGTGCGGGAGGCGACGGCGGCGAGCACGACCCACGGATCCGGCATGGGCTGGGCGGGCGCAGCCTGGTCGCTCCCCCCGATCGTCGCGGGCGGAGGGAAGATGAGGTGGTCGGCCAGGAACACGCCGTCCCAGCCGGCTGCCTCGGCGACGACCGCCGCCTCGACGAGCTGAGCGGGGTCCTCACCGGCCTCCCAGTTCGGCAGGACGAGACCCCGTCGGAGCGCTCCCTGCAACGTCGCCCTCCCCGGCCCGCATCGGGTGCACTCTACGGAGGGCGCGTCAGGCGGGGGCGAGGTCGGCGGCGCGGGGGACGCCGGTGGTCTCGAGCCAGCGCTCGACGACGCGGGTGAACTCGTCCGGGTACTCGAGCATCGGCACGTGACCACACCCCTCGAAGACGTGCAGGTCCCACTCGGGGCGGCGGGCCGTCAGCCCGTCGATGACGGGGCGCCCCACCAGCTGGTCACGGTCGCCCCAGAGGACCAGCGTCGGCGCCTCGATCTGGGCGATGGAGCGCGAGATCGTCCGTGCGCCGACGAGCAGACGGACGAGCGAGGTGGCGGCCTGGACGAAGCCGTCGATGCGCCAGTCGAGCTCGGTGGCCCGCGCGACGTTCTCGATCGCGACCT
>JAHWJY010000045.1 GCA_019348135.1 Actinomycetota bacterium
CGGGCCTGGTCGACGTGGAGGTTCTCGATCATCCGCCCGTCGACGGTGACGACGCCGCGGCCCTCGCGCTCGGCCTCCTCGAAGGCCG
This sequence comes from Actinomycetota bacterium, assembly GCA_019348135.1. Lineage (GTDB taxonomy): Bacteria > Actinomycetota > Nitriliruptoria > Nitriliruptorales > Nitriliruptoraceae > JAHWJY01. The sequence continues at coordinate 89 of JAHWJY010000045.1, forward strand.
CGATGATGCGCTGCGCGCGGTCCACCTGCTCGTCGGTCGGCGCCCACACGCGGTTCGCGGGCTCGAGCTGCTTGGGGTGGATGAGGGTCTTGCCGTCGAAGCCGTAGTCGCGACCCTGGACGCACTCGGCCTCGAAGCCGTCGGCGTCGTCGAGGTCGTTGAACACGCCGTCGAGGATCACCTTGCCGCCGATGCGCGCCCCGAGGACGCAGCGCGACAGCGCGGTGAGGATCGGGCCCCGGCCCGGCACGAACTCGGCGTGGAGCTCCTTGACGAGGTCGTTGGTGCCCATCACGAGCACGGACAACCGCTCGTGGCCGGCGATCGCCGGCACGTTGGCGACGGCGAGCGGGGTCTCGATCATCGCCCAGATGGTGAGCTCGGCCGGGGCGCCGGCGGCGGCCAGCGCGTCCGCCACGCGGTCGACGTCCTCGGTCGTGTCGACCTTGGGGACCACGATGGCCGCCGCCCCCGAGGTCGCGATCGCGGCGACGTCGTCGTCGTGCCAGCGGGTGCCGATGCCGTTGGCCCGGATCGTCACCTCGCGTGAGCCGTACTCGCCGGAGGACGCGGCGGCGCACACCCGGTCGCGGGCCTCCTCCTTGGCATCCGGGGCGACGGCGTCCTCGAGGTCGAGGATCAGCGCGTCGGCGTCGAGGCCCTTGGCCTTCTCGAGCGCGCGCTCGTTGGCGCCCGGCATGTAGAGCACCGAGCGGCGCGGGCGGTAGGTCTCCTCCGCCATCAGCTGACACCTTCCAGGTCGTAGGCCTCGGCGAGGTCGGCGTCGCGCTGCGCCAGCGCCTTCGCGAGGTCGAGGATGACGAGGCACTGCTTGTAGGTGGCGTCGTCCTGCATCTTGCCGTCGATCATGACCGCGCCGGCGCCGTCGCCCATCTCGTCCACGACCCGCTTGGCCCACGCGACCTCCTCGGGCTCGGGCGAGAAGACGCGCTTGGCGATGTCGATCTGCACGGGGTGCAGCGACCACGCGCCCACGCAGCCGAGCAGGTAGGCGTTGCGGAACTGGTCCTCGCAGGCGACCGTGTCCTTGATGTCCCCGAACGGGCCGTAGTAGGGCAGGATCCCCGCCATCCCGCAGGCGTCGACCATGCGGGAGATCGTGTAGTGCCACAGGTCCTGCTGCGCGGTCTGGCGCGGCGCCTCGATGTCGCCGTCCTCCGGGGGGTCCTGGCGGACCAGGTAGCCGGGGTGGCCGCCACCGACCCGGGTGGTCTTCATGCGCCGGTCCGCCGCGAGGTCGGCGGGTCCGAGCGACAGGCCCTGCATCCGCGGTGAGGCGAGGCAGATCTCCTCGACGTTCGCGACGCCACGGGCGGTCTCGAGGATCGCGTGGAACAGCAACGGCCGGGTGAGACCGGCGCGGGCCTCGAGCTGTGCGACGAGCCGGTCGGCGTAGTGGATGTCCTCGGCGCCCTCGATCTTCGGGAGCATGATCACGTCGAGGCGGTCGCCGATCTCGGTCACGAGCGTCGTGAGGTCGTCGAGCACCCAGGGTGAGTCGAGCGCGTTCACCCGCGTCCACAGCTGGGTGTCCCCGAACTCGGTGTCGCGCGCGACCTGGACGAGGCCCTCGCGCGCGGCCTCCTTGTTGTCGACCGTGATGGCGTCCTCGAGGTTGCCGAGCAGGACGTCGGCCTGGCCGATCATGTCGGGGACCTTGGCCACCATCTTGGCGTTCGACGGGTCGAAGAAGTGGATCATCCGGGACGGGCGGAAGGGGATCTCGCGCACGGGCTCGGGGGCACCGATCGCGAGGGGACGGAAGAAGTCCTTGGGGCTGCGCATGGGTGGGCTCGCGTTCTTTCGGGAAGGCGTGGACGGTTACGGTAGTCAGCCCGCCGGACCCCTCGGGTCCCGCCCCCCGACCCGATGACCGACCCGCTCACCGACCCGTGGAGACGACGATGCCCACCGAGGATTTCGGCCGCTACCTCGACGACTTCGAGGTCGGTGACGTCTACAAGCACTGGCCCGGCAAGACGATCACGCAGGCCGAGGACATCCTCTTCTGCTCGATCACGATGAACCAGCACCCGCTGCACAGCGACGACAACTACGCCGCCGAGGCCTCGCCCACGGGCAAGGCGATGGTCGTCGGCAACCTCGTCTACTCGGTGGTGCTCGGCCAGTCGGTGCCGGACGTCTCGGGGCGTGCCATCGCCAACCTCGAGATCGAGTCGCTCAAGCACGCCAACCCCACCTTCCACGGCGACACGATCTACTCCGAGACCGAGGTGCTCGAGAAGCGCGAGTCGAACTCGAAGCCGGACCGCGGCATCGTGAAGGTCCGCACGATCGGCTACAAGCAGGACGGCACGGTCGTGTGCGAGTTCACGCGCAAGGTGCTCGTCCCGAAGCGTGGCCACGGCTTCGACGGCCACCCCGGCCGGCCCGAGCCGAAGGACGCCTGAGTGCGCCTCGGCATCGACCTGGACGGCGTCGTCGCGGACTTCAACGCCGGCTGGATGGCGCGGTACAACGAGGCGTTCGGGACCGAACTGGCTCCCGAACAGGTGCAGTTCTGGGACACGCTGCACTCGCTGACGCACTTCGAGGACATGCAGGGGTTCTGGGAGTGGGCGCGGACCCACGGCTCGCACAGCTTCTTCCGGCACCTCGATCCGTACCCCGACGCGCTGCCGGCGCTGGAGGCACTCGACGCGGAGGGCCACGACATCGTGATCATCACGGCCAAGCCGCGGTGGGCCGTGCCGGACACGCTGTCGTGGCTCGGCGACGTGCGCATGCCGACGCGCGAGGTGCACATCGTCGACGACAAGTGGACGGTCGACTGCGACGTCTACCTCGACGACTCGCCCTACGTGGTGCCCGACTACGTGGAGCACCGACCGGACCGGCTGGTGTGCCGGTTCGTGCGCCCGTGGAACGACCCGGTCCCGGGAGCCGTCGACGTCTGCTCGTGGGCCGACTTCCAGGCTACGGTGCGCGCACTGGCAGACAGCGGAGACTGGGGATCGATCACATGAAGCCACGCACCTGGGCCGTCGCGGCCCTCGCCGTCTCGCTCTTCGCCACCGCGTGCGGTGGGGACGAGCCGAGCGACACCGAGACCGAGGACGCCTCGGCGTCCGTGACCGCCACCGAGACCGACACGGCCACCGAGGCCGCGGGGGACCGCGCCGACTGGCCGGACAAGCTCGTGCTGGGCCTCGTGCCGTCGCGCGAGGCCGACGTCCTCGTCGAGAACGCCAAGCCGCTCGGTGACGCGCTCTCCGAGGCCCTCGGCATCGAGGTCGAGACGTTCGTCCCGCAGGACTACACCGGCCTCACCGAGGCGATGGCGTCGGGCGAGGCCGACATCGGCGCCTTCGGCCCGCTCGGGGTCGTGCGGGCCATCGACCGCGCCGGCGTCGAGTTCGTCCTGCAGTCCTCCCGCTTCGGCTCGTTCACGTACCACACCCAGTACATGACCAACGACCCGGACACCTTCTGCCAGGACGAGCCGCAGGCGGACGAGGACGGGTTCCTGCACTGCAACGGCACGCTCGACGCCGAGGAGGGCCCGGTCGGCGAGGACGCGATCGCGTTGATCGACGCCGACACCCGTGTGGCGTACGTCGACCCGACCTCGGCCTCCGGCTACCTCATCCCGGCCCTGCAGATGATCGAGGCCGGCGTGGACATCGACGCCATCCAGTCGACCTTCTCGGGCGGCCACGACGCGTCCGTGATCGCGGTCGCCAACGGTGACGTCGAGGTCGGCCTGTCGTTCGACGACGCGCGCAGCACCATCGTCGAGGAGAACCCGGAGGTCGGCCAGCAGGCGATCGTGTTCGCCTACTCCGAGGAGATCCCGAACGACGGCTTCGTGATCCGCGGCGACCTGCCGGACAGCCTCAAGCAGGCGTTCGTCGAGGCCATGCTCGCGTACGCCGAGACCGAGGAGGGCCAGGCCGTCCTCGAGTCGATCTACGAGATCACCGGGCTGCGCGAGGCCGACGAGGCGGACCTGGACGTCATCCGCCGCGCCGACGAGGAGCTCGGCGACACCTTCGAGGGCTGAGCACAGCCTCGAGGTCGACGGAGCCGGCCGCGCACCGCGGCCGGCTCCGTCCCTATCCGGGAGCCAACCGCATGATCCGTTTCGAGCACGCGTCCGTGACGTACCCCGGCGGGGTACACGCGTTGAAGGACGTGTCGCTCGAGATCCCGGACGGGCAGATGGTCGTGATCGTGGGGCTGTCGGGTGCCGGCAAGTCCACGCTCATCCGGGCGATCAACGGGCTCGTCCCGCTGACGTCCGGCCGCGTGCTCGTCGACGACGAGGACGTGACCGCGGCCGACCGCAAGCACCTGCGACGGATCCGGTCGCGCATCGGGATGATCTTCCAGGGGTTCAACCTGGTCAACCGCACGACCGTGCTCAACAACGTGCTGATGGGCCGGCTCTACCACACGCCCACCTGGCGCACGATCCTCGGCCGCTACACACCCGAGCAGATCGACCTCGGCATGCGCTCGCTCGAGCGGGTCGAGATCGTCGAGAAGGCCTACACCCGCGCGTCGAACCTCTCCGGAGGACAGCAGCAACGGGTCGGGATCGCCCGGGCGCTGGCCCAGGACCCGCGCATCATCCTCGCCGACGAGCCGGTGGCCTCGCTCGACCCGCCGACGTCGCACGTCGTGATGCGCGACCTGCAGCGGATCAACCGCGAGCTCGGCATCACGGTCATCACCAACCTGCACTTCCTCGACCTCGCCCGGCAGTACGGCGACCGCATCATCGGCCTGCGCGCCGGCGAGCTGGTCTTCGACGGCTCCGGCGCACAGGTCGACGAGAAGGTCTTCGAGGACATCTACGGCCGGTCGCTCACGGCCGACGACGTCCTGGAGAAGCGGGCCGAGCTGTGAGCGCCGCCCTGCCCGACGCCCGCCCGACCCGGCCGGCGCGCTCGAAGCTCGTCTGGGTCGCGGTCGCGCTGTTCCTCGCCATGACCGCGTGGTCGTGGGACGGGATCGGGTTCTCGCCGGCGGAGCTGGTCGAGAAGGCCGACAACGCACGCCGCATCGTCGATGACATGTTCCCCGTCGCGTGGCAGGCGTGGCCGGTGCTCGTCGAGCCGCTCCTCGAGACGTTCCGCATGGCCGTCATCGGGTCCGTGATCGGCTGTTCCCTCGCGTTGCTGGTCGGCTTCCTCGCGTCGCAGGTGACGGCCCCCAACGGGGTCGTGTACGGCGTCTCCAAGACGCTGATGAGCGTGGTCCGGTCGATCCCGGACGTGCTCTACGCGCTGCTGTTCGTGGCGGCGGTCTCCATCGGGCCGCTCGCCGGGGTGCTGGCGCTCGTGTTCTTCAACGTCGGCGTCGTCGCGAAGCTGTTGTCCGAGACGGTCGACGCGGTCCCGCTGGGGCCCCTGGAGGCGGCCGACGCCGCCGGCGCGACGTTCGTGCAGCGGGTGCGGGCCGCGGTGTTCCCGCAGGTCCTGCCGAACTACCTCGCCTACGCGCTCTACACCTTCGAGCTCAACCTGCGTGCGTCGGTCGTGCTCGGGCTGGTGGGTGCCGGCGGGATCGGGCAGGTCCTGCGGATCGCGCAGACGCGGTACCGCTACGACGTGATCGCGCTCATCATCTTCGTCACGTTCGTGATCGTCTTCCTCGTCGAGGCGCTGTCGATCTCGCTGCGACGGAGGCTCAGCTGATGGCCGTCGCCGACCTCCCGCGCAGCTCCGACGCCCGTCCGCGCGCCCCGTTCCCGTTGGCCCGGCGGAGCCTCCTCCTGCTGCTCCTGGTCCTGTTCGGGTGGGCCGCCGCCACCTCGGGCATCCCGGTCGAGCGCATCCTGCGGGCGCCGGCGGGCATCTGGAACATCGCCCGGTTGATGTTCCCCCCGGACTGGGCGTACGCCGGCCGGGCCCTCGGCGCGATGGTCGAGTCGGTCCACATCGCCTGGTTCGGCACGGTCATCGGCGCGGCGCTGTCGCTCCCGCTGGCCCTGCTGGCCGCCAAGAACGTCACCGGCCAGGCCACCTCGACGGGCGCCCGGCAGGTCCTGAACGCGTTCCGGGCCATCCCGGAGCTGGTGCTCGCGGTCGTGTTCGTCGCGATGATCGGGCTGGGAGCCGTCCCCGGTGCGCTGGCGATCGGCATCCACTCGATCGGGACGCTCGGCAAGCTCGCCTCCGAGGCGATCGAGAGCATCGACCGGGGTCCACTCGAAGCGGCCGACGCCGTCGGGGCGACGTGGTTGCAGAAGATGCGCTGGGGCGTGCTCCCGCAGGCGCTGCCCGAGATCGTGGCGTTCTGGCTGTACCGGTTCGAGATCAACATCCGTGCCTCGGCCATCCTCGGGGTGATCGGTGCCGGCGGGGTGGGTGCGGTCCTGTCGAACACCGTCAGCTACCGGCGCTGGGACAAGGCCGGGATGACCCTGATCGTCGTGGTCGTCGTCACGCTGCTGATCGACGCGGTGTCGGGCCGGATCCGTCGCCGCATCATCAGCGGCGGCGACACGTCCGCGGAGGTCGCCGAGGGCGAGATGGTCCTGCAGGCCGGCGCGTGAGGGGGACGACGTGACCGGACTCCTCCACCGCCGGACCCGCGAGCAGCGCGAGCGCGACGAGCTCACGCGGCTGGCGCCGCTCGCCACGAAGGCCGCGGAGTCGAAGGGCCGCGAGCACGCGGAGCCGGACGACCCGTTCCGGACCTGCTTCGAGCGCGACCGCGACCGCATCCTCCACAGCAAGGCGTTCCGCCGGCTGAAGCACAAGACCCAGGTGTTCCTCAACCCCGAGGGCGACCACTTCGTCACGCGCATGACCCACACCCTGCAGGTGGCGCAGGTCGGCCGCTCGATCGCGACGGCCCTGGGGCTGAACGAACCGCTGACGGAGGCGATCTGCCTCGGTCACGACCTCGGGCACTCGCCGTTCGGCCACACCGGCGAGGAGGCGCTGTCGCCGTACTTCTCGTCCGCGGACGAGTGGCAGCACGCCATCCACGGCGTCCGCGTCGTCCGCCTCCTCGAGCCGCTGAACCTCACCCGCGAGGTGCTCGACGGCATCGGGCAGTCGTCGTGGAAGAACGACCCGCCCCCCGCGACCCCGGAGGGGTGGGTGTGCCGCTACGCCGACCGCATCGCCTACCTCGCGCACGACGTCGAGGACGCGATCCGCGCCGGCGTGCTCGCACCGGACGGCGTCCCCGCGCGCTTCCGGGAGGTGTTCGGCGAACCCGGACGCGAGTGGATCGCGAGCATGGTCACCGACGTCATCGACGCCTCCGTCGCGGCCGGCGAGGTGACGATGGACCCCGAGCGCTTCGCGGTCATGGACGAGCTGCGCGACTGGATGTTCGCCAACGTCTACCTGCGCGACGAGGCGCGGGCGCAGGCGCTGAACGCCATCCGGGTCATCCAGGACCTGGTGGAGTGGTTCCGGGACCGGCCGGACGAGGTCCCGCCGGCGTACCGGCTCGCCGACTCCGACGCCACCCAGGCCGCCATCGACTACGTCGCCGGCATGAGCGACAAGTTCGCCATCCGGCTCCACGACGAGCTGTACCGCCCGGCGGGGCTCTACTGATGGCAGGCGCGCACGTGCGACCGGGCACCGAGGCGGACCTGCCCGCGGTCGCGGCGATCTACACGTACTACGTCCTCGAGACGACGATCACGTTCAACACCGAGGTGCGCACGCCCCGCGAGTGGGTCGACCGCTTCCGGGCCAACGTCGCGGACGGTCCCTACGACCTGCTCGTGGCCGAGTTGGACGGTCGCGTCGCGGGCTACGTCGAGACCAGCCAGTTCCGGCCCAAGCCGGCGTACGACCCCTCGGTCGAGATCTCGATCTACGTCGCCCCGGACGGGCAGGGGGCCGGGGTCGGCGGGGCGCTGTTCGGAGCACTCTTCCCGTTGCTCGAGGCACGCGACTTCCACCGCGCCTACTCCGTCATCGCCCTGCCGAACGAGTCGTCCGTACGGTTCCACGAGCGGTGGGGGTTCGTGCACCGTGGCACGCTGACCGAGGCCGGCCGCAAGTTCGGCCAGTACCTCGACATCGCCTTCTACGAGCGGGCACTCCCCTGAGCCAGCAGCCGCCCCGACCGGCACCGGACGAGCCGACGATCACGGAGCGTGCGGGGGGCGTCGACGCCTTCGTCGAGCTCGTGGACCGCTTCTACGAGCGGGTCGAGGCCGACGAGGTCCTGCGGCCGATGTACCCCGAGGACCTCGCGCCCGGCAAGCGCCACCTCGCGCTGTTCTTCGCCCAGTACTGGGGCGCCGGCGACGTCTACTCCTCGGAACGGGGCCACCCGCGGCTGCGGATGCGCCACGCCGGCTTCCCGATCGACCGCGGCGCGGCCCTGCGCTGGGCCACCCACATGGCGGCGGCGATCCGGTCGATGCGCTTCCCGTCCGACGTCGAGCACGCCCTGCTGAGCTACGTCTCGCGCTTCACCCCGTCGATGATCAACCGCGCCGACGACCTCGTTCCCGACGACGACGGCCTCCCGCAGGAGTGACCCGGGGCACCGCACGGTTCGCACGAGGCGGGGGCCGGCGGGGGAGGGCCGCCGCCGTACCATCCGCTCCAACCTCCCCAGCTCACGTGTCGCCATCTGCCTGAAGGTCCCCCTGTGAAGATCCTCGTCGCCGACGCCCTCGCCGACTCCGGCGTCGCCGCGCTGTCCCAGTTCCACGACGTCGACGTCAAGACCGGGCTGTCCAAGGACGAGCTCGTCGAGGTCGCGCCGGCCTACGACGCGATCGTGGTCCGCTCCGCCACCACCATCGACGCCGACGTCATCGCCGCCGCGAGCCGCCTCAAGGTGATCGCCCGCGCCGGCGTCGGGCTCGACAACGTCGACGTCGAGGCGGCCACGAAGGCCGGCGTGATCGTCTGCAACGCCCCGCAGTCCAACATCATCTCGGCGGCCGAGCACACGATCGCGATGATCATGGCGCTGGCACGGAACATCCCGCAGGCCAACGAGGCGCTGAAGGCGGGCCGCTGGGAGCGCTCGAAGTGGAACGGCACCGAGCTCCACGGCAAGACGCTGGGGGTGCTGGGGCTGGGACGCATCGGCACGCTCGTCGCCCAGCGAGCGAACGCGTTCGGGATGCGGCTCGTCGCCTACGACCCCTTCATCGCCCCGGAGCGTGCCGGCCGCATGGGTGTGGAGCTGCGTGGCACGGTCGAGGAGGTCCTGCGCGAGGCGGACGTGCTCACCATCCATCTCCCGAAGACCCCCGAGACCGTGGGGCTGCTGAACGCCGAGAGCCTGCGGACCATGAAGCCCACGGCGCGGATCGTCAACGTCGCCCGCGGGGGCATCATCGACGAGGCGGCGCTCGCCGAGGCCCTCGCCGAGGGCGTCGTCGCCGGCGCGGCCATCGACGTGTTCGCGACCGAGCCGACCACGGAGTCGCCCCTGTTCGGGCTGTCGAACGTGATCGTGACGCCGCACCTCGGCGCCTCGACCGAGGAGGCCCAGGACAAGGCCGGTACCCAGGTCGCGGAGTCCGTGAACCTCGCGCTCGCCGGCGAGTTCGTCCCGGACGCCGTGAACGTGCAGGGCGGCGCGATCGACGACCTCATCAAGCCCTTCCTCCCGCTCGGCGAGAAGCTCGGGCGGCTCTACGCGGTGCTGGCCGAGGGCGGCTTCCACGGCGACGTCACGGTCGAGTTCCTCGGCGACATCGCCGACGCGGACACGCGCATCCTCGGCCTGTCGGTCCTGAAGGGGATGCTGTCGACCGTGGTGGCGGAGCCGGTGACGTTCGTGAACGCGCCGCTGCTCGCCGACGAGCGTGGCCTGTCGCTGCGCGAGGTGAGCGACGGGCACAGCGAGGACTACGTCTCGCTCGTGCGCGTCTCGGGCACCACGGCCGAGGGTCGCACCCTCCGGGTGGCGGGCACGACGTTCCAGCCCGGCGACCGCGAGCGGCTGGTCGAGGTCTGGAACACCCCGCTCGACGTCGAGCCGAGCGACCACATGGCCTTCTTCCGCTACGACGACCGTCCCGGCGTGATCGGGACCGTGGGGTCCGCCTTCGGCGAGGCCGGCGTGAACATCGCGGCGGCGCAGGTCGGGCGCCGGGAGGTCGGCGGCGAGGCCCTCATGGCCCTGTCGCTCGACGACGCCGTCCCGAGCGGCACCATCGAGCACATCGTCGACCGCATCGGTGCCCACGAGGGCCGGGCGATCACCCTGGGCTGAGGAGCGGCCACCGCGGCTCGTCTAGCGTCGCTCCCCGAGGCGGGCGAGAGGCGGCGCGGTGCGGACGATCCTGATCCAGGTGCGGGGCGGGTGCGCGCCGGCGGCCTCCGAGCGCGCGACCGAGCTCGGCGCCGCGACGCTGTCGTGGTGGCGCGGCCACGGCGGTGACGGCGCCGACGTCGACCTGCTGTCGGTGTCGGTCCCGAACGAGTCGGTCGGCGACCTCCTCACCGCGCTCGAGGACTACGGCCCGATCGAGGCCTCGCTCCCCGCCACCGGCTCGTTCGCGTTCGAGCCGCCGCGTGCCGAGCCCCCCCGCGAGCTCGTCGACGTGACCCCGCGGAGCCCGGTGGAGATCTTCCTCGCCGGCCAGCAGAGCGCGGGGTCGTGGAGCGGGTTCCTGCTCTACGCGGCGGCCGCCGGCGTGGTGGTGTGGATCGGCCTCTACACCGAGACGATCTACCTCCTGACGGCCGCGATGCTGCTGGCCCCGTTCGCCGGTCCGGCCATGAACACGGCCATCGCGATCAGCAGCGGCGATCGGTACCTGCTCAAGCACAGCGTGCTGCGCTACGTCGTGGGCGTCTCCGTCACCGCGGTGTCCTGCGCGGTGCTCACCCTGCTGGTCGGCCAGCACCGCATCTCGGACCTCACCTCGGAGGTGATGAGCGTCTCGAGCGTCGCCGTCCTCCTCCCGATCGCGGCCGGCGTCGCCGGCGCGAACCACCTCGTCCAGTCCGAGCACTCGAGCCTCGTCTCCGGGGCCGCGGTGGGGATGCTCGTGGCCGCCTCCCTCGCGCCGCCGACCGGTGGGCTCGGCATCGCGGTCGCACTGGGACGCTGGGACCTCGTCGGCCCGGCGGTCTTCCAGGTCGCGCTGCAGCTCGCCGGCATCACCCTGACCGCCGCGCTCATCTTCCGCCTCTACGGGCTCACGCCCGGACGGGGGCGGTTCGAGCACGGCCACCGCGGGCTCCTCCCGGTCGCGCTGACCGGGCTGTCGCTGGCGCTCGGGGCCCTCCTGGTGGTGCAGTTCGTGACGACCACGTCGCTGCAGACGACCTCGCTGGCGCAGACGGCGACGGAGATCGCCGCCGACGTCGTGCACGACGAGCCCGGTGTCCTCCTGCTCGAGGTCTCGAGCGCCACCCCCTCCGAGGTCGTCCCCGGGCCGCGGCGGCTGCTGCTCGACGTCGCCGTGGAGGTCGCCCCGGGGTCGTCCGTCACCGACCTGTCGGCCCTCGAGCGCACGCTGGAGGCCCGCGTCCGGGCCGCGGTGGACGACGAGCTGGCCGGCGTCGGGGCGGCGGTCGACGTCACCGCCTACCCGGCACGGGAGGGCGTCGAGGTCAGCTGACGGTCTCCGTGGCGCGGAACCGCGGCTCGTCCCAGCTCCCGTCGGCGAGGAGGTCGTGGAGCACCTCGACGGCGTCCCAGACGTCGACGTGGCGGACGTAGAGCGGGCTGAAGCCGAACCGCAGCAGGTCCGGCGGCCGGACGTCGCCGATCACGCCGGCGGCGGTCGCGGCGCGGGACAGCGGACCGGCGCCGCCGAACCCGATCGTGACGTGGGCGCCGCGCAGCTCGGCCGCGCGAGGGCTCTCGAGCGTCACCCCGTAACCGGCGAGCCGCGCGTCGACGAGCTCGACGAACAGCGAGGTCAGGGCACGCGTCCGGTGGGGGACCGCGGCGAGGTCGACGTCCTCCCACACCTCGAGCGCGGCGTCGAGCGCCGCCAGCGACAGGATCGGCGGGGTCCCGGCGAGGAACCGGTCCGCGCCGGCCGCCGGCGTGTACTCCGGCCCGAACGCGAACGGGTCGGCGTGGCCGAACCACCCCGCGACCGGCGACCGCAGCGTGTCGTGGTGGCGCTCGGCGGCGTAGAGGTAGGCGGGCGAGCCCGGGCCGCCGTTCAGGTACTTGTAGGTGCAGCCGACCGCGAGGTCGACGTGCCAGTCGGCGAGGTCGACGTGCACGGCACCGGTGCTGTGGGAGAGGTCCCAGACGACGACCGCGCCGGCGTCGTGCGCCGCGGCCGTGAGCCTCGCCGCGTCGTGCATCCGCCCGCTGCGGTAGTCCACGTGGGTGAGCGTCACGACCGCGACGTCGTCGCCGAGCCGCGCCTCCACCTCGTCCGCGGCGACCGCGACCACCTCGGTACCGGGCAGGAGTTCCGCGATGCCCGCGAGGACGTACCGGTCGCTGGGGAAGTTCCGCTCGTCGGTGAGGATGACGCGCCGGTCGGGCCGCAGCCGGCGGGCGGCGACCACGGCCTTGAAGAGGTCGACGCTGGTGGAGTCGGTGACCGCGATCTCGTGGGGCTCGGCACCGACCAGGGGGGCGATCCGTGCGGCCACCCGCTGCGGCAGGTGGGCCCAACCGGCGTCGTTCCAGCTGCGCTTCAGCCCCGTGCCCCACTCGTCGGTCACGACCCGCCGCAGCCGCTCCTCGACCGCCGGCTGGAGCGCCCCCAGCGAGTTCCCGTTGAGGTAGACGACGCCCTCCGGGATCCGGAAGGCGCCCCTGGCCGGTGCGAGCGGGTCCGCGACGTCGAGCGCCGCCGCCTCGTCCCGGTCCACGTGTCCACCTCCACCGTCGGGTCACACCCCCGGACCCCGGACCCGGACCCGGACCCGGACCCGGACCCCGGACGCTACCCCCGCCCCCCGGACGCTACCCCGCCCCCCTCCGAACTTGGCACCCACATCCTTGGCATGACGAGCAACGAGGGGGAGCCAAGTTCTCGGAGGGGCGGGTTCCCCGCGGCGGCCGAACGGCGTACCGGGCGTCCGTTGCGTGCACGTCCGTGTCCGGTCCGGGGCGGGATGCTGGACATCCGGGCCCCGATGCACTCTGCTGCACCTGAAGTCGACGTCAGTGTCAACTTCGCACCGACGTCCCGTCCGACCGTCGATCACGTGGAGCACCGTGCGCATCGCCTTCCTCTTCCCCGGTCAGGGCTCGCAACGCCCCGGCATGGCCAGCGCCTGGCGCGGTACGCCCCAGGCGCGCGTGTTCGCCGACGTCGGCCACGCCGCCGGCCTCGACCTCGCGACGCTCGCCGACGACGCCGACCGCTGTGGGAGCTCCACCGCCGTGGGGCAGCCCGCCATCCTGGCGGCGTCCCTGGCCGCCTTCGACGCCCTGGTCGCCGCCGGGGTCCGTCCCGACGTCGTGGCCGGACACAGCCTCGGCGAGGTGACCGCGGCCGTCGCCGCCGGCGCCCTGTCCCCGAACGACGGCGCCACGCTCGTGGCCGAGCGGGGGCGCGCCATGGGCGCGGCCTGCGCCGCCACCCCGGGCGCGATGGCGGCGGTGGTGCGCCTCGACGACGACGCGATGGCCACCGTGCTCGCGCGCGTCCCCGATGTCGCGCTCGCGAACGTCAACGCCCCCGGGCAGGCCGTCCTGTCCGGACCACCCGCCGCCGTCGACCGTGCGGCCGCGATCGCGCGCGAGCTGGGCGGGCGCGTCCTCCCGCTCGACGTCGAGGGTGCGTTCCACTCCTCGGCGATGACCTCGGCCGTGGTGCGTGTGGACACCGCCCTGCGCCGTCTCCCGGTGCACGAGCCGGCCACGACCTTCCTCAGCGGCACGACCGGGCGGCCCCTGCCGAGCGCCGGTGCCGTCAGCCGTGCGCTCGTCGAGGGGATCCTGGCACCGGTCCGGTGGCGGCAGGTCCAGGAGGCCCTGCCGGCGCTCGGTGTCGAGCTGATCGTCGAGGTCGGTCCGGGTGGGGTGCTGCGCGGTCTCGCCCGACGCACGGTCCCGGACATCCCCGTGCTGACCGTCGAGGGCCCGGAGGACGTCCGGGAGGTCGTCGCCTCCGTGGCCCTGCGCCCCCTGCCCGCCGACGTCTGAACCGTCCGGACCCGCCCGGTCCGTCGCTCCGTCCCGCCCACCGAACCCTGCCGAGGAACGCCCCGTGATCCCCATCCCGTCCTGTGCCGTCATCACCGCCCCGGTCGACGGCCGCATCCGCCGGCTCGTGGCCACCGAGACGCGCGTCCGCCCGGGCGACGTGGTCGGCGAGATCGACGGCATCCGGGGACGTCGCGAGCTCGTGGCAACGATGCCCGGGACGGTCGGCGGCCCGCTGGCGGATCCGACCCAGCACGTCACCGCCGGCGAGGGTGTGCTGTGGCTGTCCCGGCGATGACCGCCACCGACGGGACCCTCGTGCGGTCCACGACGGTCGCACCGGCGGCCGTCGCCCCGGCGACCGACCCGACCGTCCTGCCGGTCGCGATCACCGGCCTGGGCGCGTACCTGCCGGCGCGGACGGTCGACAACGACGAGCTCTCCCGCACGCTCGACACCTCCGACGCCTGGATCCGGACGCGCACGGGCATCGCGACCCGTCACGTCGCCGCGCCCGAGGAGGCCACGTCCGACCTCGCACTCGCGGCGGCGCGGGCCGCGCTCGCCGACGCGGGCGTGGACGCGGCCGACCTCCGCGCCATCGTCGTCGCCACGTGCACGCCGGACCACCTGCTGCCCGCGACCGGACCGCTGGTCGCCGCCGGCCTCGGCGTCGAGGTCCCGGCCTTCGACCTCAACGCCGCCTGCAGCGGGTTCGTCTACGGCCTCCGTGTCGCCGGCGCGCTCGCGGCCACCGCGGACGGTCCGGTCCTGCTCATCGGTGCCGAGGCGCTCACACGGATCGTCGACGCCGGCGACCGCGGCACGGCCATCCTCTTCGGTGACGGCGCGGCCGCCGTCGTCCTGACCGCGCACGCCGGCGCCGGCCTCGGCCCGTTCGACCTCGGCTCCGACGGCAGCGACCCCTCCATGCTGTGGGCGGCGGCCACCGGGACCCGTTCCCCCGCGACGCCGGCACGCCTCGCCGCCGGCGAGCAGTACCTGACGATGCGCGGTGGCGACGTCTACCGCCACGCCGTGACCCGGATGACCGCGTCCGCGACGGCCGTGCTGTCCGCCGCCGGGGTCACCATCGACGACGTCGACCTCTTCGTGGGTCACCAGGCGAACGCCCGCATCCTCGCCGGCGTCGCGGAGCGCCTCGGCCTGCCCGCCGGACGCAGCCACGTGACGATCGACCGCCACGGCAACACCTCCGCGGCCTCGGTCCCGCTGGCACTGGTCGACGCGCGCGACACCGGTCGTCTCGGGCCGGGCGACCGCGTCCTCGTGGCCGCCTTCGGGGCGGGTCTCACGTGGGGCTCGACCCTGCTGACCTGGGAGGGGCGACGCCGTGAGTGACCGCGTCGCGCTCGTCACCGGCGGCTCCGGCGGCATCGGGGCCGCGGTCTGCCGCGCCCTCGCCGACGACGGCTGCACCGTGCTCGTCGGGTACGGCTCCGCCGCCGCCGCCGCCGAGGAGGTCGCCGCGGCGTGCGCCGGCGCGGCCGAGCCGATCCACCTCGACGTGACCGCCGAGGCGTCGATCACCGCCGCCGTCGCCCGCGCCGGCGAGCTCGGCGTGCTGGACGTGCTCGTGAACAACGCCGGCGTCGCCGACGACGACCTGTTGCTGCGTCTCGACGCCGCCCGCATCCGCCGCACGCTCGAGGTCAACCTCACCGGCGCGTTCCTCACCTCACGTGCGGCGCTGCGACCGATGCTGCGGGCACGCACGGGCCGGATCGTCAACGTGACGTCGATCGTCGGGCTCATGGGCAACGCCGGCCAGACCGCCTACGCGGCCAGCAAGGCGGGGCTCGTCGGGTTCACGAAGTCGCTCGCGCGCGAGGTCGCGCGCAAGGGCATCACCGTCAACGCCGTCGCCCCCGGGTTCGTCGAGACCGCGATGACCGACGAGCTCGCCGACGCCGCCCGCGACGCCCTGCGCGACCTCGCCCCGATCGGGCGCGCGGTCACCCCCGCAGAGGTCGCCGCGACCATCCGCTTCCTCGCGTCACCCGACGCGGGGGCCATCACCGGTGCCGTCGTCCCCGTCGACGGCGGCGCCGCCATGTGACCACCACCCCGGTGGCCACCGAGCACGAGGAGCAAGCCATGAGCGACGTCCTGGAGAAGTTCGAGACCATCCTCAGCACCACCTTCGGCGTCCCGGCCGGGGACATCGCGCCGGAGGCGACGTTCGAGTCGCTCGGGCTCGACTCCCTCGACGTGGTCGAGCTGACCCTCGTCATCGAGGAGGAGCTCGGCGTCAAGATCGAGGACGAGGAGCTGGAGGACGTCCGCACCGTCGGCGACGCCGTCGCCCGCGTCGAGGCCAAGCGCGCCGTCAGCGCCTGACGTCGCCGTCTCCTCCCCGCCCACCAGAGAGGGTGCTGCCATGACCCAGGTCGTCGTCACCGGTCTCGGTGCCGTGACCCCCGCCGGCCGCGGCGTCGACGCGACGTGGAAGGGCGTGC
>JAHWJY010000046.1 GCA_019348135.1 Actinomycetota bacterium
ATGGTCCACAACGCCGGCGTCACGCGCGACAAGACGATCGTGGGGATGGACGAGGCCCGCTGGAACATGGTCATCGACATCAACCTCGCGGCGCAGGAGCGCATCGACGCGGCCATGATCGATGGCGACGTGCTGAACGAGCGCGGCCGCATCGTGACCGTGTCGTCGGTGAGCGGCATCGCGGGCAACCGTGGCCAGACGAACTACGCGGCCAGCAAGGCGGCGCTGATCGGACGGGCGCGCGCCCTCGCCCCCGAGCTCGCCGGCCGCAAGGCGACCATCAACGCCGTCGCGCCCGGCTTCATCGAGACGGACATGACCGAGGCGATGCCGTTCGCCGTGCGCGAGGTCGGCCGCCGGATGAACAGCCTGTCGCAGGGCGGCCGGCCGGTCGACGTCGCCGAGACCATCGCCTGGCTCGCGACCCCGGCGTCCGGCTGGGTCAGCGGTCAGGCCGTGCGGGTCTGCGGCCAGAGCCTCATCGGCGCCTGAGGAGGTCCCCATGCCGGTCACGGAGATCGAGGAGACACCCGGCACGCTCGGGCTCTACGCCAGGGCGGCCGTCTCGGCGATCCGACCGGGCGGGGGCGCGGACGGCCTCCCCGACGAGGAGGTCGTCCAGCGCGACGTCGGGATCGACCGCGACCACCTCGCCGCCTACGACCGGGTGTGCGGCTTCGACCTGTCCGACGAGCTACCGGTGACCTACCTCCACGTCGCGGCGTTCCCGATGGCGCTGAAGATCATGACCCGCAACGACTTCCCGTTCGCGCTGCCCGGCATGGTCCACGTCGCCAACCGCATCGTGCAGCACCGACCGGTCCTGTCGAGCGAGCGGCCGACCCTGAAGGTCCACGCGGCCGACCTCCGCCCCCACCGCAAGGGGCAGATGCTCGACCTCGTCGCGACCGCCGAGATCGGCGGCGAGGTCGTCTGGGAGGACGTCTCGACCTACCTGAAGCGCGGCTCGGGCGCGAGCGAGGACGCCCCGGATCCCGGCCCCGACGATCCACCCGAGCGCTCCGACGCGGCGCCACGCTGGAAGGTCCCGTCCGACATCGGTCGCCGCTACGGCGCCGTCTCCGGCGACCGCAACCCCATCCACCTCCATCCCCTCCTCGCGCGCGCCTTCGGCTTCCCGCGCCACATCGCGCACGGCATGTGGACGACGGCGCGGGCGCTCGCCTCGCTCAGCGGCCGCCTGCCCGACGCGTGCACCGTGGACGTCCGCTTCGAGCGGCCCCTGCTCCTCCCCGCGAAGGTGGCCTTCACCGCCGAGCCCTCCGGCGAGGACGCCTGGCGCTTCGCCCTGCACTCCGACCGTGAGGTCGTCTCCGACGCTGCTCAACCGCAACGTGGCGACGACCGCCACCTCACCGGAGAGGTCACCCCCGCATGAAGGGACTCGAGGTCTTCCTGGACGGCGACTACGCCGACGTCCGCGCCGAGGTGCGTGAGCGCCTCCGCCGGCCGGAGCTCGCCCCGGCGCCGGCGGACATCGACCTCGACGAGTACCGCGAGCGGGTGATGGACCAGGCGCGGTTCATCGCCGCCGAGGGCGGCAGCGGCCTCGGCTTCCCGAAGGAGTACGGCGGCGAGGGCGACGTCGGGGCCTCCGTCGTGGGCTTCGAGATGCTCGGCCACGGCGACCTGTCGACCGTCGTCAAGGTCGGGGTCCAGTTCGGGCTGTGCGGTGGCGCCATCTACCAGCTCGGCACCGAGGAGCACCACGACCGCTACCTCGCCGACATCGTGACGCTCGACCTGCCCGGCTGCTTCGCGATGACCGAGTCCGGGCACGGCTCGGACGTGCAGTCGCTGGAGACGACCGCGACGTACGACCCGGACAGCGAGGAGTTCGTGATCCACACGCCGACCGAGTCGGCGCGCAAGGACTACATCGGCAACGCCGCCACGCACGGACGCATCGCGGCCGTCTTCGCCCAGCTCTACACCGGGGACGACAAGCACGGGGTGCACTGCTTCGTCGTCCCGATCCGCGACGGGGACGGCACCCCCTGCCCCGGGGTCGAGATCGGCGACTGCGGGCACAAGATCGGTCTGAACGGCGTCGACAACGGCCGGCTCAGCTTCGACCACGTGCGGGTCCCGCGGACGGCGCTGCTGAGCCGGTTCGGCGACGTCGCCCCGGACGGCACCTACACGAGCCCGATCGAGGACGAGACCAAGCGGTTCTTCACGATGCTCGGCACGCTCGTCCAGGGCCGCATCAGCGTGTCCGGCGGCGCCATCAGCGCGACCAAGAACGCGCTCACCATCGCCGTGCGGTACGGCCTGTCGCGCCGGCAGTTCTCGCCGCCCGACAGCCACGGGGAGGTGCTGCTGCTCGACTACCTCGCCCACCAGCGCCGCCTGCTCCCCAAGCTCGCGACCGTGTACGCCCTGTCCGCCGCACAGCAGTTCCTGGTCCGTGGGCTGCACGACTCCGCGGGCAACCCGGACTACCCGGCGCGTGAGCGACGCAAGCTCGAGACCCACGCGGCCGGGGTCAAGGCGCTGTCCACCTGGCACGCCTCCGAGACGATCCAGACCTGTCGCGAGGCGTGCGGCGGCGTCGGGTACCTGTCGGAGAACCGGCTCGGGCAGCTCAAGGCGGACACCGACGTGTTCGCGACGTTCGAGGGCGACAACACCGTCCTCCTCCAGCTGGTCGCCAAGGAGCTCCTGACGGACTACCGCGACGAGTTCGGCGAGCTCGACACGCTCGGCACGATCCGCTTCGTCGCCGACCAGGCCTTCGACGTGGTGGTCGAGCGGACGGCGGGCCGGCAGCTGATCCAGACGCTCATCGATGCGCTGCCCGGCCGGGACGAGGACGCGAGCGTCCGCGACCGTGGGTGGCACCTGGCCCTGTTCACGTTCCGCGAGGAGCACATCATCGACGGGCTCGCCCGGCGCCTGCGCAACGGCATCGAGAACGGCGAGGACCCGTTCGACGTGTTCAACCGCTCCCAGGACCAGGTGCTCCTCGCCGCGAAGGCGCACATGGACCGTCTCGTGCTCGAGCAGTTCGTGACCACGGTCGACGACATCGACGACGACGAGGCGCGCGAGCTCCTCGACAAGCTGTGCGAGCTCCACGCGCTGTCGGTCATCGAGCGCGAGCGGGCGTGGTTCCTCGAGCACGGCCGCATCACGGGGGCCCGCGCCAAGGCGGTCATCAGCGCCGTGAACGAGCTCTGTGGCGAGCTCCGTCCCCACGCGCGCGCGCTCGTCGACGCCTTCCGGATCCCCGACGAGGTGCTGGCGGCACCGATCGGTGTGGCGCCGGCGGACACCCCCTCAGGGAGCTGACCCCTCGATCGTGCTCCAGTCCGGACGTGCCACCGTCGGGACGATGTCGAGGTCACGGATCACGTCCCGCACGCTCTGGACCTTCGGCTCCGTCGTCGCGATGAGGTCGCGGACGAGCTCGGCGAGACGCTGCGGATCGTCGATGTGGGGCCAGTGACCCGACCCCTCGAAGATCTCGAGGCGGCTGCCGGGGATCATGGCGTGCGCCCGGCGGCCGTGCCCGATCGGCAGGATCGGGTCCTCGTCGCCCCACGCGATCGCGACCGGGATCTTGCCGGCGAGGTGGAGGCGGTCGGTCGCCCCGACGCGCTGGCCCTTGGGGCCGAGCACACCCCGGGCGAGGCGCAGCACCGCCCGTCTCGACGGCGCGTCGGCCAGCGCCTCTGCGGTCCGGATCCAATCCGCGATCTTCGGGTCGGAGAGGCGACCGCCGAACCGCCGCATCCCGCGCTGCACCCACCCGACCGTCCGGGGGCTCACGGTGAGGTCGAGGAACAGCCCCACCGGGAGTGGGGCCGCGAGGAGCTTCAGGAGGGGCCCCGTGCTGCGGCCCAGGCCCCCGCTGGAGACGAGCACGAGGCGGCCCACGAGCTCCGGCCACAGGTAGGTCATCTGCAGGGCCACCCCGCCACCGAGCGAGTGCCCGACGACCGTCGCCCCCGTGACGTCGAGGAGCGCCAGCACGTCGCGGACGTGGGTCGCGAGGGCGGGGATCGAGTAGTCGGCCTGGAGCGGCTTGCTCGTCAGGCCGTGCCCGAGCAGGTCGACGGCGATGACGCGATGGTCGCGGGCCAGCAGCGGCAGCACGTGGTCCCACGTGCCGGTGGACTCGAGCAGCCCGTGGAGCAGCACGACGGTCTCGGCGGCGTCCTCCGGGCCCGCCTCGCACCACGCCAGGCGCAGCCCGTTCACGATCGCGGAGCGCTGAAGCGTCTCGGTCACGCGATGCCCTCCTCGAGCAGCCACCGCGACGACCGCGAGAAGCCCTCGTCGAGCCCGACCTCCGGCGCGTAGCCGAGCATCGTGCGCGCCTTGGTGATGTCGTAGGTGCCGGTGCGCTGCAGGTAGTCGATGGTGTGCGCGCTCATGTGGCTCGCCTCCCCGCGGATGCGGTCGACGAGCCCGACGACGCTCGAGGCCGGCCGCAGCAGCACCGCCGGGGCCGTCCGCGGCCGGGGCACGCGCATGAGGTCGGCGTAGCGGCCGAAGAACTCGGATGCCGTGATGCCGACCCCGTCGGTCACGGTGATGACGTGCCCGGCCGCCTTCGGCTCGTCGGCCGCCGCCAGGATGCCGTCCACGAGGTTGTCCACGTAGACGGGGCTGATGATGCCCTCACCGTGGGCGGGGAGGATGAGCCGCCCTCGCCGGATCTCCTCCACGGGTGCCACCGTCCACTGCGATGAGCGGGGCCCGTAGACGTCGCCGGGCCGGATGATCGTCACCTCGACGTCGCCGGCGGCGTGGGCCATCAGCGCGACCTGCTCGGCGGAGATCTTGGTGTCCACGTACGGGGCACCGGTGGTGCGGACCGGCCAGGTCTCGTCGACGTCGTCGGGGAACTCGAGGCCGAACACGACGATGGACGACAGGTGCACGACCCTGCGGACACCCTGGCGGGCAGCGGCGCGGACGACCTCGCGTGTCCCGAGCGTGTTGACGCGCCAGAACTCGTCGCGGTCGCCGGCGAGCGTCGTGAGAGCGGCGGTGTGCACGACCAGGTCGGTGTCGGCCAGCAGGTGCGCGTAGGTCTCGGGCTCGGCGATGTCCGCCGCCGCGATGTCGCTCCCCGCCGTCGGCTCGCGGTCGATGCCGACGACGTCGTCACCGGCCGCGCGCAGCCGGTCGGCCACGACCGTGCCGACGAATCCGCTCGCTCCGGTCACGAGCACGCGACGAGTCACCTGCACGGTCCTCCGGTCGGGTACCCCGGACCGTACCCGCCCTAGCGTGGGCCCCCTGACGGCAGCGAGAGGGTCGACCGTGCGGATCATGCCGATCACCGACGCCGCGTTCCTGATGGCGGAGACGCGGTCGAAGCCGCTCCACGTCGGCGGCCTGCAGCTGTTCAAGCTGCCCGCGGACGCGACCATCGAGGACATCTCCCGGCTGTTCGACGAGGCGCTCGCCCACGGCGACGTCGACCCCCGCCTGCGGATCCGGCCGACGCATCTGTTCGGGGTGGGTCCGCTCGCCTGGAGCGAGGACACCCAGCTCGACCTCGAGTACCACGTCCGTCACTCCGCCGTCCCCCGACCGGGCCGCATCCGGGAGCTGCTGGCGCTCGTGTCGCGTCTGCACGGGACCCTGCTCGACCGCAACCGACCGCTGTGGGAGGGCCACCTCATCGAAGGCCTCGAGGACGGCGGGACGTTCGCCGTGTACTCCAAGGTCCACCACTCCCTGATGGACGGCGTGTCGGCCATGCGGCGCCTCGAGCGCAGCCTCACCCCCGACCCCGACGAGCGCGGGGTGCCGCCGTTCTGGGCGCTGGGACGGTCACGCGGGTCCGGCCCGGCCGAGGAGAGCCCCTCCCTGCCCGCGCGGGCCGTGCGCGCCGCGGCCGAGGGGGTGAAGACCGTCGCGGGTGTCACGCAGGCCAGCGTCCGCGCGCTCGTGGAGGGCATCTGGACGGAGGCGGCCGCGCTGCCGTACCAGGCGCCGGCGTCGATGCTGAACGTCCCCATCACGGGCGCGCGGCGCTTCGCCGCGGACTCGTGGTCGATCGAGCGGCTCCACGCCGTCGCGAAGGCGACCGACGCCACCGTGAACGACGTCCTGCTCGGCATGTGCGCCGGAGCGCTGCGTCGTTACCTCCTGTCCCACGACGCGTTGCCCGCGGAGCCGCTCGTGGCGATGGTCCCGGTCTCGCTGCGCGACGAGGCGGACGAGTCGGCCGGCAACCAGGTCGGGTTGATCCTGTGCAACCTCGGCACCCATCACGCGGACCCCGAGCGTCGCTTCGAGGTCGTCCGCCGCTCGATGCGCGAGGGCAAGCTGCGGCTGCGCGGGCTGACGCCCGCGGCGGTCATGGCCCTGTCCGCCGTGAGCTTCGCGCCGGTGATCCTCGGACCGCTCACCAACCTGCCGGGCTTCCGCCGCCCACCCTTCAACGTGATCATCTCGAACGTGCCCGGCCCGCGCGAGAAGCTCTACTGGAACGGCGCCGAGATGACCGGCATCTACCCCGTGTCGGTCCCCTACGACGGGCAGGCGCTGAACATCACCGTCACCAGCTACGCCGGGTCGCTCGAGGTCGGCCTCGTCGGCTGCCGCCGGTCGGTCCCGAGCCTGCAGAAGCTGCTCGACCACCTCGAGGAGTCGCTGACGGAGCTCGAGCGCGCCTCCGGTGTCGCGTGACGGGGGCCCTCAGCCGAGGTGCTCGTGCAGGAACGCGACCGTGGCCTGCCACGTCTCGGCGGCGAGCTCGGCGTCGTAGGTGCCGAAGTGGTCCTCGTCGTTGAAGAAGGCGTGCCCGGCACCGTCGTAGGAGCGGATGTCCACGCTGCCCTTCGCCTTCGACGACAGCTTCTCGCGGAGGTCGTCGACCTGCGCCGGCGGCGCGAAGTCGTCCTCGCTGCCGTAGTGGCCGAGGACGGGCGCGGTGACGTCGGACAGGTCGACCTGGTCGTAGCCGCCGACCCCGTAGTAGGGCACGGCGGCCCCGATGCGGTCACCCTCCTGGGCAGCGAGCACGAGCACGAAGCCGCCGCCCATGCAGAAGCCGACGGCCCCGACCTGGTCCGAGGTCACGGCGTCGTGGTCGAGCAGGAGGTCGACGGCGCCCTTGAGGTCCTGCGCCGCCTGCGTGACCGGCAGCTCCTGCATCAGCTGCCCGGCCTCGTCGGCGTCGTGCGTCGTCTTCCCGCCGTAGAGGTCGGGCGCGAGCGCCACGAACCCCTCGGCGGCGAAGCGGTCGGTGACGTCCTTGACGTGGTCCGTCAGCCCCCACCACTCCTGGATCACGATCACGCCGGGTCCGGATCCCGACGACGGGGTCGCCAGGTAGCCGTGCGCCTCGCCGCCGTTGCTCGCGAACGTGACGTTCTGGTGCGGGTTGTCGGCCATCATCGCCTCCTCGTGCATCCCGGTGCTCCGTTGCTCCGCGGGCTCAGCGCAGCGTGGCGTCGAGCGTGATCTCGGTGTCGAACAGCCGACTGACCGGGCAGCCCGCCTTGGCCTTCTCGGCGAGGTCCTGGAACGTGTCCTCCTCGATGCCCGGGATCGAGGCCTGCATCCTCAGCTCGACCTTGGTGATGAGCCCGCCCTGGTCGTCCTTGCCGAGGTGCACGACCGCCGTGGTCTCGACCGACTCGGGCGTGTGGCCCTCCTTGGCGGCCATGTTCGAGAACGCCATCGAGTAGCAGCCGGCGTGGGCCGCGCCGAGGAGCTCCTCGGGGGTGGTGGCGTCGCCCGAACCCTCGAAGCGGGAGGCGAACGTGTAGCTGCCCGACCACCGGTCGGCGCCGACGGTCATGGTGCCCTCGCCGGACGTGAGGTCGCCCTCCCAGCGGGCGTTCGAGGTGCTCTCGGTCATCGGTGGTCCTCCGGGTGTCGGGGTGGGACTGCGGGGTCCGCTCGTCCTCACGCTAGGCCTCGCGCCCGTCGGCGCACGCCGGACGGGTGACCGTTCGTCCTCAGCACACGCGTGAGATCGTCTCCGACGCTGCTCAACCGAGGAGGCGGTCGGCGAGGTCGATCCAGTAGCGCGTGGTGAGACCGAGCGAGTCGACGTCGAGCCGCTCGTCGTTGCCGTGGAAGCGGTCGGCGAACGCCTCCCACGGCGACCGCGCCGAGAACAGGCCCGCGCCGTACGCCGGCACGCCCTTCTCGCGGAAGAACGCGGCGTCGGTGCCGCCGACGATCATGAACGGCAGCACCTCGGTGTCGGGGTGCGCCGCGCCGGCGAGGTCGACGAGCGCGTCCCACATCGGGTTGTCGCGCGCCGACTCGGTGGCGCGGCGGTTGCTCGGCTCGAGGTCCATCTCGACCTCGTCGGCGAGCTCGCCCAGCGCCTCGCGCAGCTCGCGCTGGACGTCGTCCTCCGTCTGCCCCGGGAGCGTGCGGACGTCGACGTTGATCTCGACGAGGTCCGGGATGGTGTTGGTCTTCTGCCCGCCGTGGACGACGTTCGGTGAGATCGTCATGTGCGTCATGGCGTGGCACATCTTGGCCGTCTCGCGGGGGAACGCCGCGAACGCGTCGTAGATCGTGTCCGGGTGGAGGAGCGCCTGCTCCTGCTCCGCCGGCAGCGACATCGAGCGCACGTAGTGCGACCAGTAGTCGTTGATGTCCGCCCGCGGGCGGTGGGCCGACAGCCGTCGGACGACCTCGGCGGCCTTCACGACCGCGTTGTCGGAGCCGAACGGCATCGAGCCGTGCGCCGGCGTGCCCCGGACCTTCAGCGTCCGCCAGCCGATGCCCTTCTCGGCGGCCATGATCACGAGCTTGGGCCCGGACGGGGTCTCGGTGCGGATCCCGCCGGACTCGGTGAGGACGTAGTCGCAGGCGACGTCGTCCCAGTGCTCCGCGGTGACGTAGTCGGCGCCGTAGGTCCCCCCGGCCTCCTCGTCGGCGACGCCGAAGTACACGAGCGTCCCGCGCAGCCGCTCACCGCGGTCGGCGCGCTGGCTCAGGTGCTTGAACGCGACCGCCATCGACGACGTCAGGTTGAGCATGTCGATCGCGCCCCGCCCCCACACCTCACCGTCGACGAGCTCGCCCCCGAACGGGTCGCGGGACCAGCCGGACTCCTCGACCGGCACGACGTCGGTGTGCCCCATGAGGCAGACGGTCGGAGCGTCCGGGTCCGTGCCCTCGAGCCGGGACACGATGGACCGCCTTCCCGGGAGCGGGTCGTAGGTCGCGAAGTCGAGCGCCGTGCCCTCCTCGAGGTAGGCCGTCAAGGCGTCGGCGTTGCGGACCTCCTCGCCGGACTCCGGGCGACCGTCGTTCACGCAGCGGTTGCGGATCATCGTCTGCAGCAGCTCGACCGTCTCGCCGGTGCGGCGGTCGTCCTCGGCGGTCAGCGCCATGCGGCGGCCTCTCGGTGCGGGATCGGGAGCACCCACCCTAGGTCCATCCGGAGCCGAGTAGCGTGGGAACGGGCACGACGGACGAGGAGCGGGCGTGGACCAGGTGCGGCTCGGCGCGACGGGGCTCGAGGTCTCGCGGATCTGGCTCGGGATGATGAGCTACGGCGATCCCGCCTGGCGTGACTGGATCCTCGACGAAGCGACCGCGGAGCCGTTCGTCACGCGCGCCCTCGAGGCCGGCATCACGACCTTCGACACCGCCGACATGTACTCGCGTGGGGTGAGCGAGGAGATCACCGGCCGGCTGCTCCTGAAGCACGCCCGCCGCGACGAGGTCGTGATCGCCACCAAGCTGTTCTTCCGGATCCGCGGCGGCACGAACGCGACCGGGCTGTCGCGCAAGCACGTGATGGAGGCGATCGACGGGTCGCTGCGTCGGCTCGGCACGGACCACGTCGACCTGTACCAGATCCACCGGTGGGACCCGCACACACCGATCGAGGAGACGATGGAGGCGCTGCACGACGTCGTGAAGGCGGGCAAGGCGCGGTACCTCGGGGCGTCCTCGATGCACGCGTGGCAGTTCGCCAAGGCCCAGCACGTCGCCACGGTCAACGGTTGGACCCGCTTCGTGTCGATGCAGGACCACTACAACCTGCTGTACCGGGAGGAGGAGCGGGAGATGCTTCCGCAGTGCCGCGACATGGGCGTCGGCGTCGTCCCGTGGAGCCCCCTGGCCCGCGGACGCCTGGCCCGTCCCGTCGACGGTCCCGACACGGCCCGCGCCACGTCCGACGAGTACACGAGCGCGCTCTACGACGACGCCGACGACGCGATCATCGACGCCGTCGGTGAGGTGGCCGAGCGCCACGGCGTGTCACGTGCCCAGGTCGCGCTCGCGTGGCTCCTCGCCCAGGACGGCGTCACCGCACCGATCGTGGGCGCGACGGAGCTGTCCCACCTCGAGGACGCCATCGCGTCGGTGGAGGTGGAGCTGTCCGGGGACGACCTCGCGGCTCTCGAGGCCCCGTACCGCCCCCGTCCCGTGCTGGGCCATACCTGACCCGCACGTGCGGGGAGCCCCGACGTCAGCGGCGGGCGGCGGGCTGCGGGTCGAAGACGATGTGCTCGACCGGGACGTCCACGGACCGCTCGATGCGGCTGACGGCGTCGAGCCGGACCCACCGGGAGATCCCCGGCGGCAGCGTCGAGACGATGATGCGGTCGAAGCGCTCGCCGCGCCGCAGCACGTCGCCGACGGCGTCCACGGGCCGGTGGTCACCGACCTCGCCCGTGACGTCCGCATCGAGCTCGCCGAACCGCGCCAGGGCCTCCTCCAGGCGCGAGCGGGCCAGCCCCAGATCGGTGGCCTCGTCGTGGAACGACTCGGTCGGGTCGGCGCTCGCCGGGACCACGACGTGGATCTCGCAGGGTCCCTCGCCGGCGACCTCCCGCAGCCGGCCGAGCAGGGCGTCACCTCCGAGCGTCTGGTTCGCGACCACGAGGTAGCGGGCCATGCTGTCCTCCTTCGCGTGACCTCCCGACCGTACGCCGGGTCGGGCACGTTGGGAAGGGCTCGGTCCGCGATGGTCAGCCGCGCCGGCGGACCGCGTAGGCAGCGAACCAGTCGAGCGCCTCGGGGTTGGCGAGGGCGTCGCGGCTCGCGGCCTGCTCGGGGTCCGCGCCGGCGAGCATGCGCTTGACCGGGACCTCGAGCTTCTTGCCCGACAGCGTCCGCGGCACGGCCGGTACGGCGTGGACCTCGTCCGGGACGTGGCGCGGCGACAGCTGCTCCCGGATGCGGCCGGCGATGGTGCGCCGGAGGTCGTCATCGACCTCCCCCCCGTCGGCGAGGGCGACGAACAGCACCAGCCGTCCGGCCTCGGAGCCGTCGTCGAGGTGCACGACCAGGCTGTCGGTCACCTCGTCGAGATCCTCGACGACGGTGTAGAACTCGCTCGTCCCCATGCGGACGCCCCCGCGGTTGAGCGTGGCGTCGGAGCGGCCGGTGATGACCGCGGACCCGTGCTCGGTGATGCGGATCCAGTCGCCGTGCCGCCACACACCGGGGTAGACGTCGAAGTACGCCTCGCGGTAGCGCGAGCCGTCGTCGTCGCCCCAGAACCCGACCGGCATCGAGGGCATCGGCTCCGTGATCACCAGCTCGCCCCGCTCGCCGATGACCGGCCGGCCGGACGCGTCGTAGGCCTCGACCTTCGCCCCGAGGCCGCGGACCTGCAGCTCGCCGGCGCGGACGGGTTGGAGCGGGCACCCGAGCACGAACGCCGTGCAGACGTCGGTCCCGCCGCTGATGGAGGCCAGCAGCACGTCGCGGTCGACCTCGTCGTAGACCCAGGCGTAGCCCTCGGGCGGCAGGGGTGCACCGGTCGATCCGACGCTGCGCAGCGCGGACAGGTCGTGGTCGCGCGCCGGCGACAGCCCGGCCTTGCGGCAGCTCATGAGGTACGGGGCGGACACGCCGAACGCGGTGACGCCGGTCTCGTCGGCCAGCCGCCACAGGGTGCCGAGGTCGGGGTGGCCGGGGTCGCCGTCGAAGAGCACGATCGTGGCGCCCACCAGGAGGCCCGAGACCACGTAGTTCCACATCATCCAGCCCGTGGTGGTGAACCAGAAGAGGCGATCGCCCTCACCGAGGTCCTGGTGCAGCGCCAGCACCTTGAGGTGCTCGAGCAGGATCCCGCCGTGGCCGTGGACGATCGGTTTGGGCAGTCCGGTCGTCCCCGACGAGTAGAGGACGTAGAGCGGGTGGTCGAACGGCACCGGCGTGCACGACAGCGCGCCGTCGTGGACCGCGACCAGCTCGTCCCAGACGACGGCGTCGGGGATCGCGACCTCGCCGGCGTGGAGGTACGGGATGGCGACCGTCGCCTCGAGGCTGGGGAGCGCGGCGCGGATCTCGGCGACCTCGCCGGTCCGGTCGACCTCCTTGGTGCCGTACCGGTAGCCGTCGACCGCGAGGAGCACCTTCGGCTCGATCTGGGCGATGCGCTCCACGACCGAGGTGGTGCCGAACTCGGGCGCGCACGAGGACCACACGGCCCCGAGGGACGCGGTCGCGAGGAACGCGATCGTGGTCTCGGGGATGTTGGGGGCGTACGCCGCCACGCGGTCGCCGCGCCCGACCCCGAGCCGCCGTAGGCCGGCCGCCGCCCGGGCGACCTGGTCCCGCAGCTCGTCGGCGCTCAGCTCGACCTCGTCGCGGGTCTGCGACCGCGCCACGACCGCCGGCCGGTCACCCGTCGCCCGCAGGGCGTGCTCGGCGTAGTTGAGGGTCGCCCCGGGGAACCACTCGGCGCCCGGCATGGCACGGTCGGGCAGGACGGCGGTGGGCTGGTCGACGAAGCGCACGCCGAAGTGCGCGACCACGGCGCTCCAGAACCCCTCGAGATCGGTGACCGACCACTCCCAGGCGGCGGCGTAGTCGGGCAGGTCGACCCCGCGGCGCGCCTCGACCGCGTCGAGGAAGGCGCCCATCCGGGTCGTCGACCGCGCATCCGCGGGCGGCTCCCACAGGACCGTCCCCTGCAGCTCGGACGTCAGCTCGTCGGGGTCGAGGGGCTCGCTCATCCTGGCTCCGCGGCGGGTCGGCGGTGGTGCCCGGTCACGGTAGTCGCGCCGGCCGGGAACCGTTCCCGCGCGTCCGGCGTCCCATCCTCCGACGGCGACGACCGGTCGCCCACCCCAGGAGAGACGGACGAGATGAAGACGACCATCGCCGCGATGTTCGCGGTCTCGGTGCTCGCCACCGGCTGCGGACTCGCCGCCGGCGGGGCCGCCGAGGAGGCGACGCCCCCCACCGGCGACGGGATGGCGATGTGCGCCCCGGGCGTCACGGACTGCGTCGATGTCGTCGACGACAGCGGCGACGCCGGCGACGCCGCCGGGACCCGCCCCAGCGACGACACGCTGCGCGAGGAGGCGCGGTCGATGCTCGGCCTCGCCGAGGACGAGCTCGCCGAGGACGTCCGCATCGGCCGTCGCGGTGGCGAGCAGATGATGCTCACCGAGGACTACCAGGTCGGTCGCTTCACGGTCGAGCTCGACGACGACGGCACCGGCACCTTCCGCGTGACCGCGGTGACCGCCGAGCTCGGGGACGCCCCCGAGACGTTCACCACCGCGACCTGACCCGTACACGCACGGTCCGGGACGGTCGAGTACCGTCCTGGACCGGGCACCCCGGACATCCGGTGTCGCCCGGCGGGTCCGGACCGGGGATGGGGAGCATGGCACCTCTGCGCGTGGTCGTCATCGACGACAGCGACGACCTGCGCCACCTCATCCGCCGCCGGCTCGAGCTGGAGGGCGGGTTCGAGGTCGTGGGCGACGCCGCCGACGGGACGTCGGGCCTCGCCGTCGCGGAGGAGGCCCAGCCGGACGTGGTGCTCCTCGACCTGATGCTCGGGCACGAGGACGGCGCCGAGCTGGTGGGCCCGCTCATGCGCTCCTGCCCCCGCACGATGATCGCGGCCTTCAGCGCGCTCGCGCCCGAGAGCGAGGAGGCGCGGCTGCGCCGGCTGGGTGCGTTCAGCTACTACCCCAAGGAGGCGAGCGAGTCGCTCGCCGTCTGGCTCCGCGAGGACCACGAGCGGTTCGTGCGCGCGCTCGCCGGCGAGGACGTCGTCGCGCCGTCGGCGCTGACCCGGCCCCGTCGCGAGCACGACTGAGCACGATCAGGGTTCGAACACGACCTTGATGCAGCCGTCGTCCTTCGCCTGGAACATCGCGTAGGCCTCGGGCGCCCGTTCCAGCGGCAGCTTGTGGGTCGCCATGTCGAGCGTGCCGAGCGGGTCCGCGTCGTCGACGACGAGCGGCAGGATGTCGTCGATCCAGCGCTTCACGTGGCACTGCCCGAACCGCATCGTGAGGCCCTTGTCGAACACCTCCAGCATCGGGATGGGGTCGACGGCACCGCCGTAGACGCCGCTCACGGAGACCGTGCCCCCGCGTCGGACGGTCGAGATGGCGGCCGTGAAGGCGTCGAGGCGGTCGACGCCGAGCTTCTCGACCATCGCCTGCGCCGCCGGCTCGGGCAGCAACCCGGCGGCGTGCTGCGCGAAGGCCGCCATCGTCGACCCGTGGGCCTCCATCCCCACGGCGTCGACCACCCCGTCGGGACCGCGGCCGTCGGTGAGGTCGCGGATCGCGGCGGCCACGTCGTCGACCTCGCGGAGGTCGATCGTGGTGACGTCGTGCCGGCGCGCCATCTCGAGCCGCTCGGGCACGAGGTCGATGCCGACGACGGTCTCGGCGCCTCGGGCGCGGGCGACGCGGGTGACGAACTGGCCGACCGGGCCGAGGCCGAAGACCGCGACGGTGCCGCCCTTCGGGACGTCGGCGAAGTCGTAGCCCTGCCACGCGGTCGGCAGGATGTCCGACAGGTACAGGAAGCGCTCGTCGACCGGCCCCTCCGGGACCCGGATGCACGCGAAGTCGGCGTACGGCACCCGCAGGTACTCGGCCTGCCCGCCGGGCACCTGCCCGTACAGCTCGGTGTAGCCGTACAGGGCCGCGCCCTTGTCGTGCGACCGCACCTGGGTCGTCTCGCACTGGGCGTAGAGCCCCCGGTCGCACATCCAGCACCGACCGCAGGAGACGTTGAACGGGATGACGACCCGGTCGCCCACGGACAGCTCGCCGGCCGCCTCCGTCCCGACGGCCTCCACGATACCCATGGGCTCGTGGCCGACGACGTCGCCCTCGTGCATGAACGGTCCCAGGACCTCGTAGAGGTGGAGGTCCGAACCACACAGGCCGGTCGAGGTGATGCGGACGATCGCGTCGCGTGGGTCCTCGATCGTCGGGTCGGGGACCGTCTCCACGCGCATGTCCCGCTTGCCGTGCCAGGTGACCGCTCTCACGTCGCTGCCTCGATACGTCGACTCGGGGTCCAACGTGCCGGGTCCGGGCGTCGCCGCCCCGGACGTGCCCGGTCGGACGTCCACCACGCCGGCCGGCCGCCGGCGGCGACCCCCGTACGGTCGTCGCCCCGGCCGCACGCGGTCGGTGAGCAGCGAAGGAGCCCGGATGCGCGTCGTCGTGCTGGGAGCGACCGGCAACGTCGGGCACGCCCTCGTCGGGGCGTTGACCGCCAGCCCCGAGGTCGACGAGGTCGTCGCCGTCGCGCGCCGCGTCGAGGGTGCCGCGGCCGGGTCGACCGCCGAGTGGCGTCCCGCCGACATCGCCCGCGACGACCTCGTCCCCCTGTTCCGGGGCGCCGACGCCGTGGTCCACCTCGCCTGGCTGATCCAGCCCGGCCGCGATCCCGAGCGGCTGTGGGCGGTCAACGTGGACGGGACCGACCGCGTGCTCCGGGCCGTGGCGGAGGCCCGGGTCCCCGCGCTCGTCTACGCCTCCTCCGTCGGGGCCTACTCCCCCCGCCAGGGGCATCGCCCGGTGGACGAGTCGTTCCCCACCCACGGCATCGCGACGTCGTCCTACTCGCGGCAGAAGGCCTACGTCGAACGGCTGCTCGACAGCTTCGAGGCCGCACACCCCGCCGTGCGCACGGTCCGTCTCCGCCCGGGGTTGATCTTCTCGCGGGACGCGGCGGAGGAGCAGCGCCGGTTCTTCCTCGGCACGCTCGTGCCCCGGACGCTGCTCCGTCCGGGCGTGCTCCCCGTCGTCCCGCACCTGCCGGACGTGCGCTTCCAGGCCGTCCACAGCGACGACGTCGCCGACGCCTACCGCCGTGCCGTCCTCGCCGACGTCCGGGGGGCCTTCAACGTCGCGGCGGAGCCGGTGCTGTCGACCCGGGACGTCGCTGCCGTCCTCGGCGCGAGGATCCTCCCGGTCCCCACCCGCCTCGTCCGCTGGGCGGCGGCGGCGACCTGGCGCCTGCGGCTGCACCCCGTCGAGCCCGGGTGGGTCGACCTGGCGCTGCGCTCGCCGGTGCTGGACACCGCCCGTGCCCGCGAGGTGCTGGGCTGGAACCCGCGGCACGACGCCCACGACGCCCTCCGCGCGGTGCTGACCGGCATCGCCGACGCCACGGGCGCCGACACGCCCACGCTCGCCCCCGGGCGGCGCCTGGAGGAGCTCACCACCCGGCACGGCGCGCGCTACAGCAACGACCCCCGCGCCGAGGCACCGGAGCGCTGAGCCCCGGGAGGATTCCCGCCGGTATCCGTCGAAGAGGGCGCTGACGTCTCCCCCCGACACCGAGGCCCCCCATGACCGTCCGCGCCCGTTCGACCGCTGCCGCCGTCGCCGCCGCCGTCGGCCT
>JAHWJY010000160.1 GCA_019348135.1 Actinomycetota bacterium
AGCTCCAGCTGCCGCAGAACATCGTCCCGGTCATCCGACAGGAGATCGTCGACGCCTACGGCGAGGACCTCGTCTCCCTGATCGACTCGATCACGGCGGAGCTCACCACCGAGGGTCTGACGGACCTCAACGCCCAGGTCGAGGTCGACCAGGAGGACCCGGAGGAGGTCGCGCAGGCGTGGCTCGAGGAGCACGGCTTCCTCGAGTAGGACCCGCTCCGCCACCGGTCGGCGGCCCCCTCAGGATGTCCCGAGGCGGGCCACCGGCCGGTGGCCGGTGCGCATGCGGACGTCGTGGTCCCGACTCCGCTCGAGGATGGCGAGGAAGCGCGCCCGGGGGATCTCGTCGGCGCCGAGCGACGCGAGGTGGTCGGTGCGCAGCTGGACGTCGACCAGCCGGCCGCCCGCGGACCGGAACCGCGAGACCAGCTCGACGAGCGCGACCTTGGAGGCGTCCGGTCGGCGGTGGAACATCGACTCGCCGGTGAACACGCCTCCGACCTGGACGCCGTAGAGGCCGCCGACGAGCTCGGCCCCGTCCCAGACCTCCACCGAGCGGGCCCACCCGAGCTCGTGGAGGCGCCGGTAGGCCCGTGCCATCGCCCCGGTGATCCAGGTGCCCGCCGGGCCACGGTCCTCGCCGCAGGCGGCCACGACCGCCGGGAAGGCCTGGTCGACCGTGGCGGTCCACCCGCTGCGGCGCAGCGTCTGACGCAGCGACCGGGACAGCCGCAGGTCCTCGAACCGCAGCACCCCCCGTGGGTCGGGCGAGAACCACGGCAGCGGGACGCCCGGGTGCGGCCACGGGAAGATGCCCCGCCGGTAGGCGTCCACGAGCGTCCCGGGCGCCAGGTCGGCGCCGATGCCCACGACCCCGTCGTCGTCGGCGTCGCCCGGGTCGGGGAGCAGCCACGAGGACGGCGGCACGGGGTGCGGCGGCCGCGTGAGGCCGGGTTCGACCGGCGGCACCGCACGCCGGCGTGCCAGCCGACGGGGGCGGTCCTGCGGGGAGCTCATGACCCGACTCTACTAGCGTCCCGGGACCCCCACCGGGAGCGGACCGACCATGCGACTGCACCTCGTCGACGGCACCTTCGAGCTCTTCCGCGCCCACTACTCCAAGCGCCCGGACCGGGTCGACGGCGCCGGCCGCGACGTCAAGGCCACGGTCGGGGTCGTGGCGGGCCTGCTGGCGCTCCTCTCCGACGAGGAGGAGGCGGTCACCTCGGTGGCGGTGGCGTTCGACAACCCGATCGAGTCCTTCCGCAACGACGCCTTCGCCGGATACAAGGACGGCTCCGAGGTCGACCCCGCCCTGCTCGCGCAGTTCGACCTGGTCGAGGAGGCCGTCCGTGCCCTCGGTGTCGTCGTGTGGTCGATGGACCGCTGGGAGGCCGACGACGCCCTCGCCACCGCCGCCCTGCGGTTCGTCGACGACGTCGACCAGGTCCGCATCCTCACCCCCGACAAGGACCTCGGCCAGGTCGTCCGGGGAGACCGCATCGTCCAGGTGGACCGGATGCGCCAGCACACCTACGACGAGGCCGGGGTCCACGCGCGGTTCGGCATCCGCCCCGTGTCCGTACCGGACTACCTCGGCCTCGTGGGTGACACCGCGGACGGCATCCCCGGCCTGGCGGGCTTCGGCGCCAAGTCGGCCGCGGCCGTGCTCGACCGGTACGTGCACATCGAGGACGTCCCCGCCCGCGCCGAGGACTGGGACGTCGCCGTCCGCGGCGCGGCGCGGCTCGCGGCCACCCTCGACGAGCAGCGCGAGCAGGCGCTCTTCTACCGCTCGCTGGCGACGCTCGTGCCCGACGTCCCGCTGGCCGAGGACCTGGATGCGCTCGCGTGGGGCGGCGTCCCACGCGGGCCGTTCCTCGCGGTGTGCGAGCGCCTCGACGCGACGACGCTCCGCGACGTCCCCGCCCGGTGGGCCTGACCGACCGTCGTCCGGTTCCGCCTCCCCCGTCCCGTCGGACGGGGGGCGCTACGCGACGTGCGCGGTCCCACCCCCGACCATCGTCTCCCAGCCCCCACCTTCCCCGACAGGACCACCACATGAGCGCCCAGTCCCAGCGCCACCCCGGGAACGGCACCCGCGGCGCCAACGGGAGCGACGGCCCGGCCGCGGTCACGACCGCGGCCGCCCACACCCGCGACGGCATCCTCCGCCGCATGGTTCGCGACGATCGGTCGGCAGACATGCGCCCCGACGAGACCCACACCCACCCCGCAGGCTCGACCGCCTCGGCCGACGCCGTCGAGCAGCTGCGCCGCGGTCTCACGGACATCAAGCACGACGTCCGCATGCTGAAGGTGGTGCTCGACAAGCAGAGCCTCGCCATCGACCGGCTCGCGGCGAAGATCGACGAGCTGGGATCCAACGAGGAGGAGTGACCCGACCGTAGGTCGCTGTCGGACCCCTAGGATGCGCCCGACCAGCCGCCGTCCCGCGTCGAGGTGTCCGTGACCGACGTCCGCGAGGACGCAGACGCCCTCAGCGGCGCGCCGTCCCGCCGGTCCAGCACGCTCGTGACCGCGGGCATCCTCGTCTCCCGGGTCGCCGGCTTCGTCCGGCAGCGCGCGATGAGCCACTTCTTCGCCGCGAGCTACCTGAAGGACGCGTTCGACGCGGCCTTCAAGATCCCCAACCTCATGCAGAACCTGCTCGGCGAGGGCGTGCTCTCGGCGTCGTTCATCCCGGTCTACAGCCGCCTGCTGGCCGAGGGCCGTGAGGAGGAGGCGGGTCGCGTCGCCGGCGCCATCGCGGGCCTCCTCGCCCTCGCCGCCGCCGTGGTGACCGTCGTCGGGGTGGTGTTCGCCGACCCGATCCTGACCGTCATCGCCCCCGGCCTCCCGACCGAGACCCACGTCCTGGCCGTCACCACCATGCGCATCGTCACCCCCGGTGTCGGCCTGCTCGTCCTCTCCGCCTGGTGCCTGGGTGTCCTCAACAGCCACCGGCGCTTCTTCCTCTCCTACGTCGCGCCGGTGCTCTGGAGCATCGCCCAGATCGCGGTGCTCGTGACCGCGGGAGCGTTGCTGCTCCCGAGCATGGGTCGCCCCGACCTCGCGGCGTCGGAGACGCTCGAGCGCCTCGTCGTCGCCCTCGCCTGGGGCTCGCTGCTCGGCGCGCTGCTGCAGTTCCTGGTCCAGCTGCCCTCCGTGCTGAAGCTGCTGCGCGGCTTCCGGCTGTCGGTCGAGACCTCCCGGCCGGGGACGCGACAGGTGCTGCGCGCGTTCGGTCCCGTGGTGGCCGGCCGGGGGGTCGTCCAGCTCCTGACCTTCGTCGACCTGATGCTGGCCTCGCTCCTGGTGAGCGGCGCGATCGCCATGCTCGGCTACGCCCAGACGCTGTTCGTGCTGCCGGTGTCGCTGTTCGGCATGAGCGTGGCGGCGGCCGAGCTGCCGGAGCTGTCCTCCGCGGACCTCGACGACAAGCACGCGATCGCCGACCGGCTCGGCCACGGCCTCGCCCGCATCGCGTTCCTCGTCGTCCCGAGCGCGCTCGTCTTCTTCCTCCTGGGGGACCTGGTCGTCGGCGCGCTGTACCGGTCGGGCGCCTTCGACCGGCAGGACGAGGTCGTGGTGTGGCTGGTGCTCGCCGGCTTCTCCATCGGGCTCCTCGCCAACACCTCGTCGCGGCTCCTGCAGTCGGCGATGTACGGGGCCGGCGATGCCAAGACCCCCGCGAAGATCGCCGCGGTGCGGGTCGTCGTCGCGGCGAGCGTCGGCGCCGTGCTCATGCTCCAGCTGGACCGCATCGCCTACGACGGGGCCGCCTTCCTGCTCGTCGGCGACCTCCCCGCCTTCGAACCCATCCGGCCGGCGCTCCGCGACGATCCCGCCCTGCTCCACCTCGGTGCCGTGGGCCTGTCCTCGGCCGCCGGGGCCTCGGCGTGGATCGAGTACCAGCTGCTGCGCCGGACGCTGTCACGACGCCTCGACCGCGACATCCGTGCCGGGGGCGGGGATCTCCCCCGCATCCTGCTCGCTGCGGTGGCGGCCGGGATCGTCGCCATCGGGGCGCGGTACATCGTCTCCGGCTGGCATCCCATCCCCGGGGCCGCGGTGGCGCTGCCGCTCACGGGCGCCGCCTACCTCGCCGCCGCAACGGCGCTCGGGGTCGGCGAGGCGAGGGCCCTGGTCGGGCTCGTCCGTCGGCGGCTCGGCCGCTAGCTGGCGGCAGGTCGCAGCGCGCGCAACACCGCGTCGACCGAGGCGACCGGATCGTCCCCGACGACGACCACGCGGGCGACGAGGTGGTCCAGCCCCGCCTCCCGGTACGCGGCGAGCGCCACGGAGGGGTCGTCGTCGGGCGTGCCGTACCACCCGAGGGCGCCGAGGACCCCGTCCTCGATCGCGTCCGGCACGGCCTCTCGACCCCCCGCCTTGTACGCCGCCTTCACCGCGGTCACGGCGTCCCCGAAGCCCTGGCGCTCGAAGTGGCTCGCGTACGCCGGGAGCGCGGCGTACTGGCCGATCTCCTGTGCCAGCGCGCGGCGCGCGGCGTCGCGGTCGGGATCCACCGCGACGCGGACGTAGGTCGCCACCGGCACGTCGGCGAGGTCGCGTCCGGCGGAGGCTGCGGCGTCCCGGACGCGGTCCCCGGCGCGACGGACCTCGTCCGGTGACGACCAGTTCAGCAGCACCCCGTCGGCCTCCTCGCCGGCGAGCGCGAGCATCCTCGGCCCCATCGCGGCCAGGTACACCGGCGTCCGCGCTGGTGTCGGCGTGATCCCGAGCCGGACGTGCTGGGCCCGGACCACCTCACCGTCGACATCGGCCTGCCGCCCCTCCCCCAGGGCCCGCAGGACGTCGAGCGTCTCACGGGCGGCGGTGAGCGGCTTGCGGTAGTCGGCGCCGTGCCACGGCCCCATGGTCCCCGGGTGGCTCACCCCGAGCCCGAGCAGGAAGCGACCGTCGGAGGCCTCCTGGAGCGTGGCCGCCGCCATCGCGAGCTGGGCGGCCGAGCGGGTCCAGAGCGGCACGACCCCGACACCGACCTCCAGTCGTTCGGTGACCGCGGCCCAGGCCTGGCACAGGAGCAGCGAGTCCCGCCCACGCGCCTCGTTGGTCCACAAGGAGGCGAAGCCGGCGTCCTCGACACGGCGAGCCAGCGGCTGCTGGGTCGAGATCGTCAGGTCCTCGCTGACGCCGATGCCGATGCGCACGCCCTACTCCTCGTCCGGGCCGTCGTGGTCGTCGTCGCCCGAAGAGGGCGCGTGGTCGTCGT
>JAHWJY010000047.1 GCA_019348135.1 Actinomycetota bacterium
TGTCGGTGTGCCCGCCGGTGATCGACAGCGCGGCGCCGGCGGCGTAGATCCGCGGGCCGGGGATGGTGCCCTCGGCGACCGCTCCGGCGAGGTGGACCCCGAGGCCACCGGCCTCCCGGACGGACGTGAACCCGGCGCGGAGCGCGATCGCGAGATCGGCGGTGGCGCGTGCGGCCCGGAGCGCGATCGGCTGGCCGTAGAGGAACGAGAGGTCCACGGTGCGGGTGCCGAACAGGTGCGTGTGGCAGTCCCACATGCCGGGCATCACCGTGTCGACCCGCACCAGGGAGGCGTCGGGCGTGTCCGGTGCGTGGTCGGAGGGCCCGGCGTACGCGATCGTCGGGCCGTCGAGCACGACGACGCCGCCCGGGACCGGGGCGCCGCGCCCGGGGACGAGGCGGGTGGCTTCGATGCGTGTCTGCACGGAGGGTCTTCCCGATGCTCAGGCGTCCGGTGGGGTCGGGACGACGACGGTGGGACAGGTGGCGTGCTGGACGCACTGCTGGCTGACCGAGCCCAGCAGGAGTCCACGGAAGCCGCCGACCCCGCGCGCCCCGACGACCAGCAGGTCGGCGTGCGCGGCCGCGGCGCGGAGCCGGTCCGCGACGTTGCCGATGAGCACGATGGGGACGACCTCGACCTCGGCGTCCGGGCCGACGACCCGCTCGCAGAGCTCGTCGAGCGCCTGGCGGGCGCGGGCCTCGACGTCCTCGGTGCGCTCGATGGGGAACTGGGCACCGGGCACGCCGACGACCTCCGGGTAGGGGTGCACGGCCACGACCTCGAGGATGGCGTCGTGCACCGCGGCCTCGCGCAACGCCCAGCGGAACGCGAGCTCCGAGCCCTTCGAGCCGTCGACGCCGACGATGATCCGGTCCATGCCGAGCTCCCTCCCGGTCGTGTCCACACGGACGGTACGCCCCGGACGGGGCGTACCGAAGGGTCGACGTCCGCGGCGGGCCCTAAGGTCGGCCCCCCGCTGCGACCGACCCGCCGGAGGCGCCCCGTGCCGGAGCTCGACCTCGACCTCGTCCGCGAGCAGTTCCCGGCGTTCTCCGACCCGGACCTCGAGGGCTGGGCGTTCTTCGAGAACGCCGGCGGGTCCTACCCCTGCCGGCAGGTGATCGCGCGTCTCCTCGGGTTCTACGGCGCCGTGAAGGTCCAGCCCCACCACCCGTACCCCCTGGCGCAGCGGGCCGGCGAGGCCATGGACGCCGGGCCGGCGTCCCTCGCGCCGTGGCTCGGCGCCGACCTCGACGAGTTCCACGTCGGGCCCTCGACGACCCAGAACACCTACGTCCTCGCCAACGCCTTCCGGAGCATCCTGTCGTCGGGCGACGCCGTCGTCGTGACGGAGCAGGACCACGAGGCGAACTCCGGCGCGTGGCGCCGGCTCGCCGACGCCGGCATCGAGGTGCGCGAGTGGAAGGT
Source organism: Actinomycetota bacterium (assembly GCA_019348135.1). Taxonomy (GTDB): domain Bacteria; phylum Actinomycetota; class Nitriliruptoria; order Nitriliruptorales; family Nitriliruptoraceae; genus JAHWJY01. The sequence continues at coordinate 1,432 of JAHWJY010000047.1, forward strand.
CGACCCGGACCGCGGGAGCCTCGACGTCGCCGACCTCGAGGGGTTCCTGTCCGACGGGCGGGTGAAGGTCGTCGCCTTCCCGCACGTCTCGAACGTCGTCGGCCAGGTCAACCGCGTGCGGGACTGGTGCGGACGCATCAAGGCCGCCGGCGCGGTCTCGGTCGTCGACGGCGTCGCCGCCGCCCCGCACGGCCTGCCGGACTTCGCCGGGCTCGAGGCCGACGTCTACCTGTTCTCGACCTACAAGACCTTCGGGCCGCACCAGGGCGTGATGCTCGTCCGCCGCGAGCTCGCCGAGCGGCTACCCAACCAGGGCCACTTCTTCAACGAGTCGATGCTCGCGAAGCGGTTGGTGCCGGCCGGGCCCGACCACGCCCAGGTCGCGGCACTCGCCGGCATCGCGGAGTACCTCCAGCTCCTCGACCTCCACCACTTCGGCGACGACGGCACGCCGGCGCGCGAGCGCATGGTGCGCCTCGGTGGCCTGTGGCACGCCCACGAGGCCACGCTGCTCGCCCCCCTCCTCGAGTACCTCCGCGAGCGCGACGACGTCCGCATCCTCGGTCCGGACGCGCCCGACGAGCGCGCCTCGACGGTCGCCGTCGTGGGCCCCCGGCCGGCGCCCGAGCTCGCCACCGCGCTCGCCGAGCACCAGGTCATGGCCGCCGGCAGCCACTTCTACGCCTACCGGCTCCTCGCGGCGATGGGCGTCGATCCCGAGCACGGAGCGCTGCGCATGAGCTTCGTGCACAACACCACCCGCGCCGAGATCGATCAGCTGATCGACGCCCTCGACGCCGTCCTCTGACCCCGCGGAGCCGCCGATGCGCTACTTCGACGACCTGTCCGTCGGCGAGACGATCGCCCTCGGCCGCACGAGCGTCAGCGAGGACGAGATCCTCGCCTTCGCCCGCGACTTCGACCCACAGCCGTTCCACATCGACCCGGAGGCCGCCGCCGCCTCGATCTACGGCGGGTTGATCGCCAGCGGGTGGCACACCTGCGGGCTCTACATGCGCCTCCTCGCCACGGGCTTCCTCAACGACACCGCGAGCCTCGGCTCGCCCGGCATCGACGAGCTGCGCTGGCCCCGGCCGGTGCGTCCCGGCGACGAGCTGACCGGACGGCTCGAGATCCTCGAGGTGCGCGCGTCCGCCTCACGCCCCGACCGGGGCATCGTGAAGAGCCGCGGCGTGATGACCAACGCCGCCGGCGACGAGGTCCTCACGTGCGTGGCGACCAACTTCGTGGGCCGCGAGCCGGAGGCCTAGCGGGGGTCAGGTCGAGAGGTGCCACGGCTCACGCAGGTCGTGGTAGCGGACGTCGGCGAAGAGCTCGTCCATCCCCTCCGGACCCTCCCCGCCGGCGCCTGCCTCGCCCTCGCGCGCCGCTGCCTCGTCGCTGAAGCACACCACCTGGGTGAAGGTGCCGTCGTCGTGCCACGCGGCCAGCCCGCCGGTCACGTCGGGCCGGTGCTGACGGGTCCAGTCCTCCATCTCCGCACCCATCGCGCGGACGGCCTCGAGGTCGTCGACCTTCCCGCGCATGATCTGCACGAAGCCGGCGTCGGCGTCCAGGCCGCCGAACCACGTGTCGGCCTCCGTCGCCTCCGCGAACGTCGGACCGGAGGTGAAGTGGGGCTCGAGCCGGCTCCACCACGCCCCCTGCCCCGGACGGTCGCTGTTCTCGCGCGCCGACGCCTCGTCCTCGAACCGGACCACGGACACGAGGCGCCCCTCGTCGGTCACGCCGGCGACGCCACCGACGAACCCGCGCGCCTCCGCGAGCTGCTGCTCGGCCCACCGCTCGAACAGATCGTGGACCGCCTCCGCGTCGTCGACCTCTCCCTCGAAGACCTGTACGAACATCGTGTCGCCTCCCCCGGGCTCCCGCCCATCGCTTCGACCCTCCGGGGACATCCTGCTCCGGAACGGCGGCGGGCGACAGGTCCAGATGGCCGCGCGCCGGTGGCGTCAGGCGCGCCGGCGTCGCAGTGCGGCCGCGCCCGCGAGGCCGCCGAGACCGGCGAGGGCGAGCGCGGCGGGAGCGCCGGTCGCGGGCAGGCCGGGCTCCGCTGCCGCTTCCGGCGCCGGCCCCTCCACCACCCCCGAGCCGCCCGACACCTCGCGCTCGCCCTCGGCGGGCGCGCCGGCGAGGAAGGCTTCCAGGATGACGCCGTTGCGGACCCGCTGCGGGTGGTCGCCGACGGGGATGCGGACGACCTCGCGCTCGGTCGCGTAGTCGATCACCGCGACCTCGTCGTCGCCGGAGTAGCTCACCCAGCAGGTGGTGCCGTCGGGGCCGTTGGTCGACCAGTAGGGCTTGGTGCCCTCGGACGCGATCGTGTGCTCGAACGTCCCGCGGTCGACGATGGCGGTGTAGTCCGACATCGTGCCGGCGGCGCACAGCTTCTCCCCGGTCGGGTCGATCGCGAGCCCGTGGTGGGCGGAGTCGAGGAGGTACTCCTCGCGCGGGGTCGACTCGGCCTCCTCGGACACCGGCAGGTCGGCGACGCGCAGCACCTCGCCGGCCTCGAGGTCGAACTCCACGAAGCCGTGGTGGAACGACACCTGGAAGTAGACGAGGCGCTCGTCCGGGTGCACGGCCATGGGGCGTACGGCGGCGCTCATGTCCTCGTGGCCGGCGGCGGCGAGCCGTTCCCCCATGTCCCACCGCTCGAGGATCTCCAGCGTGTCGGCGTCGACCATCTGGAAGTACCGCTCCCCCTTGGTGGTGTCGCGGACCAGCCCCAGCTCCTCGCGGTCGGTCGGGGTGTAGACCCGCCCGATGCTCGCGTGCAGCACGCGCGAGCCGTCGGCGTCGTACGTGTTCTCGTGCGGGGAGTCGCCCGACGCGAACTCGCCGGTCTTCTCCCCCGTCGCCGTGTCGAGCTCGTGGACGACGTTCGCGGTCGAGTCGGACACGAGGAGCTTCGCGCCGTCCGGCGAGATGCCCATGTGGTCCGAGCGGTAGCCCTCCATCGGGAAGCGCCACAGGATCTCGTGCGTGTCGAGGCTGATCGCCACGACGTCGGCGAAGCTCGGACGCGAGACGTAGACCTCCGTGCCCTCGTGGTTGGTGAACATGTCGTCGACGTACTGGTCGTTGCCCTCACCGACGAACTGCTGGATGGCGAGGTAGAACGCCAGCCTGTCGGGGTTCGACCGGATCTCCGCCATCCGCTCCTCGCGGTCGGGGATGACGTCGATCCGCACCAGCCGCTCGTAGGTCGCCGTGTCGATGACGTCGGCGGTGCCCTCCCAGTTGTTGCCGACGAACATCACCTGGCGCTGGTCGTCGCGCGCCTCCGGTCCCTCGCCGGCGGCGCCCAGCGCCGGCAGCAGCGTCGCCACGGCGGTGGCACCGGCGAGCAGCACGAGACGGGCGGGGCGGCGGCGGGCACGGATCACGGCGGGCTCCCGGGGCGGCGACGAGCGGCCCGGCGAGGGTAGGCAGGTGCTGCGGCGTCCCCCGCGTCCTTGCGGCCGTACCCGGCGTCCCCTCGGTCAGCAGCGCGCGAGTCGCAGCACGGGCTCGGCCGAGCGGCCGCCGGCGAAGCCGCACGGACCGGACTGCGGGGCCGCCCGCTCGAGCAGGGCCGCGCGCGTCCGCTCCCAGCGGGTCGACCCGCGTGCCTCGCCCGCGGCGGCGATGTGGCGGGCGGCGACGCCGGCCACGTGCGGGGCGGCCACGGAGGTGCCGGAGTAGCGGACGGTGCCGCCACCCACGGCGGTCGACAGGATGCACGACCCCGGCGCGGCGATGCTCACGGCCCGCCCGTAGTTGGAGTAGTCGGCGAGGTGGTCGTCGGCGCCCTGGCACCCGCCCGGCTCGAGGCCGCCGGGGCGACCGTCGAGGTCGGTGATGGCGGACACGGTGATGGCCGTGGGGGCGTTCGCCGGCGAGTACCACGACGCGGGGTTCCCGGCGTTCCCGGCCGCGGCCACCACGACGAGTCCGGCCCGCGTGGCGCCCCGGACGGCCCGGTCGGTCGCACCGGAGCGGCCGTCGGCGACGAAGCTCAGGTTCACGACCTCGATCTCGCGGGCGTGCTCGGTGACGTGGTCGAGGCCGGCGACGATCTCCGAGGTGGAGCCACCGCCGTGGGTCATGTCGAGCACCTTCACGCCCCAGATCCGCACCCCCGGCGCGACGCCGACGACGCCGCGGCCGTCGTCCTTCGCCCCGATCACGCCCGCGACGTGGGTGCCGTGGCCGGTGTCGTCGTCGCCACGGTCCGGCGCGCACACCTTCCGCTCCCGTCGCGATCCGGCGACGGTGACGAGCGCGGGGAGGAACGAGGACGACGACGATCCCGCCTCGGGCCGGGTGCAGTCGACCCGGTGGTGGACCCGGAGATCGGGGTGCTGCGCGTCGACGCCGGTGTCGAGCACCGCCACGTCGGCGTCGATGCGGATCCGCGACCCGACGCCGATCGTGGCACCGACGCGTGACACCCCCGTCGGCACCGTGACGGCGTCGCTCGTGGACGCGACCGCGAACGTGCGGTCGCGCTCGACCAGGTCGACCAGCGGGTGGGCACCGACGCGCGCCGCCTGGCGGGCGTCGAGCCGGACCGAGAAGCCCCGCAGGGCGTGCTCGTAGAGGAACGTCGGGGTCACGCCGAGCGGTGACAGGACCTCGTCGGCGGCGGCCGCCACGTCGACGACCTCGTCGTCGAGGACGACGACGTGGCCGGCGACGGCCGGCGCGGGATCCAGCGCGGGCGGTCCCTGGCCGACGAAGGCCGGCGTGGCCAGTGAGACGACGGCGAGGAGGAGGACGAGGCGGCGGGAGCGGCGCGGCACGGGGGCCTCGGTGGGGGGTGTCGTGCGTGTCGGTACAGGCGTCGGGTGAGGGGTTCGCCGCCCGGACGACCGGTCCATCCCCGCCGCTCGGACACTGCCCGGAAGGTCCGGTTCGCGTTCGCTCAGCGCCCGTGACGTTCCCGTGGCAGACTCGTGGGACCACCGAGAGGGACGACGCGATGCGCATCGGCGAGATCCTGGACCGCAAGGGCGGCGACGTGGCGACGATCCGCCCCGACGCCTCACTGCACGACGTCCTCGCCCAACTCGAGCAGCGGGGCATCGGCGCGCTCGTCGTGTCGACCGACGGCAGCGACGTCGAGGGGATCGTGACCGAGCGCGACCTCGTCCGCGTCCTCGCCCGCCAGGGTGCGGCTGCGCTCGACGGCGAGGTCCGGTCCATCATGACGGCCACCGTGGTCACGTGCGCGCGGGACGCGACCGTGGACGAGGTCATGTCGATGATGACCGACAGCCGCTTCCGCCACGTCCCGGTCGTCGAGGACGGTCGCCTCGCCGGCATCATCTCCATCGGTGACGTCGTGAAGTCGACGATCGACGAGCTCGAGGTCAAGGCACGGTCGCTCGAGAGCTACGTCACCGGCACCTACTGACCCCGGTCACGGCCACACCGCGACGGCGACGGGGGCGAGGACGAGTCCGGGCAGGAGGTTCGCGACGCGCACCTGGCGGATCTCGAGCAGCCGCAGGCCGATGCCGATGACCAGGAAGCCCCCCGTGGCGGTGATGGCCGCCAGCATCGGGTCGGTGACGACGTCGCCCAGCGTCCGGGCGGTGAGGGCGACCGAGGCCTGGAGGACGAACAGCGGCAGCACCGCGAACGCGACGCCGATCCCCAGCGCGCTGGCGAAGGCCAGCGCCGCGAACCCGTCGAGGAGGCTCTTGACGGCCAGGAGCTGGTAGTCGCCGGTGAGCCCGTCCTGGAGGGGACCCAGGATCGCGAGCGGCCCGACGCACACCACCAGCGACGCGACGACGAAGCCCTCCACGAACCGGTGTCGGGGGTCCGTCACGGGATCCGGTCCGGACGCGTCCAGCGACGTCCCGCTCGGGTCGGCGTCGGGCGCGTCACGGCGCCCCACGGTCCGTGCGCGGAGCCAGGACCCGAGCCGGGCGAGCCGACCGTCGAGGTCGACCACCTCGCCGAGGACCCCTCCGAGCAGGAGCGAGCCGAGGATGACGAGGACGGCCGCCCGCCCCAGCGAGCCCCGCAGCTCCGGGCCGAACGTCGCGAGCGCGCCGTCGATGCCGAGGACGACGACGAACAGCCCGAGCACGTCCGTCACGGTGCCCCGGACGCGAGCGGGCAGGCGCCCACCGAGCGCCACCCCCAGGGTGGCACCCAGCACGATGGCGACGACGTTGAGGAGGGTCCCGGTCACGGGGACGACGCTACCGCCTCGGCGCGGCTGCCTCGACGCTGGGGACTGCCAGGTCCTGGCAGCCTCGACCTCACGTCGACGGTCGTGGTTCAGCGCATCACGAGGGCTCAGAACGCTACACGGACCATCGTGGATCACGGCGACCTCCCTCGAGTTCCCATCGAGGGTCGCGCGACGCCACGCACCCCCGCCCCCGGCACCCGCGCCGTCCTCCGGCGGCGACGCACGAGGATCGCGTCTGCGCGCCGACGGGTCGCCGGCGGGGTCGTGGCCTACCGTGACCGCCGTGCAGACGTTCCTCCCCTACCCCGACGTCGCCCGGTCCGCGGACGTCCTCGACGATCGCCGCCTCGGCAAGCAGCGGGTCGAGACCCTGCAGATCCTCCGCGCCCTCTGCCTCGAGGGGTACGGCTGGGCCTCCCACCCGGCGGTGACCATGTGGCGCGGCCACGTCCCGGCGCTCGTCGGCTACGGGATCGCCGTCGTCGACGCCTGGGTCCACCGCGGCTTCGCCGACACGACGCGCGCCCTCATCGCCGAGTTCGTCCACCCGGATGCCCCCGCGGGCGCCGACGAGCTCGTGACCGCGGGCGTCCTCCCCCCGTGGTGGGGCGACCCGGCGCTGCACCGGTCGCACCGGTCGGCCCTGATCCGCAAGGACCCGGTCCACTACGGGGCGGCGTTCGCCGGCGAGCCCGGCGGACCTCCGTCCGACGACCTGCCGTACGTGTGGCCCGACCCGCCGGCACCCCCCGCGGCACGTGGTCGGCGCAGCGCCTGGGTCGTCCGCGGTTCGGCCTCCCCGTCCGGCGTCGCGCTCGACGCCGGCCCCGACGAGTCGGCCTGGATCCCCCTCGACGCGCGGTCCGGCCGGATCCTGAAACGGCACCGCCAGGTGGCGCGGCTCGTCGACGAGATGGCCCACGGCGACCTGCTCGTCGTCCCGGACGGCGGTCACCTCCGGCTGGGGCGGGTGGCCGGGCCGTACCGCTACGCGGACGGTCGGCACCACCGACCGGTCGAGTGGACGGGCGTGCTCGCGCGGGCCGCCCTGCGGTTCCCGGCGGCGCTCCAGGACCCGCAGGCCGTCTTCTCCCTCCACGACGAGCCACGTCTCGGAGGGTGATGCCTCCTCCTGTGGACCGGCACCTCCCGACGGTCGGTGGTGTCGCACCCGGAGGCGAAGGTCGCCCCCCCGAACCGGAGGGACATCCACGTGAAGGTCTTCGTCGCCACCTCGCAGACCCAGGGCCAGGACCCCGACGACCACTGCCTCGCGCTCGAGGGGGAGCTCGTCCACCTCCCGGTGCTCGAGTGCGCGCGACCGGACACGTGCGGTTGCCTGCGCGGCTTCGCCGGCGTCGCGAGCCACCGTGCGACCACGACCGCCGAGGTCGCCCAACGCGAGCTGACCCGGGACGGCGTGCTCGCCGCCGTGACCGACTCGCTGCTCGACGGCGGCTGGATCCCGGACGTCGAGGAGGGTGCGGCCGCCTACCGCGAGGCCGAGCTCCTGGCGTGGGAGGTCACGGCGGACCTGCTCGACCTCGCGGCACGGCTGCCGGTGGGCAGCGTGCTGGGCCGCCACGGGACCCGGATCGTGATCCGTCGGCTCGGCTCGGTCCCATCACGGTGAGGCGCGTCGCGTGACGATGCGTCACCGGAGTGTGCGGTGTGCGGGTCGCCGGCCGGGCGGCCGGGGAGGAGCGGCAGGAACCCGGCACCCGGACCGCGAAGGGGCACGTGGGGCCCGTCGCCTCGCCCCACCCCGAACCCGGAGGATCCCTCGTGAAGTTCCGTGCCCTCGTCCTCACCGGCTCGCTCACCGGCGTGCTGGCCGCGGCCCCGGTCCCACCACCTCCCGACGTGACGGCGGTCGCCGCCGCGGCGCAGGAGGGCGTCGGGTCCGAGAACGTCGAGCACGTCCTGAACCTGCCACACGACGCCGACGGCATCGACCCCGGCGCCGACGGTGGCTCGGACATCGAGTTCTTCGAGATCACCTACACGCAGGAGGAGTACCTCGAGCTCGTGCCGAACGCCAGCGGGGGGCTCGGCTCCCACGATCTCAACGGGGACGTGGAGGACGGCGTCCAGCGCCGCTACGCCCTCGCGGGTACCACCGGCAACGGCATGCACATCTACGACATCACCTTCCCGGAGGACACGTTCCACGTCGTCGAGTACGGCTGCCCGGCGAACCAGGGCGACTCGCAGATCTTCACCCGTGAGGTCGACGGGGTGACCCGCACCTACGCGACCTACACGACCGAGGACACGCGCCCCGTCGCCGCCGAGTCCCAGTGCGGCGTCGACGTCGGGGCCGAGGGCACGCTCATCGGCACCTTCATCGTCGACATCACGCGCCCCCAGGCCCCCGAGGCGGTCGCGTTCATCGAGGTCCCGGAGGGCTCGCACAACGGCACGGTCCACCCCAGCGGGAACTACTTCTACAACTCGAACTCGTCGCTCTACAACAACACCGTCCGGGACGGCGGACCCGGCATCGAGTACTACGACATCTCCGACCTCGACGACATCCAACGACTGGGGCGACTCGCCCTGAAGCCGATCCCGGCCTCGCTCGGCACCGAGAGCCACGACATCACGTTCAACGAGGCCGGTGACCGCGCGTACTCGGCCGCCCTCTCCCAGGGCGTGATCATCGACACCTCGAACCCGGCGGAGCCCTCGATCCTCACCCAGTGGGTCGATCCCACCATCCAGGTGTGGCACCAGTCCGACCCGGTGCAGGTCGGTGACCGCACCCTGCTCGTGGTCGAGGACGAGGTCGCGGGTGCCGTCGGGACCGGGCAGTGCCCCAACGGCGGCGTGCACGTCTTCGACGTCACCGGGGACCCGGACGTGCCGCGGAAGCTCGGCTACTGGAACATCGACGAGGCACGCGTGATGGCCGCGGACGGCAGCCCGGCCGCCGGCACGTGCACCGCACACGTCCTCCGGATCCACCCCGAGGAGATGATCATGACGATCGCCTACTACAACGGTGGCGTGCGGGTCGTCGACCTCGGAGGCCTCGCCGGCATCGGCCTCGGCGAAGCGGCCGTCGCCGGCGACGACCCGATGGTCCAGCTCGGCTACCACCGCTTCGAGGACTCGAACTCGTGGGCCGTCAAGACCCCCGAGATCGCGGACGACGGCTCGTTCTACATGTTCTCGAACGACCGCGACCGCGGGCTCGATGTCTACCGCTTCACCGCCGCGGTCGACGAGGCCGCGCAGACGCACGGACGCTGGATGACGCCGGCCGAGGCCGAGGCGGCCCTGACCGTGCTCTCCCCCGCCGAGGTGCGCGCGGCCGGCGGCTTCTCCTGCCTGCTGCAGTAGCCGGCACGACCGCACGCGGACGGGCCCCGGCGATACGCCGGGGCCCGTCCTCGTCCAGCGCTCGCGCTCAGTTGCGCTCGGGCTTGACCTGGTTGGTGTCGCGGTCGACCTCACCGCGCCACTGGCCGGTCGGGGCGCCGCGGGTCTCGATGAAGGTCTTGAACCGCTCGAGGTCGCCCTTGACCTTCGCGTCGGTGATCCCGACCGCGTCGGCGACCTTGTCCTTGAGGTTCTGCGGGTCGATGTCCATCTGCAGCATGACCTTCGAGCGCGCGTCGGACAGCTTGTGGAAGGTCACGACGCCGGCGTTGCCGACCTCCCCGACCGCCCGCCACGCGATGCGCTTCTCGGGCTCCTGCTCGGTGATCTCGGCCTGCCACTCGCGCTCCTCGCCGGCGATCTCGGTCAGCCACAGGAGGTGGGTGTCATCGGTCTGGGTGACGCTGCGGACCCCGTCCATGAAGTGGGGGAAGTCCTCGAACTGCGTCCACTGGTCGTAGACGGCGTCGACGGGGGCGTCGACCTCGATGGACTGCTCGATCGTGTTGCTCATCGTGATCCTCCGGGTCTCGGTGGTCGGGAGCTCGTGGTGGCGAGTGAACCCGTGCCGGAGCGGTCCTCCGAGGTGACCTGCCGCCGTTCGGCGGGGACATCGCGACGGTTCCCGTGTCCGGTTCGTCCGTCCCCCGTCCCCCCGCCGGGGGGTCGTTGGGGACCACACGGCGACCGCCGTCGCTCGCTGGGGCCGTAGCGTCGGCGACGACGATGCACCGGGTGCGGCGCGATGCCAGCCCGACCCGGCGCCCCACCCCCACGACGGATCCGGAGCACACCGATGGCCATCATCTCCACCCTCACCAGGACCGCCGCCTCCGCCGCGGAGATCCCCCTGCGCGGGCTGCAGACCATGCTCGACCCCGACGGCGCCGGCGACACCGAGAAGCTCTCCGCCCTCGACCGCCGCCTCCGGTCGCTCGAGGACCAGCTGAAGGAGCTCTCGGAGCTCGACCAGCGCGTCTCCACGCTCGTCCGCGCCGAGGTGGACCGCGCCGTCGCCCCGCTGGCCAAGGAGCTCGGCGCCACCCGCAAGGACGTCGCCGAGATCCGCAAGCGCTGCAACGGGCTCGACGAGCTCCGCGACTCGGTCGCGAAGGTGCGCGAGGACGTCGACCACATCCGGACCCGTCAGGCCGCCGACAAGGCCGACAGCGCCTGACGCGGGGCCACGGCCGGTCGCTCCCGGTCTAGGGTCGGACCTCCTGGGACCCTGGATCGAGAGGACCGGCCGTGATCGAGCGCGAGGACATCGACGGGGTGACCGTCCTGCGGTTGTCGGCCGGGAAGGTCAACGCCCTCGACCTCGAGCTCAACACCGCCATCGCCGAGGAGCTCGGCGCCGTCGAGGACACGCGTCCGGTCGTCCTCACGGGCGCCGGCTCGTCGTTCTGCGCCGGCGTGGACCTGCGCCGCATCGTCGAGGGCGGACCCGACGAGGCGTACGAGTTCCTGACGTCGCTGTCGCGGGCGTTCCTCGCCGTGTTCGACCACCCCGGCCCCACCATCGCCGCGGTGAACGGGCACGCCATCGCCGGCGGTCTCGTGCTGGCGCTCGCGTGCGACCACCGGCTGGCCGCCGAGGGCGACGGCCGCCTCGGTCTCACCGAGCTCACCGTGGGGGTCCCCTTCCCCACCAGCGCCATCGAGATCGTCCGCCACGCCGTCGGGGGCGCCGTCGCACATGACCTCGTGCTCTCCGCCCGCCTCGTCGGCGTGGACTCGGCGCTCGAGCTCGGGCTCGTGGACCGCATCGTGCCGCCCGACGAGCTCGACCGTCAGGCGGTCGCGCTCGCCCGGCGGGTGGGGACCTACGCGCCCGCCGCCTACGGGCTCGCGAAGCGTCAGCTGCAGCGGCCGGCGCGCATCGCGATCTCGACCAACACCCCGACGGACGACCTCGAGGTCAACGAGCTGTGGGCCGACGACGCGACCACCGCGCGCATCCGCGACTTCCTCGCGTCGCTCTGAGCCGACGGCGGCCGTCCCGGGAGCGTGCGGAACCGACCCCTCCGTGCGCGCTCAGCGTGGCAGACCTGGGGACCACCCTGGGGACGACCGGTGGACAACCTGTGACTTCCCTGTGGGTTCAGGGTTTCCGCTCTGAACCTCTGGACAGCGGCCGGCGACGCTGCGTAGTGTGCGTCTCGTCGGTCCGAGGGAACTGCGGAACACCCCGAGGATCGGCCGGAGCGGGACCGGTCGATAGGACCCGCGACGAGGTGGCCGGGCGGGTGCCCGACGCCGGCGACACCGTCCCCGAGGGGACGGTGGATCCGGAGCCGGAACCCCGCAGGCGACCGGGAACGGCCGAGGTGCTGCAAGGCACCGCAAGCCGGGAACGGCCGTCACCGGGGTGCTGCGGCAGGTGCGAGGACCGCGAGGTCAGCGTGCCGGACGGGGCATCACGACGGTCGGGGATGGCAGGACGGCGCGCCGCGAGGCGCGGAGGTCACCGGATCCGGGTGTCGAGACCGAGCGGAGAAGCGTGGACGGGCCCTCCGGGGCCGGTGCACGGGGACCCGGGAGGTTCCGGACGGACACCGACCAAGGGAGGAGCGCCGTACGACCCGGCGCGAGACCCGGCGGATGGGCCGCCCGCAGCGGAACCTGAGCGAACGATCCGGGAACTGAAACGCCCGGTTCGGAAGGCGAGACCCCGGTCACCCGTGAGGGCGGCCGGGGTCTCGTCCGTTCCGGCCCGCGCCTTCCGGCCGGGTGGTCAGAGGGCGGCGTCGGCGGCGAAGGTGTCGCAGGCCGCGACGTCGCCGGTGTCGAGGCCGCGCTGGAACCACTCGACGCGCTGCTCGCTGGAGCCGTGCGTCCACGTCTCGGGCGTCACGTTGCCCTGCTGGCGCGACTGGATGTAGTCGTCCCCGACCGTCTCGGCGGCGTCGATCGCCTCGGCGATGTCCTCGCGCGAGATCTCGGTGATGATCGGTGCGCCACCGGTCGTGGCGTCGACCTGGGTGGCGTGGTGCGACCACACCCCGGCGAGGCAGTCGGCCTGGAGCTCGAGGCGGACGGCGTCGGACTCCGCACCCTCGCGGCTGCGCACGCGGTCGTTCTGGCCGGTGAGGTTCTGGACGTGGTGGCCGAACTCGTGCGCCACCACGTAGGCCTCGGCGAAGTCCCCGCCCTCGGCCCCCAGCTGCTGCTCGAGCACCCGGAAGAAGCCGATGTCCAGGTACACGCCCTGGTCCCGGGGACAGTAGAACGGGCCCATCGCGCTCGATGCCGAGCCGCAACCGGTCGAGACGCCGCCGGTGAAGACGTTGAAGCTCGCCGGCTCGTAGCGCGAGCCCTGCCGCTCGAACTCCGCGGCCCAGAAGTCCTGCACGGAGTTCTCGAACGCGACGAAGCGGCACTCCTCGCGCTGCTCGATGTCGGCGCCGGTCTCGCACGCCTGCAGCCCGCCGTCGGCGGGCGGCGCGCCGCCCCCGCCCCCGTCGGTGGCCTGGAGCAGGGCGGTCGGGTCGACGCCGGCGAGCAGCGCCACGATCACGACGACGATGCCGCCGATGCCACCGATGGCCACCTTCCCGCCACCGCCGCCGCGCCGGTCGCGGACGCGTGAGGTGTCGAGCCGGCCCCGTCGGTTGTAACGGACCACGTGCGTGCCTCTCGTCCGCGCGGAGACTACGCAGCGTGGGCCGGGCCCGGGCCGGCCGTCCGGACCGGGAGAGAGCCGGCAGTAGGCTCGCCGCGATGCGCGTGCGGCCACCGGAGACCCAGGGCAGCGGCGTCGACCGCGTGCCGACGTTCGCGCCCCTCGCGGTGCCCGAGTACCGCCGCATCTGGTCGGCGATGGTCGTGTCGAACCTCGGGACGTTCCTCCAGCTGACCGCGGCGCCGTGGCTCATGAAGGAGCTCACCGGCTCGCCCCTCCTGGTCGCGCTCGTGACCACCGCGCTGACGCTCCCGCGCCTGCTGCTGACCGTGCCCGCGGGCGTGCTCACCGACGCGGTCGACCGTCGCACGCTGCTCATCTCCGGGCAGCTCATCTCGGCCGTCGCGGTCGCGGTGATGGCCGTGACCACCGCCCTCGACGTCATCACGCCGACCGCCCTGCTGGCGCTGTCCTTCGCGCTCGGCGTCGGCAACGCCTTCGCCCTGCCGGCCGCGCAGACGCTCGTCCCCGACCTCGTGCCGGCACGGCTGCGGGCGCAGGCGATCACCCTCAACTCCGCGGCGTTCAACATCGCCCGCGCCCTCGGCCCGGCCATCGGAGGTGCGCTGGTGGCGGCGGGCCTCACCGCCGGCGCCTTCGGGCTCAACGCCGCCAGCTACCTCGGCATCGTCGGCGTGATGCTGGCCTTCCCGCGTCAGGGCGTCGAGGACCCGGCCCGTCAGCGGATGTGGCGCTCCGCGGCCCTCGGGGTGCGCTACGTGCGGTTCACCCGGCCCATCCGGGTCCTGCTCGTGGTCACCGCGGTGTTCGCGCTCACCACCGCGGCCCTCCAGGCGCTCCTCCCCAACGTCACCTCCGACGACCTCGGGCTCGGCGCCGGCGGGTTCGGTGTCCTCTACGGGATCTTCGGCGCCGGCGCGCTGGTCGCGGCCCTGACCCGCGAGAGCGCCCGGACGCTGCTGGGCGCCGCGATGCTGCCGGCGTCGGTGCTCACCTTCGGCGTCGCCGGCGTGGTCTTCGGGCTGGCCCCGGGGCCGATCGTGTCGGGCCTCGCGCTGGCCGTCGCCGGCGTGGCCTGGGTGTGGACGCTGACGACCCTGAACGCGAGCATCCAGATCCTCGCCCCGCGCTGGGTCCGCGGGCGGGTCGTGTCGCTCTACCTGCTGGCGATCGGCCTCCAGCCCCTCGGGGCGTTCATCGGCGGGCTCGTCGCCGAGGTCACCGGCTCCGGCAACGCGGTGGCGATCCTCAGCGGCTTCACGGTCGCGCTCGGCCTCGTGACGTTCCGGCTCGACCTCCCCGTCCTCGGCGACCTCGAGGAGCCGCACGCCCCCGACGACTGGGAGATGCGGCCGCACGCCTCCGCGGTGGCCGGCACGCCGATCCTGGTCGCGACCACCTGGGTGATCGACCGCGACGACATCCCCGGGTTCCTCGACGTCATGCGGCAGCTGCGTCGCCAGCGCTACCGCACCGGCGCGCACCGCTGGTCGCTGTTCCGTGACGCCGACCAGCCGACGCGCATCACCGAGCTCTTCGAGGTCCACGACTGGGCGGAGCACCTCGCGCAGCACCAGCGCATGGACGAGGAGGCCGCCGCCGTGCTCGCGGAAGCGCGCTCCTTCGACCGCGACGGCGGCCCCACGACCCGGCACCTCGCCGGCCTCGACATCGTGGACGCGCACGCGGACCCGATCGAGGAGCAGCTCCTCACCGTGCACGAGGAGCTGCACCGCACCGACGGCTCGGTGCCGCTCGGGCCCGAGCGGCACCCCGCCGGCGGGAGCTGACCCCGGCCGGTGCGCCGGCCCCCCGCAGCCCCCACGGAACCGTCCGGGGAGACGGTTCTCGGCCGCTCATCTCCCGCGCCTGCCCCCGGTGGCACGGGCGAAGGGCGTGCTCGCCGCGCACGGTGCACGC
>JAHWJY010000161.1 GCA_019348135.1 Actinomycetota bacterium
CCGGACGTGTAGACGAGGAGGAGCGGGTCGTCGTCGCCGACCTCGGCGTCGCGGGCGTCGCCGGCGTCGACGGTGAGCTCGTCGAGGCTGGTCCGCTCGAGAGCGATCCGTCGCGGGGCCGCGGACGAGGACGCGGCCAGCGTCTCGCCGGCGAGCCCGTCGTGCTCGGCGCTGGTGAAGAGCACCGCCGGGTCGGCGTCGTCGAGCTGGTAGGCGAGCTCGGCCGGCGCGAGCCGGTGGTTGAGCGGGACGAGCAGGAGACCCGCCTTCGCGCACGCGAAGAGCAGTTCGACGTGCTCCGGACGGTTGCCGGTGAGGCTCGCGACGCGATCGCCACGGACGAGGCCACCGGTGAGGAGCGCTGCGGCGAGTCGTTCGGAGCGGTCGTCGAGCTCGGCGTAGGTCGTGGGCTCGTCGAGGAAGTCGATCGCGACGCGCCGCGGCGTCACCACCGCGCGGTCGCGGACCCAGCGGCCGATCGTCAGCTGTCCCTGCGTCATCAGCGGTCCTCCCCTGCGCGTCCGGGCGTCAGGTGACGCACCAGCCCGGCCACGCGTCGGCCGACCGCGGCATCGCGGAGTCCCGCGATGCCCCCGGGGAAGAACATGACCAGGGCGACGAACAGCGCGCCGAGGATGAACAGCGGCTCCGACAGCGGGCCGCGCACGACGCCCGGCAGCTCCTCGACGAAGTCCGATCCGGACAACGAGACCAGGCGCTGGTTGAGGTAGGTGTAGAGCGCACCACCGAGCACGGCGCCCCAGAGGGTGCCGGTGCCGCCGAGCACCACCATGACCAGCAGCGTCAGCGTGAACGTCGCGGTCGTCACGCCCGGGCTCGCCCCGCCGAGGAGCAGCACGTACACGATGCCGCCGAGCGTGGCGAGGAACGACGCGACGACGAACGACAGGAGCTTGAACGCGTAGGGCTGCAGCCCGAGCACCTCCACCCGCTGCTCGTTCTCGCGGATCGCCTGCCACACGCGCCCCGCGCGCGAGTGCACGACCGCTCGGCTGACCAGGTAGACCAGCACCGCGAAGGCGAGCGCGAGCCAGAACACGTAGCGGGTGTTGACCACGCCGACGAAGACCTCGGGCAGCGCCCGGAAGTCCAGCGCGAGGCCCTCCTCGCCACCCGTGATCCGCAGCGGGTCGCGCAGCACGAAGATCGAGCCGGCCTGCGCGAACGCCAGCGTCACCATGGCGAAGGCGATGTCGCCCACGCGCAGACAGATCGCGCCCAGCAGCAGTGGCAGCACCACACCGAGCGCGACGGTGACGAGCACGGCGCTCAGCAGTGACAGGCCGAAGTGGGTGACCGCGATCGTCGTCGCGTAGACCCCCAACGCGAAGTACAGGGCGTGGCCGAACGACAACAGGCCCGTGAAGCCGAAGAGGATGTCGTAGGTCAGGGCGAGCGCACCGAAGACGAGCATCAGCGCGAGCAGGTTCAGCGTGCCCGGCGAGTCCAGGGGGCCGCCGAAGACGACGGGGATCGTGATCGGGATGAACGGCAGTGCGGCCAGCAGCGCCACCCCCAGCCACGGCAGCAGCCGTCCCACCCCGGAGCGGGGCGTGGTCGTGGCCGTGGTCGTGGGAAGGGTGGTCGTCGTGTCGCTCATGCTGCGGCCCTCCCGCCGATGCCCTGCGGCCGCAGCAGCAGGACGACCGCCAGCAGCAGCACGACGATGAGGTCGCCGGCGCCCACCAGCGCGTAGAAGTTGGCGTACTGCTGCAGCAGCCCCACCAGCACCGAGGCGATCGCGGCGCCGCGCAGCGACCCGAGACCGCCGATGATCACGACGATGAACGCGAAGATCAGCAGGTGGCCGCCCTGCTCGGGGTTGATCGACGTGGCGTAGGTGCCGGCGATCGCGCCACCGAGCGCCGCGGCCAGGCCGCCGATGGCGAACACGAGCGTGAAGGCGCGCGTCACGTTGATGCCGAGCGCGGTGACCATGGCCCGGTTCTCGACACCGGCCCGGATGATCAACCCGTAGCGGGTGCGCTTGAGGAAGGCCATCAGACCGACGTACACCGCGACGGCCGCGGCGATGCCCACGAAGCGGCTGTTGGGGATCGAGGCCCCGAACACGGAGGTGGTGTCGCCCATCCAGTCGGGCACCGGGAAGGCGCGGGCGTCGGGCGTGAAGATCGCCCGCAGCAGTGCGGTCAGCGCCAGCGCGAGCCCGACCGTGACCAGGATCTGGCCGACGTGCTGGCCGTACAGCGGCCGGATGAAGGCGACCTCCACGGCCACCGCGACGGCGGCGCCCACCGCCATGCCGATCGCGATCGCCACGACCAGGCGCAGGGTGGGTTCCCCGATGAGGTCGAGCCGCTGGGCGCTCCACCAGGTCGCGTAGGCGCCGATGGTCAGGAAGACGCCGTGCGCGAAGTTCAGCACGTCCATGAGGCCGAAGATCAACGACAGGCCCGACGCCACCAGGAAGTACAGGGCGGCCAGGCCCAGGCCGGTGATGGTGAGCAGGACGAAGACGGTCATCAGTGGCTCCCCCCGCTGGTGCTTCCCACGCCGAGCAGGTCGCGGGTGCGGGCGGGGTCGTCGAGCAGCTCGTCCACACCGCCGCTGTAGACCACCTCCCCGTGGTCCAGCACGAGCGCGTGGTGGGCGATGCGTCGCACCACGCCGAGGTTCTGCTCCACGAGCAACGAGGTGGTCAGCTCGCTCATGCGCTCCAGCACGTCGGCGACCTCGGTGACGAGGTTGGGCGCCAGCCCCTTGGTCGGCTCGTCGATCAGCAAGAGCCGGTTGTCGTTGAGCAGCGCACGCCCGAGCGACAGCATCTGCTGCTCGCCGCCGGACATGGTCCCGGCCCGCTGCCGGGAGCGTTCCTGCAGCCGGGGGAAGAGGTCGTGCACGAGGTCGTAGCGGGGCTCGCCGTCCCCGCGCTCGGCGAGGCGGAGGTTCTCGGCCACGGTCAGCTCGGAGAACACCTCGCGGTCCTCCGGCACGTACGCGATGCGCTGCTGGACGATCTCGTGGGTCGGCAGCCCGGTCAGCTCACGGCCGTCGAAGCGGACGCTGCCGCTGCGCTCGACCAGGCCGAGCAGTCCCTTGAGCGTGGTGGTCTTGCCCACGCCGTTCCGACCCAGCAGGGCGGTCACACCGCCCTCGGCGACCTCGAAGCCGATGCCGTGCAGGATGTGCGACTCGCCGATGTGCACGTCGAGATCCTCGACGGCGAGCAGCGGGGTCGTGGCCATCACAGCGACTCCCCGAGGTAGGCGGTCTGGACGGTCTCGTTGGCCATCACGGCATCGGGCCGGTCGCAGGCCAGCAGCGAGCCGTGGTGCATCACCGCGATGCGGTCGGCGAGGTCGATGACCACGTCCATGCGGTGCTCGACCATGACGACCGTCGTGCCCTGGGCCTGGATGTCTCGGACCACGCGGACCAGGTCCGGCAGGTCCTCCATGCTCATCCCGGCCGTCGGCTCGTCCAGCAGCAGCACCCGCGGGTCCTGCGCGAGCACGAGCGCCAGGTCGAGCTTGCGCTTGTTGCCGTGGGAGAGGTTGGCGGCGACCTCGTCGGCGAGGTCGGCCAGTCCGGTCAGCTCCAGTGCGCGGTCGGCCCGCTGGCTGGCCGCGTCGCGACGCGTCACGCGCGTCCAGATGTCGAACGAGCCGCGGAGCTCGGCCTGGGCCGCCAGGCGGGCGTTCTCGTGCACCGTCAGTGCGGTGAAGATGCTGGTGACCTGGAACGACCGCTTCAGGCCGCGCTGGGCCCGTGCGTGCGGCGGCAGGTCGGTGATGTCCTCGCCTGCCAGCCGGACGCGCCCGGCGGTGGGCTCGTGCAGCCCGGTGAGCAGGTTGAACAGCGAGGTCTTGCCCGCGCCGTTGGGGCCGATCACGGCGAGGAACTCGCCGTCGCGGATCTCCAGTGAGACGTCCTCGAGGATGCGCGCGCCCCCGATCGTCCACCCCAGCCCCTCGGTCACGAGGATCGCTGCATCACTCACGGGTGCCCACTCCCAACATCCGACGTGGCCCACGGCTCGTCTGCTCGTCCTGAGCGTGGCCCGCCGGCTGGCGGACCACGCTCAGGACGGGGTCGGCCCGACGAGCGGGCCGACCCCGAGCCCGGGTCACTCCTGGTCGAAGGATCCGACCGGCGGCGCGACCGCCTCCGCGTCGACCGTGCCGATGGCCTCGGCGGTCAGGTCGTCGCCCTCGCCGGAGAGCGAGGCCTGGAACATCGGCTGGAGCATCGCGTGGTCCTCGGCCCGGATCGTCTGCGAGCCCTTGGGCGCGTCGAACGTCCAGCCCTCGAGCGCCTCGATCATCGACATGGTGTCGTCGACATCGCCCTCGGTCAGCGCCTGCACGATCATCTGGGCGGCGACGAAGCCGTCCGGCGTGAACAGGTCCGGCACGTCGGCGTTGTTGTCCATGAGGTACTGGTTGACCTCGTTGTCCGGGGCCTCGGCGAAGTAGTGCGCCAGGAAGTCGATGTCCGCGGCGACGTCGCCGAAGCTCGGTCCCCAGGTGGCGCGGTCCGCCAGTCCGGTGACCACGGTCGTGGCCTCCAGGACGCCCTGCTGTCCGAGCGTCTCCCACATGGCCGCGGCGGTCTCACCGGCCCATGCGACGAACAGCAGGTCCGGGGTGTCCTCGGTGACCCGCGCCGCGAACGGCGTGAAGTCGGAGGTGCCCTCGGGGACGAGGATCGAGTCGATCGTGGCGCCCTGGGCACCCAGCACGGCCTCGACGGCCGCCACGTTGGCCTGGCCGAACGCGGTGTCCTGCGCGAACACGGTCACGCTCTTGCCATCGATGCCCTCGAGGAACCCGGCCGCCGTGGCGACGTCCTGGTAGCTCTGACGACCCGAACGGAAGGTGTTGCGGTTGATGCCGGTGATGCCGTCGGCGGCAGCGGGTCCGGAGATGTAGAGGATGTCGTTCTGCTCGGCGAGCGGTGCGACCTGCAGCGCGACGCCCGAGACGACCGTGCCCGCGATGATCTTGACGCCCTGGCCGATCAGGTCGGTCACGACCGAGGTCGCCTGGGCGGGGTCGCCCGTGTCGTCCTCGAAGACCACCTCGATGGGACGCCCGTTGACCATCCCGGTCCCGCCGGTGGCGTAGTCGAGGCCGACCTCGAAGCCGCTGACGTACTGGTTGCCGTACGCGGCCAGGGGACCGCTGGTCGAGGTCACGACCGCAACCCGGATCGGGTCACCGGTGGCCTCTTCGGCCTCGGTGCCC
>JAHWJY010000162.1 GCA_019348135.1 Actinomycetota bacterium
TGTAGTCGGCGAGCGAGGTGTGCTTGGACGCCTGCGGCATCGGCAGGTAGCCGGGGAGGATGTTGAACAGCGTCGGGATGTCGGTCGAGCCCTGGATCGACGCGTGGCCGCGCAGGGCCATGATGCCGCCACCGGGTCGTCCCATGTTCCCGAGCAGCAGCTGGAGGATCGATGCCGTGCGGATGTACTGCACACCGACGGTGTGCTGGGTCCAGCCGACGGCGTAGCAGAACGCGCTCGTGCGCTCCGGCCCCGAGTTCTCGGTCAGCGCGTCGGCGACGCGGAGGAACAGCTCCTCCTCGATGCCGCACACGTCCGCGACCATCTCGGGCGTGTAGCGCGAGAAGTGTCGCCGCAGCAGCTGGAACACGCAGCGTGGGTCCTGCAGGGTCTCGTCGCGCTCGACGTCGGTGATGTCCTCGCCGCGTGGCGCCTCGGGCTCGCCGGCGTACATCGAACGCTTGCCGGCGGCGGCGCCGACGTCCGCCGCGCCGCGGTACTGCCACGACGACGGGTCGTACTGCGCGTCGTCCTCGTCCCAGCCGCTGAACAGGCCGTCGAGATCCTCCGTGTCGCGGAACTCGTCGGAGATGATCGTCGCGGCGTTCGTGTAGTTGACGACGTAGTCGCGGAAGTAGCGCTCGTTCTCGAGGACGTGGCGGATGAGCCCGCCGAGGAAGGCGATGTCGGTCCCGGCGCGGAGGGGGACGTGCAGATCGCTGACGGCGCTCGTGCGCGTGAACCGCGGGTCGACGTGGATGATCGTGGCACCGCGCCGCTTCGCCTCCATCACCCACTGGAAGCCCACGGGGTGGCACTCGGCCATGTTGGACCCCTCGATCACGATGCAGTCGCTGTTCGCGAGGTCCTGCTGGAAGGAGGTGGCGCCGCCCCGTCCGAAGGAGGTGCCCAGACCGGGCACCGTGGAGCTGTGTCATATCCGCGCTTGGTTCTCGATCTGGATGGCGCCGAGCGCGGTGAACAGCTTCTTGATGAGGTAGTTCTCCTCGTTGTCGAGCGTCGCCCCGCCGAGGTGCGCGAACCCGAGCGTGCGGTTCAGCCGCGTGCCGTGGGCGTCGCGGTCCTGCCACGTCCGGTCCCGGGTCTCCTTGACCAGCTGCGCGACGCGGTCCATGGCCCACTCGAGCTCGACCGGCTCCCAGTCGGTACCGCCGGGCCGGCGGTACAGGACCGTCTTGGTCCGGTGCTCGCCGGTGACGAGCTGGAACGTGGCCGCGCCCTTCGGGCAGAGCTTGCCGCGACTGATCGGCGAGTCCGGGTCGCCCTCGATGTCGGTCAGCTTGCCGTCCTGGGTGTAGAGCAGCTGGCCGCACCCCACGGCGCAGTACGGGCAGACGGAGCGCTTCACGTCGTCCGCGTCGCGGGTCCGCGCGTGCAGCTCCTCGCGGGTGCGGCGCGAGCCCGCCGTCTCGACGATCAGTCCCGAGAGGTCCCGACCTCTGATCTGGCGGACGACCGGCCACTCGTCGAGGAGCTCACGCAGTCCCACTGGTCATCCTCCAACCCCGGCACCGGGACCCTCGCAGTCGTGCGACCGCACCGGTCGGCGCACCTGCCGTCCGTTCGGCCAGGTTCGATCCGTCCGCCTGCCGCCACGTGTCACGTGAAGAGCTGGGAGGCCTTGATCGCCGTGGCGACCAGCCCGTACAGGAGCGGCACGCCCACGATCGTGTAGCTGACGATCAGCTTCCCGGTGCTGCGTCGTCCGGGGGGGTCGGTCCGGTCGCTCACGTGTCGCTCCTGTCGTCGTCGGGATCAGCCGGGGCTCCCGGCGGGCTCGGCGCGGTGCCGGCGTCCGATGTCCTCGTCGGACGCTCCCTCGGCGAGCGGTCGCACGAACAGGTTGGCCACGAAGCCGATGGCCAGCATCGCGACGACGACGAAGAGGGACGGGCGGTAGGCGGCAGCACCCTCGGCGCCCCCGCGGCGTTGGGACTCGGTCAGGATGTTGATGATGAGTGGGCCGGCGACGCCGGCCGCCGACCAGGCGGTCAGGAGCCGCCCGTGGATCGCGCCGACCTGGTGCGAGCCGAACAGGTCCTTCAGGTAGGCCGGGACCGTGGCGAAGCCACCGCCGTAGAACGAGATCAACAGGCCGGTGCCGAGCACGAACACCGCCAGCGAGCTCGCGCCGATCAGGATCACGGTCAGCACCGCCACCGCCCCCACGCCCAGGTACATGGCGTAGACCGGTCTCCGGCCGACGTAGTCCGACGACGACGACCACACGAAGCGGCCGAGCATGTTCGCGATCGACAGCAGACCGACGTAGCCGGCGGCGGCGCTGGCGTCGACCTGATCGAAGAAGTCCTGGATCATCGGCGAGGCCTGCTCGAGGATGCCGATGCCGGCGGTGACGTTGGTGAACAGGACCACCCACACGAGCCAGAACTGGTGGGTCCGGATGGCCTGGTCGGCGGTGATGTCGCGTGCCTCGACGCCCGTCTCGTCCTCGGCCGGGTCGTACCCGCCGGGGGCGTAGCCGGGCGGCGGCACCTTGACCAGCCACGCGCCGTAGGTCATCAGCAGCAGGTAGGCCAGACCCAGGACGACGAACGCCGGCGCGATGGCTGCCGTCGGCTCCGGTGCGAGCGTGCGGAGGAGACGGTCCGAGACGGCGCTCGCGATGAACGCGCCCCCGCCGAAGCCCATGATCGCGAGACCGGTCGAGAGTCCCGGACGGTCGGGGAACCACTTGATGAGCGTCGAGACCGGGGAGATGTAGCCGATGCCGAGCCCGATGCCGCCGAGCAGGCCGTAGCCGAGGTAGACCACCCACAGCTGGCCGGCGGCGACGCCGAGGGCCGACACGAGGAAGCCCCCGGAGAAGCAGACGGCCGACAGCACCATGGCCTTGCGCGGGCCGTTGCGTTCCATCCACGGGCCCAGGAAGGCGGCGGACAGTCCCAGCACGGCGATGGCGAGGCTGAAGACCACGGCGACCGCGGTCTCGCTCGAGCCGAACCGCTCGACGAGCGGGTTCTTGAACACCGAGAACGCGTAGACCTGGCCGATCGAGAGGTGGATCGCCAGCGCAGCCGGCGGGATCAGCCAGCGGTTGTAGCCCGGTGGCGCGACCGTCCGCTCGCGATCCAGCAGCTGCGTGACGCCCACCCGACGCTCCCTCGTCCGAGGCACCGTCACACCATGCGTACCGGGCCGGCTCGCTGCCACGGCCGGAGGGCCGAGGTGGACACGGCCGTCACCGGGCGGGCGTCCCGATCGGTCGGACGCGGTGCTCGCCCGTGTAGATGTTGAAGCGGTCGCCCCGCAGGAACCCGACCAGGGTCACCCCGAAGCGCCGGGCGGTGTCCACCGCGAGGCTGCTCGGCGCCGACACGGCGGCCATCGTCGACACCCCGGCGGCGACGCACTTCTGGACGAGCTCGAACGAGGCGCGACCGCTCACCAGCACGACGCCGTCGCCGAGCGGCAGTCCGCGCTCGAGCAGGGACCAGCCCACGAGCTTGTCGAGGGCGTTGTGGCGTCCGACGTCCTCGCGGACGGCCACGAGCTCACCGTCGGGCGTGAAGACCGCCGCGGCGTGCAGGCCGCCGGTGTCCTCGAACACGGCCTGTGCCGAACGGAGCTGCTCGGGGAGGCCCGCCAGGACCTCCGCCGCGACCGGCGGACCCGTGGGCACGGAGCGGAGGCCCCTCACCTCGAGTGCGTCGAGGCTCTCCTTCCCGCAGACCCCACAGGCGCTCGTGATCGAGAAGTGCCGCTCGAGGCGGTCGAGGTCGGGCAGCGCGGCGGCGGTCAGGTCGACCGTCACGGTGTTCCAGCGTTGCTCCTCCGACAGCTGGCGGTCGACGCAGTACCGCACGCGCCGGACGTCCCCGGGACCCCGCACCACGCCCTCGCCGAAGAGGAAGCCGACGGCCAGCTCGAAGTCGTGGCCCGGCGTCCGCATCGTCACGGCGACGTTGCGTCGCGCGCCGCCGGCGGACACCCGGATCTCGAGCGGTTCCTCGCTCGCGAGGACGTCGTTGCGGCGCGTCGACCGCCCGCCCCGGACCGACACGACCGCGGCCCTCGTCCGCGCGCCGGGACGGGCGGCGACGGCTGACGGCGCAGGCGCATGGTCCATGGCCCGACCCTAGCGGCGCCTCCGAACGCGGTGGCGGCCACCGGGTGGCCGCCCTGCCGGTGCATCGTCGTCGCCATCCCATGGTCGTGCTCTGGCGTCGGTGGCTGGACGGGTGGCCGGGACCGGGCCGCGTCGGGATGGTACGAGTAGGTCGTCGTTCGCCCGGAAGGAAGTACCCCGATGCCTGCCGTGACCGTCGAGGACATCACCGCCCTGCCCCGGGTCCCGCGCCCCGACCCGGTGGCGACCGACTGGCGCCCCGTCCGCAGCGTCACGACGGCACCGCGGGGCTTCGAGGGCGAGGGCTTCCCGGTGCGGCGGGCCTTCGCCGGCGTGGCGTTGGAGGACCTCGACCCGTTCATCCACCTCGATCAGATGGGTGAGATCGACTACGGCGCCGGCGAGCCGAAGGGGACGCCGTGGCATCCGCACCGCGGGTTCGAGACGGTGACCTACATGATCGACGGCGTGATCCAGCACCAGGACTCGAACGGGGGCGGCGGCGTCATCACCGACGGCGACACGCAGTGGATGACGGCCGGGCAGGGCATCCTGCACATCGAGACGCCCCCCGAGCAGGTCGTCGCCAGCGGTGGGTTGTTCCACGGGCTGCAGCTGTGGGTGAACCTCCCGCGCGAGCAGAAGTGGGTGCCGCCGCGGTACCAGGACCTCCACGGCAGCGAGGTCAGGTTGCTGTCGAGCCACGACGGCGGCGCGCTACTGCGGCTGATCGCCGGCGACCTCGGCGGCCACACCGGCCCGGGATCCACGTACACCCCCATCACGATGGTCCACGTGAGCGTCAGCCCGGACGCCGAGGTCTCGATCGCGTGGCCGCGCCACTTCAACGCGCTCGTCTACGTGCTCGCCGGTCGGGGCACGGTCGGCGCCGAGCGACGCCCCGTGCGCACGGGACAGCTCGTCGTGTTCGGGCCCGGCGATGCCCTGACGCTCACCGCCGCCACCGGGAGCCAGGACGGCGCCACGCACCTCGAGGTCGTTCTCCTGGGGGGCCAGCCCATCCGCGAGCCGATCGCCTGGGCCGGCCCGTTCGTGATGAACACCGAGGACGAGCTGCGGCAGGCGTTCGACGACTTCCA
>JAHWJY010000014.1 GCA_019348135.1 Actinomycetota bacterium
TCTCCTCCGGGCTCGTGTTCGCCCCGTCCCAGGACCGCTGCATCGACGTCTACCCCCTGACCGGTTTCGAGAAGCGGGTCGAGGAGCTGCGGTCCCTGCCGCGCGAGGACCTGCGTGCCCGGGGCTACCTCCGGGTGTTCCTCGCGGGAGCGCAGGAGGAGAAGCCCGACGCCCAGGGGCGGGTGACGATCCCGCCCCGTCTGCGCGAGTACGCGGGCCTCGACAAGGACCTCACGATCAACGGCGCGGACACGAAGCTCGAGATCTGGGACCGCACCGTCTGGGAGCAGTACCGCACCGCCGCCGAGGACGCGTTCGCGAACCTCGACGCCCCGTTCCTCTTCTGAAGGAGGCACGACCGATGCAGACCATCAGCGACCTCATCCGGACCATCGACACCCTCCCCGCCCGCGACCGCGACGAGGCGGTCGCCGAGCTCGAGTCGATCATGGAGCTCCGCGAGGGCCCCCGCGAGGTCGCGCTCGGCCTCCTCGCGCTCGACCTCGTGACGTTCTCGCCGGATCGGGCTGCGAGGTCGTCTTCGACGCTGCTCGACCACCGCATCACGTCGAAGCGCGCCTGACCGTGATGGCGACCGCGAGCGAGCCGCACGTCCCGGTCCTGCTGGACCGGGTCGTCGAGCTGCTCGCGGACGCGCCGGCCGGCGTCTACCTCGACGGCACGCTCGGTGCCGCCGGCCACGCGACTGCGGTCCTCGCGGCGCGAGCCGAGCGCTACGGCACCGCCTCCCTCGTGGGCATCGACCGCGACCCGACCGCGCTGGCCCTCGCCGGCGACCGCCTCGCCGAGCTCCCCGACTCCGTCACCCGCCACCTCGTGGAGGCACGCTTCGATGCTGCACCTGCCGTTCTTGACGACCTGGGTGTCGATCGGGTCGCCGCGGTCCTGCTGGACCTGGGCATCTCGTCGATGCACGTCGATCGCGCCGAGCGTGGCTTCAGCTACCGCCAGGAGGGTCCGCTCGACATGCGGATGGGGCCCGACGCGCCCCGCACCGCCGCCGACGTCGTCAACACCTACGAGCTGCGCGACCTCGCCGGCGTGATCCGGCGGTTCGGCGAGGAGAAGTTCGCCGACCGCGTCGCCCGTGCCATCGTCGCCCGTCGCGGGATCCGGCCGTTCGAGCTCACCACCGACCTCGCCGAGGTGGTCCGCGATGCCATCCCCCAGGCGGCCCGGCGCACGGGGGGCCATCCCGCGACGAGGACGTTCCAAGCCCTGCGCATCGAGGTCAACGGCGAGCTCACGGCCCTCGAGGCCGTCCTCCCCGCCCTCCTCGAGCGCCTCGCCCCGGACGGCGTGATGGCCGTCCTCGCCTACCACAGTTTGGAGGACCGCATCGTCAAGCGGGCCTTCGCCGACGCGGCCAGCGGGTGCATCTGCCCACCGGGTTTCCCGGTGTGCGCCTGCGGCCGCGTCCCCCTCGTCGAGCACGTCATCCGCCGCCCCGAGCGACCGGACGAGCTCGAGATCGTCGACAACCCCCGCGCCTCGGCCGCCCGTCTCCGGGTGGTCCGTCGCGCTGCAGCAGCAGAGGACCAGGCATGAGCGCCGTTCCCGCCCCCTCCCGGCGGCCACTCCCGCGCAGCCACGCGCGGCGTCCCCACCTCCGCGTCGTCCCGGAGCCGCGGCCGCGGCACACGCTCCGGTTCGCGCTCCTGTACCTCGGCCTCGCCGGCGCGACCGTGTTCGGCACCGTCAGCCTCAACGCGCTGGCGGCGGGGGACGCGGTGGCCGCCCACCGGCTGGAGCAGGAGGTGGTCACCGCCGAGCGCGACTACGCGATGCTCGTGGCCGAGGTGGCCCGCCTCGAGGACCCGGCGCGCATCCGCGCCGCGGCGCTCGACCTCGGCATGGTCCCCGCCGGTTCCGTCAGGTTCCTCGTCGTCGACCGTACGCTCCCGGCCGACGGGGTCATGCCGGATCTCGTCGCGAGCGACGACGAGGCCACCGACCCGCTGAAGCCGGTGCTCTCGGTCGAGAAGTAGAGGTCCCGTGACCGGAACGTCGGGCCGCCCACCAGCGCCGGGTCGGTCGATCACCCGTCGCTCCGACAGTGGCGCCCCCGGGCGTCTCCCGAGGCTGCCGCGCGACCCGGTCGCGCGTCGGCTCACCGGGATGCTGCTCCTGTTCGTGCTGGTCTTCGGCCTCGTCGGGTGGCGGCTCGTCGACCTCCAGGTGGTCGACGCCGAGGAGCTGGCGGACCGCGGCGTCCGCCAGCGGGCCCGGACGATCGAGCTCCCCGCCCGCCGCGGCCGCGTCTACGACCGTGAGGGCGACGTCCTCGTCACCTCGGTGGACAGCGCCACGATCTACGCCGATCCGCGTGCCTACCGACCGGGCGAGGCCCCCGACGGCACGGAGAAGCCGGCTGCCGCACACGCCGCCGACGTGGCCGAGGTGCTCGCGCCCCTGGTGGGACGCGACGTCGCCGACCTGCGCGAGGCGCTCGAGCGCGACGCCCACTTCGTCTACCTCGCCCGTCAGCTCGACTGGTCGCTGGGCGAGCGCATCATGGCGTTGGAGCTCCCCGGCATCGGGCTCCTCACGGAGCCGCGACGGGTCTACCCCGCCGGACCGCTCGCCGGTCAGATCCTCGGCTTCACCGGCATCGACGGCGCCGGGCTGCACGGTCTCGAGCTGCAGCACGACGGCATCCTCCACGGCACGCCCGGACAGCTCGTGATGGAGGGAGCACCCGGCGGCCTCGCGATCGCCTCGGGCCCACGCGAGCTCCAGCCACCCGTCGCCGGCACGGACCTCGTCCTGACGATCGACCGCGAGATCCAGTCGGCCGCCGAGGCGGCTGCCCTGCGCGCGGTCGACGAGTTCGACGCCGCCGGCGCCAGCGTGGTCGTCCTGGAGGTCGGCACGGGCGACGTGCTCGCCATGGCCAGCGAGCCGGGCTTCGACCCCAACGACATCGACGGCAGCGTGCAGGCCAACTGGCGCAACCGCGCCGTCACGGACGTGTTCGAGCCCGGCTCGGTCCAGAAGGCGCTCACGGCCGCCGCCGCCATCGAGGAAGGGGTCGTCGCGCCCTCCACGCCCATGGCCGTGGCGGACCGGATCAAGGTCGGGTCGAAGACGTTCAAGGACTCCCACGACCACCCGGTCGAGCACATCGACTTCGCGGAGGTCATCGAGACGTCGTCCAACGTCGGCACCATCCAGGTCGCGCAGGCCCTGGGTGCGGAGCGGCTCGACCGGTACCTGCGGGACTTCGGCTACGGGCGACGCCTCGACACCGGCTTCCCGGGCGAGGCCGCGGGGCTGCTCATGCCCGTGGAGTCGTGGTGGAACACCTCGCTGCCGACGATCGCCATCGGACAGGGGGTGGCGGTGACCCTCCTCCAGGCCGCCCACGCGTACGCCACGATCGCGAACGACGGGGTCGCCACCCCGCCGCGCATCCTCCGCGGCACCGTCGGCGAGGACGGTCGGCTCACCCCACTCGAGCCGGGCGCGACCGAGCGGATCATCAGCGAGCGCACGGCCACCCAGGTGCGCGAGATGCTCGCCCGGGTGGTGTCCGGTGAACGCGGGACGGGCAAGACCGCACAGATCGCCGGCTACGACGTCGCCGGCAAGACCGGGACCGCCCGCAAGCCGAGCGCGGACGCCCGGGGGTACTCCGGCGAGTACGTGGCCTCCTTCGTCGGCTTCGCCCCCGTGGACGAGCCCCGCATCGTCGTCGCCGTGATGGTCGACGAGCCCTACCCCATCTGGGGCGGGGTCGTCGCGGCGCCGGTCTTCCGCGAGGTCATGGAGTTCGCGCTCAAGCACCGACGGGTGGCGCCCACCGAGCCGAACGCGAGCCTCGCCGACGCCCTGTCCGAGGCGGCGCTCCAGCGGGCCATCGCGGACGCCAAGCTCGAGGGCCCCGCCACGGCCGCCGACGAGCCCGCCTCACCCCCGGTCGGGGCGGCCGCCGGTGGGGACGGGGACGCGGTCGCCGACCCGTAGCCCGCTCCCGCGACGCCTACCCCACGCCCACCGACCCCCCGCCCCGTCCGGACGACCCCCGGGCCCTCCCCGGGGGCGTGGCGCCCCGGCGTTAGTCTCCCCGCGTCGTCCCGGCAGCTCCCCGAGCCCGTGCGACCCCGCTCCGACGCACCCCGACAGGGACCGACCGTGAGCACGACCCTCTCCGTCCTCGCCGCGGAGCTGCCAGGTGCGCAGCTCCGAGGGGACGACGTGGAGTTGCGCGACGCGGCCCACGACTCGCGGCAGGCCGGACCGGAGGTGCTGTTCTGCGCCGTCCCGGGCGCCACCACCGACGGTCACGACCACGCGCCCGCCGCGGTGGCCGCCGGCTCGCCGGCGTTGCTGGTCGAGCGCTGGCTCGACCTCGAGGTCCCACAGCTGCTCGTCCCGTCCGTGCGTGCGGCGATGGGACCCGCCGCCGCCCGCGTCCACGACGTCCCCTCGCGCGCGCTCACCGTCGTGGGGATCACCGGGACCAACGGCAAGACCACCACGACCTACCTGCTCGAGTCGGCCTTCGGGGCCGCCGGGTGGGGGACCGGGACGATCGGCACGGTCGAGACCCGGATCCACGGCGAGGCCCAGCCCGGCGTCCGGACCACGCCCGAGGGGCCCGACCTCCAGCGTCTCCTCGCGCGGATGCGGGACCGGGGCGTCGACGCCGTCGGCATGGAGGTGTCGTCGCACGGCCTCGCCTACCGCCGCGTGGACGGCACGCGCTTCGCGGTGGCCGTCTTCACGAACCTGACCCAGGACCACCTGGACTTCCACGGCTCGATGGAGGCGTACTTCGACGCCAAGGCGCGGCTGTTCACACCCGAGCTCGCGGACCGGGGCATCGTCTGCGTCGACGACGACTGGGGCCGCCGTCTCGCCGCGCAGGCGACGATCCCCGTCACCACCTTCGGACGCGGGGAGGACGCCGACCGGCGCATCGCGGAGGTGGCGGTCGAGCTCGCCGGCGCCACCGCGGTGGTCACCGGGCCCGACGGGGACACCGAGGTCCGTACCCGTCTCGTGGGCGAGCACAACGTCACCAACGCCGTCGGCGCCTACCTGGCCGCGGTCGCCGCCGGCATCGGTGCCGACACGGCGGCCGCCGGCGTCGCCGCGTGCGCGGGCGTGCCCGGACGTCTGGAGCGGGTCGACCGGGGTCAGCCGTTCGCGGTCCTCGTGGACTACGCCCACACCCCCGACGCGCTCGAGCACGTCGTCCGTTCGACCCGCCCGCTCCTCGAGCCGGGCGGCCGGTTGCACCTCGTCATCGGCGCGGGGGGTGACCGCGACCGCGGCAAGCGCCCGCTGATGGGCGCCGTCGCCGCGCAGGCCGACGTGGCCGTCCTGACGTCGGACAACCCCCGGTCGGAGGACCCGCAGGCCATCCTCGACGCCATGCGCGTCGGGGCGGACGAGGCCGTCGCCGGAGGCGCTCCCGGCCGCGTCGTGGTCGAGGTCGACCGGCGCCGGGCCATCGCGCTCGCCCTGGAGGGTGCGCGGGCGGGTGACGTCGTGGTGATCGCCGGGAAGGGGCACGAGACCGGCCAGACGTTCGCCGACCGCACCGTCCCGTTCGACGACCGCCTCGTCGCCGCCGAGCTCCTCGGCGCCTCCGACGTCGCCGAGGTCGCCCGATGATCCCGCTCCGGCTCGACGAGGTCGCGAGCGCGGCCGGCGGGCGGCTCGTCGCCGGCGACCCCGACCTCGTGATCGACGCCGTCACCACCGACTCCCGGCGGATCCCGCGCGGCAACGCCCTGTTCGTCGCGATCCGCGGCGAGCACGCCGACGGGCACGACTTCCTCGCCGGTGCCGCGGAGGGCGGGGCCGTGGCGGTGCTGAGCGAGCGCGACGTCGACCTCGGTGCGGGCATCGGCGTCGTACGGGTCGACGACACGTGGCGCGCCATCGCCCTGCTCGGAGCCGCCGTGCGCGACCGGGTCGACCCGTTCGTGGTGGCGATCACGGGATCGGTCGGCAAGACCACCACCAAGGACCTGACCGCCGCCGCGCTCGGGGCCGGGCTGCGCACCGTGGCCGCCGAGGGGTCGTTCAACAACGAGCTCGGCGTCCCGCTGACCCTGCTGTCGCTGCGGGAGGACAGCCAGGCGCTCGTGGTCGAGATCGGCGCCCGCGGCGTCGGCCACGTCGCGGAGCTGGTGCCGTACGCCCGCCCCGACGTGAGCGTGGTCACCGCCGTCGCCGGCGTCCACCTCGAGCTGTTCGGCGACATCGAGGCCGTGGCGCGCGCGAAGGGGGAGCTGGTCGAGGGCCTCGCCCCCGACGGCACCGCCGTGCTGAACGCCGACGACCCGCGCGTCGCCGCGATGGCCGACCGCGCTCCGGGGGCGGTGCTCCGCTACGGGCTCGCCGAGCGACGGGGAGCCGGCGACGCGCCGGACCTCGTGGGCGACGACGTCCGGCTCGACCGGCTCGCCCGGGCCTCCTTCACGGCCCGCACCCCGTGGGGCGACGCGGAGGTCACGCTCCCGGTCGCCGGCCGCCACCACGTCTCCAACGCCCTCGCGGCTCTCGCCGCGGCGGGGGTCGCCGGCGTGTCCGTACCCGACGCCGCCGAGGCGCTCGCCGCCGCGAGGATCAGCGCCTGGCGCGGCGAGGTCGCCGAGCGCGACGGGCTCGTCATCCTCAACGACGCCTACAACGCGAACCCGACGTCCGTCGCGGCCGCGCTCGAGATGCTGACGACCGTCGAGCGGACGGGCCGCACCATCGCGGTCCTGGGCGTCATGGCCGAGATCGGTCCCACCGCCGGGGCGGAGCACGAGGCCATCGGCCGTCGCGCCGCCGAGCTGGGCGTCGACCTCGTCGTCGCCGTGGGGGAGGAGGCGCGGGCGATCGCCGTCGGCGCCCGCGCCGGCGGATGCCCGCCCGAGCAGGTGCTCGAGGTCGCCGACGCGGACGCGGCCACGGCGGTCCTCGCCGGCGACGTCGGCCCCGGCGACGTGGTGCTCGTCAAGGCGAGCCGGGTCGGCGGACTCGAAGCGGTCGCGGCGGCGCTGCTCGGTGGGGACGACGCGCCCGGCGGTCCGGCGGACGGAGACGACACGTGATCGCGATCCTCCTGGCCGCCATGGTCGCCATGGTGCTGTCGCTCGCCGGCACACCGGCCGTCATCCGGTACTTCCGGCGTCACGGCTTCGGTCAGCCCATCCGCGAGGAGGGTCCGGAGTCGCACCAGACGAAGGCCGGCACCCCCACGATGGGTGGGGCGGCCATCGTGGGTGCCGCCGTGGTCGCCTACCTCGTCGCCCACATCGGCAGCCTCGAGTTCACGTGGCGGGGCGCCCTCGTCATGGGGACCTTCGTGGGGATGGCCCTCGTGGGCTTCGCCGACGACTACATCAAGCTGCGGGCCCAGCGGAACCTGGGGCTCAGCAAGACGGCGAAGTTCGTCGGGCAGGCGGTCATCGCCGTGCTGTTCGCCCACCTCGGTCCGACCTACGCCGGCATCCCCGCGAACTTCTCGATCGTCGGCGAGATCCAGATCGGTCTCCCGACCGCCGTGTTCTTCGTGTGGGTGTTCGTGCTGCTGGCCGGCGCGTCCAACGCCGTGAACCTGACGGACGGCCTCGACGGCCTCGCGGCCGGGTCCGGCACGCTCGTGTTCGGTGCCTACACGCTGATCGCGTTCTGGCAGTTCCGGAACCCGGCCGCGTACGACTTCCTGACCGCCGGCGACGCCCTCGACCTCGCCGTCATCACGGCCGCGGTCATGGCGGCGTGCGCCGGCTTCCTGTGGCACAACGCCCCGCCGGCCAAGATCTTCATGGGCGACACCGGCTCGCTCGCGCTCGGTGGCCTGCTGGCCGCGGTCGCCGTCGCGACCAACACCCAACTGCTGCTCGTCCTGCTCGGCGGGCTGTACGTGGTCGAGACGCTGTCGGTCATCATCCAGGTCTTCGTCTTCCGCGTCTTCGGCAACCGCGTGTTCCGCATGACGCCGATCCACCACCACTTCGAGCTCGTGGGCTGGCAGGAGACCACGATCATCGTGCGGTTCTGGATCGTGGCCGGCATCGGCATCGCCGCCGGCCTGGCGATCTTCTACGCGGAGTCGGTGACCCGGGTGGTCCTGCAGCGTGGCTGACCGCCCCGACGCCCTCCGCGACATCGGCCGCGCGCTGGTCGTCGGCACCGGCCGCTCGGGTCTCGCGGCCACCCGTGCGCTGCTCGCCGCCGGCGTCGCCGTCGTGGTCGTCGACGAGCAGCGCGCACCGGCCGGCGCGGACGCCGTCCGGGCCGCCGGCGCCGACGTCCGCGACGGGGTGGACCCGGCCGCCCACCTCGACGGGGTCGACCTCGTGGTCCCGTCCCCGGGGGTCCCCGAGCGTGCTCCCGTGCTCGTCCGCGCCGGCGACGAGGGCCGCGCCATCTGGTCCGAGCCCGAGCTCGGCATCCGGCTCTCTCCGCGTCGGCTCGTCGCCATCACAGGGACCAACGGCAAGACCTCGGTGACCGAGCTCACGACCGCCGTGCTGGCGGCCGGCGGGATCGACGCCGTGGCGTGCGGGAACATCGGCACGCCGGTGACGACGGCGGCAGCGGCCGCCGCCCCCGACGCGGTCCTCGTGGCCGAGCTGTCGTCGTTCCAGCTGCGCTTCTGCGCCGCGCTGCGCCCCGAGGTCGGGGTGCTGTTGAACGTGGCCCCGGACCACCTCGACTGGCACGGGGGGTTCGAGGCGTACGGTGCGGCCAAGGCGAGGCTGTGGCAGGCACAGCGGCCAGGGGACTGGGCGGTGCACAACGACGACGACGCGACGACGGTCGCGCTGGCGGACGCGTCCGCGCCCGCCGGCCGGGCCGCGTTCTCGGCCACCCACCTGCCCGACCACGGCGTCGGGATCGAGGCGGACGCGCTCGTCTCCACGGTCACCGGGGCGACCGGCCGCCTGATCGGCCTCGACGAGCTGCGCCTGCGGGCACCCCACCACGTCGCGAACCTCGCGGCCGCCGCGACCGCGGGCCTCCTGCTCGACGTCCCCGGCGCCGTGGCCGCGGACGCGCTGGCCTCGTTCCGTCCGGGCCGTCACCGGGTCGAGCACGTCGTGGAGGTGGACGGCGTCGCCTACGTCGACGACTCCAAGGCCACCAACACGCACGCCGCGGCGGCCGCGCTCGCGAGCTTCGATGCCGTGGTCTGGATCGCCGGCGGGATCGCGAAGGGGGTGGACCTGTCCGTGCTCGCCGACTCGCTCGGGGCGGTCCGCGCCGCCGTCGTGATCGGGGAGGCCGCGGACGCGCTGGCCGCCGTCTGCGCCTCCGTCGGCGTCGAGGCGCGACGCGCCGGCTCGATGGAGGAGGCCGTGCGGACGGCCGCGGCGCTGGCCCGGCCCGGCGACACGGTCCTGCTCGCACCCGCCTGCTCGTCGTTCGACATGTTCACCGACTACGCCGACCGCGGCGACCGCTTCGCCGCCGCCGCGCGCGGCCTCGCCGCGGGGGAGGGAGCACCGTGACCGTCCGCGAGCACGACTTCCCCCGCCTCCGCGCGCTCCGGGTGCCGGGACGTGGACGGCTCCGCAGCTACGTCGACGGGCACCACGCCGGACCCTGGACCCGTGACGCGACGGTGCTCACCGCGCTCACCGCGGCCCTGCTGGTCCTCGGGCTCGTGATGAGCTTCTCGGCGTCGATCGTCGACGCCGCCGAGAACGGCGACGTGTTCGGCATCTTCCGCCGACAGCTCGGCTGGGCCCTCCTCGGCATCCCCGCCTTCCTCTTCGTCTCGTCGCTGCACCACCGCGTGTGGCGACGGACGTCGTGGTTCCTGCTCGCCGGCTCGCTCCTGCTGCTCGCGGTCGTGCTGACCCCGGTGGGCGTGAGCCGCTTCGGGTCGGCCCGCTGGGTCGGCGTCGGCCCGCTCGTCGTCCAGCCGTCCGAGGTCGCCAAGATCGCGACGCTCCTGTGGCTCGCCGACGTGTTCGCGCGCAAGCGCGAGAAGGGCATCGATCTCCACGACCTCACCCACCTGCTCGTCCCGGCGATCCCGCTGCTGGCCGTCGAGGCCGTGCTGGTGCTGCTCGAACCGGACCTCGGCACCACGATCATCCTGGGGGTCATCGTGGCGCTCGTCCTGTGGATCGAGGGGCTGCCGATGCGGTGGTTCGGCATCGGCGGCGTCCTGTCCACCCTCGCCGTCGCCGCGCTCGCGTTCGGGGCGTCCTACCGCGCCGCCCGGATCCACGGCTGGCTCGACCCCGAGAAGTACGCGGACTCCGCCGGCTTCCAGCTCCTCCAGGCCAAGTTCGCGATGGCCGACGGCGGCGTGTTCGGCCTCGGGCTGGGTGCCAGCCGGGGCAAGTGGAACTACATCCCCAACCCCGAGACCGACTTCATCTTCGCCATCATCGGGGAGGAGCTCGGGATGGTCGGCGCGATGTTCGTCCTGGCGCTGTTCGCCGGGATCCTGGTCGTCGGGTTGCGGACCGCCAGGGATGCCGAGGACGGCTTCGGGCGTACGGTCGCGTTCGTCATCACGGGCTGGATCGTCGGGCAGGCGCTGATCAACGTCGGCACCGTCACGGGCCTGCTCCCGATCACCGGCGTCACCCTCCCGCTGGTCTCCGTCGGGGGGTCCTCGCTCGTGTCGACGCTCGTGGCGCTCGGGATCCTCGTGAGCATCTCGCGCCGCGCCGAGCCACGCGGCCGGATCGTCGGCCGCGCGGAGGCGAGGTCGTGACGGACACCCACCGCACCGTCCTGTTCGCCGGCGGCGGCACCGCCGGCCACGTCTTCCCGGCGCTGGCCGTCGCCCGCGAGCTCGAGCGGCTCGACCCCACCGTCGAGCCCGTCTTCGTCGGCACGAAGGACCGGCTCGAGGGGCGCCTGGTCCCCGAGGCCGGCTTCCGCCTCCACCACATCGACGTGCTGCCGGTGCCCCGGCGACTGTCCCTCGGCCTGCTCAAGGTGCCGTCGGCGCTGCGCGGGGCTGTCCGGGCCTGCGTGGCGGTCGCCACGGAGGAGCGGGCCGTCGGCGCGATCACCTTCGGCGGCTACGTGAGCTTCCCGCTCGACTGGGCGGCCGCACGGCTCCAGCTGCCGCTCGTGATCCACGAGCAGAACTCCGTCCCCGGCCTCGCCAACCGGTTCGCCGCGCGCTGGGCCGACCGCATCGCCGTCACGTTCCCCGGCTCGGCGGACCGGTTCCGCCACCCCGAGCGCGTCGCGGTCACCGGCAACCCCGTCCGCGAGGAGATGCTGGCGCTCGACCAGGACGCGCAGCGCGAGGACGCCCGACGGCACTTCGGCCTCCAGCCGGACCGGGTGACGCTGCTCGTGTTCGGCGGGTCGCAGGGAGCTCGCGCGATCAACCAGGCGGCCGTCGACAGCTACGGCCGCTGGTCCCAGCCGGACCGGCTCCAGATCCTCCACGCGGCGGGACAGAACCTCCACCGCGAGACGGCCGCCGCGTGGGAGCGCGCCCGTGGGACCGGGGCGGGACCGCTCGTGCGGTGCGTCGACTTCATCGACGACATGGCCGCCGCCTACGCCGCCGCGGACGCGGTCGTGTGCCGCGCCGGTGCCACCTCGATCGCCGAGCTCACCGCCCTCGGCAAGCCCGCGGTCCTCGTCCCGTACCCGCACGCCACCGCCGACCACCAGCTCCACAACGGGCGCGCGCTCGAGCAGGCCGGGGGAGCGGTCGTGATCGAGGACGGCGACCTCGACGCCGCACGCCTCGTCGCCGCCGTGGAGCCCTGGCTCGTCGACGAGACCGCCTGCACGGCCGTCGCCTCCGCCTCGCGCGCCTTCGGACGCCGCGACGCGGCCGCCAACGTCGCGGGTCTGATCCTCGACCTCCTGCCCCCGGACCGACGGAGCACGTCGTGACCCCGTCCGCCCCGCTCGACCTCTCGCGCCCCACGGCCGTCCACCTCGTCGGGATCGGGGGTGCCGGGATGTCCGGCATCGCCCGGATCCTGCTCCAGCGCGGGCACCGGGTCAGCGGGTCCGACCTGCAGGAGGGCCGTGCCCTCGACGAGCTGCGTGCGATGGGCGCCGAGGTCCGCATCGGCCACGACGCCGCAGCGGTCGAGGGCGCCGAGGCGGTCGTGATCTCCACGGCCGTGTCGCGCGACAACCCCGAGATCGTCGCGGCCGAACGGGCGGGGACGCCGGTCCTCCGCCGTGCCGAGATGCTGGCCGCCCTGATGGAGGGCAGCCGCGCCGTCCTCATCGCGGGGACCCACGGAAAGACGACGACCACCTCGATGGCCGTCGTGGCGCTGCAGGCCGCCGGCGCCGACCCCAGCTTCGCGATCGGCGGGTCGCTCAACGAGTCCGGGACCAACGCCCACGCCGGCGCCGACGACGTGTTCGTCTCGGAGGCCGACGAGTCCGACCGCTCGTTCCTCGCCTACCGCCCGGACCTCGCCGTCGTCACCAACCTCGAACTGGACCACCCCGACGAGTTCACCTCCGACGAGGACGTCGCCGGTGCCTTCGTCGACTTCCTGCGGCGTCGGACGCCCGGTGCGCCGGCGATCGTGTGTCTCGACGATCCGGGGAGCGCGGCTCTCACCGCCGGGACCGACGGCGTGATCACCTACGGCACCGACCCCCGCAGCGACGTCCGTTTGCTGGTGGACGACGACGGCGCCGCGCGGCTGCGCGCCGACGGTGAGGACCTCGTGTCCTTCCGGCTCGGCGTGCCCGGCCACCACAACCTCCTGAACGCCACGGCCGCGCTCACCGTCGCGCGCTGGGTGGGCGTCGACCTCGAGCTCGCCGCCACGGGCCTCACGGCCTTCACCGGTGCGCTGCGGCGCTACCAGCGGCTGGGCGGGGCCGGCGGCGTGGCCGTCATCGACGACTACGCGCACCACCCCACCGAGCTGCGGACGACCCTGGCCGCGGCGCGCTCCGAGGCCGAGGGACGTGTGGTGCTCGTCGTCCAGCCCCACCGGTACTCGCGCACGAAGGTCTTCGGCGCCGAGCTCGGGCGGGCCGCCGCCGCCGCCGACGTGGTGGTCGTCACCGAGATCTACGCGTCGAGCGAGGAGCCGGTCCCCGGCGTCTCCGGCCGTCTCGTCGCGGACGCGGCCGAGCAGGCCGGCGCCAAGGTCGTGTGGGAGCCCCACCTCGGCTCGGTCCCGGCGGAGCTCGCGCGCATCGTCCAGCCGGGCGACCTCGTGCTCGTGACCGGCGCCGGCGACGTGACCCAGGTGGGGCCTGCGCTCCTCGAGCTGCTGCGGACCGAGCGATGAGCGCCGACGTGCCCGCGACGGACGATCCCGTGGTCGCCGCTCTCCGCGAGGCCTGCGAGGGCGAGGTCACGGGCGCGGCACCGATCTCCGAGCTGACGACGCTCAAGGTGGGGGGACCCGCCCGCGTCCACGTCGACGCGATGCGCGACGACGACCTCGTCGCCGTGGGGCGCGTGTGCGCCGAGCACGACCTGCCGTGGCTGATCGTGGGGCGTGGCTCCAACCTCCTCGTCGCCGACGCCGGGTGGCACGGGATCGCCGTCTCGCTCGGTCGCGGCTTCCGCGGCTACGAGGTCGACGGCGAGCTCGTCACCGCGGGCGCCGCCGAGCCGCTGCCGAGCCTCGCGGTGAAGCTCGCGAACGAGGGCTTCCGCGGCTTCGCGTGGGCGGCCGCGGTCCCCGGCAGCCTCGGTGGGGGGGTGAGGATGAACGCGGGCGCCCACGGCGGCGAGATGGCCGACCACCTCGTCGAGGCGGAGCTGTTCCGGCTGTCGTCGGGGTCCCGCGAGACGTGGCCCGCGGCGAACCTCGGCCTGCGGTACCGCCACAGCGACCTGCCGAGCGACGCGGTCGTCGTGGCCGCGACGCTGCGGCTGGCACGCGGCGAGACCGAGGAGGTCCGTGCCGAGATCAGCGAGATCAAGCAGTGGCGCCGCGACCACCAGCCCATCAACGAGCCCAACTGCGGCTCGGTGTTCACCAACCCCGAGGGGGATTCCGCGGGCCGACTCATCGAGGCCGTGGGAGGCAAGGAGCTGCGCATCGGTGGGGCCGGCGTGTCGGCGCTGCACGCCAACTTCATCGTGACCACGCCGACCGCCACGGCCGCGGACGTGCGGAGCCTCATCCGGACCCTGCGGCAGCGCGTCGCCGACGAGTCCGGCATCGTCCTGCGACCCGAGGTCCAGATGGTGGGGGACTTCGACGACGAGGGGCTCGAGGTGCGTGCGCCCGACGGGGC
Source organism: Actinomycetota bacterium (assembly GCA_019348135.1). GTDB lineage: Bacteria > Actinomycetota > Nitriliruptoria > Nitriliruptorales > Nitriliruptoraceae > JAHWJY01. The sequence continues at coordinate 14,194 of JAHWJY010000014.1, forward strand.
GGCGGACGGTCGGGGCGGGTGAGCCCGGTGACGGTCGACGAGCGCATCGCGGAGCGACGACGGGAGGTCCGGGACGAACGTCGACGGGCACGGCTGCGTCGCACGTTGACGGTGCTCGCCATCGTCGCGCTCCTGGGGGTCGGCTACGCCGTCGAGCGCTCGTCCCTCGTCGCGCTCTCGGAGATCCAGGTGAGCGGCACGGACCGGCTCGACCCCGACGCCGTCATCGAGGCCGCGGCGCTCGAGCTGGGGACGTCGACGCTCCGGCTCGACCTCGGCGACGCGGAGCGGCGCGTCCGCGACCTCCCCGTGGTGGCCGAGGTCGAGGCCCGGCGGGTGGACCCGCTGACGGTGCGGATCACCGTGGTGGAGCGACAGCCGGTGCTCGTCGCGGTCAGCGGCGGCGACCGCGTGCTCGTCGACGCCGACGGGGTGGTCGTGGCGCGCGGCGGTGAGGACGGCCTCGTCGCGGTGCTGCTGCCGGAGCGCGCCGCGCTGCCCGGGCCGGGGGAGCGCGTGTCGGCGCTGCCGGCGCTGGCCGCGGCCCACACCGTCCACGCGCAGCTGCCGCCGACGCTCCGGACACGGGTGGCCAGGATCGAGGCGCACAGCGCCGACGAGGTCGACGTCCGCCTGCGCATGCCCACCGGCGAGCCGGTCCTCGTCCACCTCGGTCGCGCCGAACGGCTCGACGAGAAGGTCCGTGCCCTGGTCGCCGTGCTCGGCGACGTCGGCGACGTCGCCGTGTCGTCGATCGACGTCCGCGCACCGGCCACCCCGGTGGTCCGGTCGTGAGGCGCGGTGGGGGCCGTTCGGCGGTGGCGGGCGGGCCCGCGCGGGGACGCCCTGCGGACACGCTTGCGTCACCCCGGGCCGGCGTCTACCTTCACGCGCCACCAGAGGTTTACATAACTATACACCTCTACTAGAGGTTGAGGCAACTCTCGGAGGAGCGCCCATGTCGGCCAACCCCACCAACTACCTGGCCGTCATCAAGGTCGTCGGTATCGGCGGCGGTGGCGTCAACGCCGTCAACCGCATGATCGACGCCGGTCTGCGCGGCGTGGAGTTCATCGCCATCAACACCGACGCGCAGGCGCTCTTGATGTCGGACGCCGACGTCAAGCTCGACATCGGTCGTGACCTGACCCGCGGACTCGGCGCCGGGTCGGACCCGTCGGTCGGGCGTCAGGCAGCGGACGACCACCGCGACGAGATCGTGGAGGTGCTGAAGGGCGCGGACATGGTGTTCGTCACCGCCGGCGAGGGCGGCGGCACCGGCACCGGGGGCGCGCCCGTCGTGGCCGAGGTCGCCAAGGAGCTCGGCGCGCTGACGATCGGCGTCGTCACGCGCCCGTTCACCTTCGAGGGGCGCAAGCGCAGCCTCCAGGCCGAGGACGGCATCAAGGGCCTCAAGGACAAGGTCGACACCCTCATCATCATCCCCAACGACCGTCTGCTGCAGATCGCGGACGGGGAGACCTCGGTCGTGCAGGCGTTCCGCCTCGCCGACGACGTGCTCTTCCAGGGCGTGCAGGGGATCACCGACCTCATCATGACGCCGGGCCTCATCAACCTCGACTTCGCCGACGTCCGCACCGTGATGAAGGACGCGGGGTCGGCGCTCATGGGCATCGGCAAGGCCCGTGGCGAGAACCGGGCCCTCGAGGCCGCGAAGTTCGCCATCAGCTCGCCGCTGCTCGAGGCGTCGATCGACGGTGCCCGCGGCGTCCTCCTGATGCTCGCCGGCGGGAGCGACCTCGGGCTCTTCGAGGTCAACGAGGCCGCCGACGTCATCACCAAGGCCGCACACGCCGACGCCAACATCATCTTCGGTGCCGTGATCGACGACTCCCTCGGCGACGAGGTCAAGGTCACCGTGATCGCCGCGGGCTTCGACAAGTACGAGCCGCTCGAGCAGGAGGGCGCGTTCGTCGCGGGCCGCGCCGACGAGGGCGAGGGCCGTCACCTCGCCTCGGCCGCGCCGTTCCTCGACGACGACGAGGACGACGACGAGGACGACGTGTTCCGTTCCGCACCGGGCGACCCACGACCGGCTCCGTCCGTGGTGATCGACGCCGACGCCGACGACGACCTGGACATCCCGTCGTTCCTCCGGTGAGCCCGGCCGAGGACGTCCTGCCGCGCCCGTCTCCGCCGCCCGCGGGCACGCCGGCCGTGCACGCGGTGGAGCTCGGGCCCGCGGTGGCCGGCTGGTTCACCGGTCGGCCGGCGCAGGATGGCGCGGCGCCGTCCGTCGGCGCCGCCGGCAACCTGTCGCACCGCCGGCCGCACGAACCGTCGCGGCTGGCGGCGGACCGGCGCGCGGCCTTCGCGGAGATGGGCCTCGAGCCCTCCGCGGTCGTCTGGATGCAGCAGGTGCACGGCGCCGAGGTCGCGGTGGTCGACGACGACACCCCCGAGGGCGCCGAGCTGCGCGGTGTCGACGCGCTCGTCACCGCGTCCGTGGGTCGACCCCTGGCGGTCCAGGTGGCCGACTGCGTGCCGGTGCTGCTCGCGTCCTCGACCGGTGTGGTCGCGGCGGCCCACGCCGGCCGACGCGGGGTCGAGCTCGGGATCGTCCCGGCGACGCTCGCGGCGATGGCCGCGCTGGGCGCCGCCCCCGACACGGTCAGGGCGGCCCTCGGGCCGGCGATCGGCGGCTGCTGCTACGAGGTGCCGTCCGAGCTCCGCGAGGACGTCTCCGACGACCACCCCGTCGCGAGCGGGACGACGAGCTGGGGCACGCCGTCGCTGGACCTCCCCGCCGCCGTGGTGGCGCTGCTCTCCGCCGCCGGCGTCGCCTCGGTCGAGCGTCTCGGCGGGTGCACGCGCTGCGATCCCGACGGGCGCTGGTTCAGCCACCGCGCGGACCCGGACACGGGGCGGCAGGTCGGCGTCGTCGTGCGTCGGGACCGGGACACGTGACGACGGCACCGCCCGACGTGGCCGCACGTGTCGCCGACGTCCGCCGCCGCATCGCGGAGGCGTGCGGGTCGGCGGGGCGGCGACCGGCCGACGTCCAGCTGATCGCGGTCTCCAAGACCCACCCGCCCGCCGCCGCCCAGGCCGTCGTCGACGCCGGCGTGGTCGATCTCGGGGAGAACCGTGTCGCCGAGTTCCAGGCGAAGGCGCCGCACGTGGACGGCGCGCGCTGGCACTTCGTCGGCCGACTGCAGTCCCGCAAGGCCAAGGACCTCGTGGGCGCCCACGTGCTGGTCCACTCGGTCGACCGCCCGTCCCTCGCCGACGCGCTCTCCCGTCGTGCCGAGATGGCCGGCGCGGTGCAGCGGATCCTCGTGCAGGTCAACGTCGGCGACGATCCGGCCAAGGGCGGGTGCGAGGTCGACGGTTCGCTCGATCTCGTCGCGTACGCTCGCGACCTGCCGAACCTCGCGGTGGAGGGACTGATGACCGTGCCGCCGCTCCCGCCTCCCGGCGCGGACCAGGGCGAGGCCGCGAGACCCCACTTCGCGACGCTGCGCGGGCTGCGCGACGATGCACGGAGGCGGTGGCCGGAGGTCGTCCACCTCAGCATGGGGATGAGCGCGGACCTCGAGGCGGCGGTCCGCGAGGGTGCGACGATGGTCCGGATCGGCACGGCGTTGTTCGGCCCCCGGGGCGAGAGCGCGTGGAGCCCGCACCGGTGAGGCCGGGCGGGATGAGGAGGACGACATGAGCGGTGTGTGGCGCAAGACCCTGGTCTACCTGGGTCTCGTCGAGGAACCCGACGAGCACGACGACCTGCCCGAGCACTTCGGTGGCGGGTACGCGCCCGAGGGCGACGACGGCTACGACCGGCCGGCGCCCCGCCCCGCCCCGCGCGCCGCGGAGGCACCCGCCGGCAACGTCCGCCGCCTGCCGGTGCCCGAGTCCGGCACCCCGCACGTGCGCGCGATGCAGGGCAGCGTCCGCGTCGCCGTCCTGCCGATCACGGCCTTCGAGGAGGTCGAACGGGTCGGCGAGCGCTACCGCTCGGGCCAGCCGGTCCTGTTCGACCTCCGTGACGCCGAGCCGACGGTCGCCCGTCGCGTCCTCGACTTCGTCAGCGGGGTCACCTACGCGCTGCGTGGTCGGCTCGTGCCCGCGGGGTCACGCTGCTTCCTGCTCGTCCCGGACGGCGTCGACATCCCGCTCGACGAGCGTCACCGCTTGTCGGACATGGGCTACCGCGTACCGGCGCGGGACGCCTGACGCATGTTCGCGTACGTCCTCTGCCTGCTGCTCGAGGCCTACTGGCTGGTGCTCATCGCGCACGTCATCTTCTCGTGGGTGCCGCGACCACCCGACCCGATCCTCCCGATCGTCCACGGCGTCCGCGCCCTGGTCGAGCCGCTCGCCGCGCCGCTGCGGCGGATGATCCCGCCACTGCGTCTCGGCGGCATGGCGCTGGACCTGTCCATCATCGTGATCTTCCTCGCGGTGTGGATCCTCCGCGCCGCGCTGCGGTGCAGCTGATCGGAGCTCCCATGGGGCTGTCGCCCGACGACATCATCAACTACCCGCTGAAGCAGGCGGTCCGCGGCTACTCCGTGCCGCAGGTCGACGAGCTCCTCGACCAGGTCGCCGACACCGTGGAGCGGCTCGGCTCGGAGGTCGAGGACCTGCGACACCGGCTGCGGCAGTCGGAGGACCGGCTCGCTTCCGCCTCCGAGACGGAGTCCACGCTGAAGCGGACGCTCGTCACCGCCCAGCGGGCTGCGGAGCAGTCGCTCGACGAGGCGCACGAGCTCGCCGCCGAGCTGGTCGAGGAGGCCCGTCGCGAGGCCGCCGGCATCATGGAGGAGGCCCAGCTCGACGCCGAGGAGCTGCGGGTCGAGGCGCTGAAGGCGGCGCGCGCCGAGGAGGCCGAGATCCGTCGGCGTCGCCAGGCCCTCGAGGGCCACATCGAGGCGCTGCGGATCTTCGAGCGCGAGTACCGCGCCCGGCTGCGTGGACACCTCGAGGACCAGCTGCGGATGCTCGACGAGGTCCAGCACAAGGGCGGCCACGCCGGCGCCGTCCCCCGGTTGGACGACCTCGACGCGGTCGAGGAGGACGTCCCGGTCGAGCCGTCGAACCTCGGCGGCGCGAGCCTGCCCGAGGAACCGGGGCTGCGTGTCCGGGTCCGCGGCGCGACGGACCGGGAGCGGGAGGACGACGACCACCCGCGTCCGTCCCGGCAGGGGTCCCGGGCCGATGGGGACCGTCCCGATGACCGGACGGACGACGCGGGTGAGGTAGTGTCCGGCCCGTCCGAGGACGCCCCGGGGGATGGCTCCGGAGGCGACTCGGGGGGTGACGAGGTCCGCGACCAGCGGCGTCGCTCCGTACCGTAGGCTCGGGTAGCGACGAGGGGTCGCTGCCGCGGACCTCTCGAACGAACCGACAACAGGGGAATGACCGGTGATCGTGCTGAGCCTGGTCCTGGTGATCGTCGCTGCGGTGAGCCTCATCGCGGGCTTCTTCCAGGATGAGGACCTGACCCTCATCTACGTGGCGATCGTCTCGTGCGTGCTGGCCATGGCGTTCCTCGGTATCGGGGTGCTCCAGCGCAAGCGCACCGGCAAGCCGAGCTCCGCCGGGGCCTACGGGTCCGGCGCAGCGTCCGGCTCCGCGCCGTCGGCGGATGCCGGGGCCTCCTCGGCCCCCGCGCGCGGTTCGGCGCCGTCGATCACCCCCGTGCGCCCGAAGGAGCCGGTGGGGTCGGCGACCAGCGAGGGCTCGGACGACAGCACGCAGGTGATCGTGCGCAAGACCGCCGCCGCCGACGCGGCGAAGAAGGGCGCTGCGGCGCCGCGCAAGAAGGCCGTCGTCAAGAAGGCCGTCGCGAAGCGCCCGTCGGACACGACGTCCGAGCCCGCCGCCTCCGCCAAGCCCGCCAAGAAGGCGCCGGCGAAGGCGGCGGCGGCCGGGAAGGCGCCGGCGAAGGCGACGACGAAGAAGTCCCCCGCCAAGCGGTCCGCGACGAAGAAGTCGGCGGCGAAGACGTCGACCGCCAAGAAGTCGACGGCCAAGAAGACGACCGCGAAGAAGACGACCCGGTCGGGCGGGGGCAGGGCCGAGGCGCGCGAGATCCTCGCCTCGGTCAAGGGCCTCGGTCCGGCCAAGCAGGACGCGGTCCTCGCCGAGTTCGGCTCGGTCGCCGCGCTGCGTCAGGCGAGCCGCGAGCAGCTCTCCGACGTCAAGGGCGTCGGCGACGGTCTCGCCGACGCGATCAAGAAGGCCGTCAGCTGAGTCCGGCTCGCCGGTCGGCCGCCCACCGGCGGGCGGCCGCCCGCGCACCCCGCTCGATCGGGTTGTCGCGGTAGCCGTACCGCGCCGAGGACCACACGTAGATCGGGAAGAGCAGCGGTCCCAGCCGCTCCGCCTGGCGGACGTGCCCGGCCTCGTGCGCGAGCACGACCGGTGGCGTGCGTTCGTAGGTGCTGACGACGACGTGGCCCATCGCGTTCGCCCCGGCGCCGACGATCCGCAGGAGCCGGGCCGAGCCCGTGCGTGCGCCCTCGACGACGAGGCACCCGTGCTCGGCGTCCCACCGCGGCCGGCCGCCCGTCGTCGCGGCGAGCAGGAGCCCGACGGCCGTCAGCGGCGACGCCCAGGCCGTGGCGGCCACCCGCCCCAGGGTGCTCGTCGGCGCGGTCGGGGTCCACGTCGCGAGCCGGCGGGCCAGCGGGCCCTCCGCGCTCGCGGGCACGATCACCGCCGCCGCGCCGGCGCGGGGGAGCTCCCCCGACCGCGTGCGCCGCTTCTCGCTGCGCTGGCGCAGCGCACCCACCACGCCCGCGACCAGGGTGGCGGCGACCGCCGCCCACGCGACGGCGGCGACCCGGGACGTGGGTGCGTCGTCGGTCACGTCGCGACGACCGCCACCGAGACGGTGCCGAGGTCCCCGAGGTCGACCTCGACGGCGTCGCGCTCCGGTCGTCGGTGCAGGTCGGTGGCGAGGACCTCGCGAGCGACGACCGCGTACCAGCCGGCGTCGGCGAGCTCGGCGTCCAGCTCGGCCGGCGTCGCGTGGACGGCGACCTCGATGCGGTCGTCGAGCGCGAGCTCGAGGTTCTTGCGCTGGTCGTTCAGCGCCCGGACGATCTCCCGCGCGGCGCCCTCGACCCGCAGCTCGCGTGTCAGAGCCGTGTCCAGCGCGAACGACGTGGCTCCGTCGCGCGCCAGCTCCCAGCCGGTCCGCGGCGTCTCGACGATCTCGACCATGTCCGCGGTCAGCTCGACGGTCCGACCGTCGACCTCGATGTCGGCACGGCCGTCCGTGGCGAGGGCGTCCGCGATGCGCTCCGCCTCGCCGGCGTCCGCCCGGGAGATCGCGCCCGCGACCTGCGGCGCGTCACCCTGGAACGCCGGTCCGAGCGCGCGGAAGTTCGGCTTGAGCGACCGGTCGACGAGGTCGCCGGTCCCGGACGACTGTTCGACGGTCCGGACGTTGAGCTCGTCGGCGACGTCGTCGAGGAACTGCTCGAGGCCGGCACGCTCGTCGGCCGGGACGGTGACGAGGGCACGCGCCAGCGGCTGCCGGACCTTCACCCCGGACTCGTTGCGGGCCTGGCGGCCGAGCTCGACGATCCGGCGGGTCGTCGCCATGGCCCGCCGTAGGTCCTCGTCCCTCCACTCGTCGAGCGCGACCGGGAAGTCGGTGAGGTGGACGGAGTCCGTCGCGTCGGGGTCCTGGGACCGCACGAGGTCCTCCCACAGGCGGTCGGCGAGGAACGGGGTGAACGGCGCCAGCAGCTGGGAGAGCGTGACCAGGCACGTGTGCAGCGTCGCGTAGGCCGCACCCTTGTCCGCCGGGTCGTCGGCGACGTTCTTCCAGAAGCGACGGCGGTTGCGCCGGACGTACCAGTTGGACAGGTCGTCGACGAAGCGTTCGATCCGCCGGCACGCGGTCGAGACGTCGTACGTGCCGAGCGCCTCGTCGACGACGGTCACGGCGTCCGCCAGCTCGGCCAGCACCCACCGGTCGGTGGCGGGACGGTCCGCGACGGCCGCGACCTCGGCGTCGAGGCGGAAGCCGTCGATGCCGGCGTAGGTCGTGAAGAAGGCGTGCACGTTCCAGAGCGTCAGCAGGAAGCGTCGCACGACGTCCTCGAGCGACTGGTGGCCGACGCGGCGGTTCACCCACGGGTTGCCCTCGGCCAGCATCAGCCACCGCATCGCGTCGGCGCCGTGGCGGTCGATCAGCTCCCACGGGTCGAGGATGTTGCCCTTCGACTTCGACATCTTCGCGCCGTCCTCGTCCACGATGTGGCCGAGACACAGCACGGTCTCGTACGACGACCGGTCGAAGAGCAGGGTGGACTCGGCGAGCAGGGTGTAGAACCAGCCGCGCGTCTGGTCGATCGCCTCGCAGATGAAGTCGGCGGGGAAGTGCCGCTCGAACTCGTCGTGTCCCTGGTGCGGGTAGCCCCACTGCGCGTACGGCATGCCGCCCGAGTCGAACCACGCATCGGCGACGTGGGCCACCCGGTGGCTGTCCGCGCCGCACGCCGGGCACGGCACGACGACCTCGTCCACGTAGGGACGGTGGGGGTCGAGCTCGGACAGGTCCCGTCCGGCGAGCTCGCCGAGCTCGGCGCGCGATCCGACGACCGTCACGTGGTCGCAGTCGTCGCAGCGCCAGAAGGGGAGGGGGGTGCCCCAGTACCGGTCACGCGACAGCGCCCAGTCGACGTTGTTCTCGAGCCAGTTGCCGAAGCGGCCCTCACGGATGTGGTCGGGGTGCCAGTCGATGTCGCGGTTGTTGGCGAGCAGCTCGTCCCGACGCGCGGTCGTGCGGATGTACCACGACGGCTTGGCGTAGTAGATGAGCGGCCGCTTGCACCGCCAGCAGAACGGGTAGGTGTGCTCGTAGACCTCGTCCTTGAGCAGCCGACCGGACACGCGCAGCGCCTCGATGATGGCCGGGTCGGCGTCCTTGACGAAGTCGCCGGCGAACGGGCCCGTCGTGAAGCGGCCCTCGAGGTCGACGGGGTTGATGACCGGCAGTCCCTCGCGTCGCCCGACCTCCATGTCGTCGGCGCCGAACGCCGGCGCGAGGTGGACGAGCCCCGACCCGTCGGAGGTCGTGACGAAGTCGGCGGCCACCACGTAGCGGTGGTCGGCCTCGACCTCGACGAGCGTGAACGGTGCCTCGTAGTGCAGCCCGAGGAGCTCGTCGGCCGTGAGGCCGCGCACGACCTCGGCCTCCTCGCCGAGGACCCGTTCCCGCAGGTCGCCGGCGATGACGAGCAGGTCGCCGTCGGCGCGGACGAGCTCGTAGGAGATGTCGCGTCCGACGGCGACGGCGGTGTTCGACGGCAGCGTCCAGGGGGTCGTGGTCCACACGACGAGCGATGCGCCCTCGTCGGCGAGCGGACCCTCGAGGACGGGGAAGCGGACGTAGACGGACGGGTCCTCGACCGTCTGGTAGCCCTGGGCGACCTCGGCGTCGGACAGGCCGGTGCCGCAGCGACCGCAGTAGGGCGTGACGCGGAAGTCCTCGAAGATGAGGTCCTGGTCCCACAGCTGCTTCAGGCCCCACCACAGCGACTCGACGTAGGCCGTGTCCATGGTCCAGTAGGCGTCGTCGAGGTCCACCCAGAACCCGATGCGCTCCGTGAGCTCGGACCACTCGCCCACGTAGCGGGTGACCGAGTCGCGGCAGCGTCGGTTGAACGCCTCGATGCCGTACGCCTCGATGTCGGCCTTGGAGTCGAGGCCGAGCTCGCGCTCGATCTCGAGCTCGACCGGCAGCCCGTGGCAGTCCCAGCCGCCCTTGCGACGGACGTAGCGCCCCTTCATCGTCTGGTAGCGGGGGAAGACGTCCTTGAACGTCCGGGCCTCCACGTGGTGGGTCCCGGGACGGCCGTTCGCGGTGGGTGGGCCCTCGTAGAAGGTCCAGACCGGTGCGTCGGCGCGGAGCTCGAGCGACCGGGCGAAGACGTCGCGGTCGCGCCAGCGGGCGAGCACCTCGCCCTCCATCGCGGGGAACGACGGACGGTTCGAGACGGTGGGCCAGGTCGTGGAGCGGGACGGGGTCATGGTCGGTCCTCGTGCCTGCCGTCCCCGGACGGCGCTCGTATGGCGCTTCGCCCGAGGGACGACATCGCCGGGACGACGCCGCGGTACCACCCTCGTTGTCCGGTCGCGACCGGACCCCTTCGTCGAACCGCGTCTCGTGCGGCGCCCGTCCGGCCCTACGGACGCCGGGGCGTCGTTCGGGGCGGCCGCTCGGAGGTGATGGCGCACGGGCCCGACCGCCGGCTCCCACCGTCCCGGCTCGCTCGTGATCGGGAGGACCGTGCGTCGTGTCCTCGTCGCTGCGTTGCCCGCATCGTACGCGGGACCGGGGGACCTTCAACACCGCCTGCTACCTTCCGCGCCCATGGCGACCAAGAAGAAGCTCACCAAGACGCAGCTCAAGGAGCTCCGCGCAGCCCTCGAGGCCGAGCGCGAGACGCTCCTCGCGCAGGCGAGCGATCTCGACGCCGAAGCCGACATCAAGCAGTGGCGCGACGGTGGCTTCGACGACGACCCGGCCGACACCGGCTCCGCCAACTTCGAGCGCGAGCGGGCCCAGTCGCTCGCCAACCACGCGCGGCGCATCCTGCTCCAGATCGACGACGCCCTCGTGCGGATGGACAACGGCACCTACGGCGTCTGCGAGCGCTGCGGCGAGCAGATCGAGTACCCGCGGCTCGAAGTCATCCCCTACGCCACCCTGTGCCTCGAGGACAAGCGCCGGGACGAGCACGGTCGCTGACGGATGCCGGTCCTCGCACCGCTGCAGGCGGACCGGTCCGCCCCTCCCCGCCTGGGCGAGGAGCAGCGCGCCGACCCCTGGCTGGTCCAGCTCGGCCTCCTCGCCGCCGCCGCCGCCTACCTCCTCGACCAGGCGACCAAGCACCTCGCCGAGTCCGTGCTGGTCCGCAGCCGGTTCGTGCCGTGGCTCTCGGACCGCATCGGCTGGCAGCTGACCTACAACGACGGCGGCGCCTTCGGCTTCCCGGCGCCCTCCCTGTTCTTCCTCGTCGTCACCGTGGTCGTCACCGTGATCGTGGTCCGCAACCTCCCGATCGTCCGGGGACCGGGACAGGCGGTCGCGTACGGGCTGCTGCTCGCCGGCGCCCTCGGCAACGCCACCGACCGCGTCCTGCGTATGGGCGACCCCGGTGACCTCCGGTACCTGCACGGGCACGTCATCGACTTCGTGGCGTGGGGGACCTTCCCCCGCTTCAACGTGGCCGACGTCTCGATCACGATCGGCTTCGTGCTGCTCATCGTGTCGCTGTGGCTCGAGGAGCGTCGGTTGGACGAGGTGGGCGGATGACGACGGCGCTGCGGGTCCCGACCGAGCACGCCGGGGCACGCGTGGACGTCTTCGTGGCGGACGCGCTGGGGGAGTCGCGCTCCGCCGCCGCCGCCCGCTGCACCCGCGGCGAGGTCTCCGTCGCCGGGTCGCCCGTGACGAAGTCCCACCGGGTCGAGGAGGGCGACGAGGTGGTCGTCGCCGCGGCACCCGAGGTCGAGACGGGCGGTGCCGGCGTCGCCGTGCCGCCGATCCGGTACGAGGACGACCACCTCCTCGTCGTGGCCAAGCCGGCCGGGCTGGTCGTCCACCCCGGCGCGGGGCACACGTCGGGCACGCTCGTCCAGGTGCTGGCGGACGCCGGCATCCCCCTCGCCGCCGCGGGGGAGGAGCGCCGGCCGGGCATCGTCCACCGCCTCGACCGGGAGACGTCGGGGCTGCTGGCGGTCGCGAAGACGTCCGTGGCGTACGACGCGCTCGTCGCGCTCCTGCAGGCCCGCGACGTCCACCGCCGCTACCTCGCCGTGGTGCAGGCCGCGCCGCCGGCGGACCGGGGGAGGGTCGAGGCGCCGATCGGCCGGGACCCCCGCGACCGGATCCGCTTCGCCTGCATCCCGGAGGGCAAGCCCGCCGTGACCGGCTGGCGACTCCTCGACACGGGGCTCGCACCCGGGATGCCGGCGCACAGCGGCCGCGTGAGCCTGCTGCGGTGCCGGCTGGAGACGGGTCGGACCCACCAGATCCGGGTCCACATGAGCTACGCCGGCTGCCCCGTCGTCGGTGACCGGCTCTACGGGGCGCGGCGCGACGTCGCGGACGCCCTCGGGGTGCGGCGGTTCGCGCTCCACGCCGCGGAGCTGGGGTTCGTCCACCCGGTGACGGGCGAGGACGTGCTCGTCACCGAGCCCCCGCCGGAGGACCTCGCGGCGGTCATCGCCCGTGCCGGCATGACCGTGCCACCGGCGGCGTCGGCGTGAGCCAGCGGTAGCCTCCCGGGCCATCCGCCCACACCGGGCGTCTCCCTCCCGTCGGCAGGTCCAGCGTGGCGCCATCCCTCCCCGAGCGACGGGGCCTCCCGGGGGCCCTGGCCCGGCTCGACCGTCGGCTGGTGCCGGCGTTGCAGCGGGGTGCCCGACGGGTCGCACGCGGGCTCGGCGCGCCGCTCCGACTGGTGGCGCGCGCGGAGGAGCGTCTCTTCCCCGGACTCGTGCGGCGGGTCGTGCCGGGCTGGCGTGTCCCGGCCCTCCTCGCCGCCGTGCTCGTGGTGCTGGCCTCGGCGGTGCACATGCAGCGCTACCCGGACCTGCGGGACGGCGGGGGTGAGGTCGCGGACGGCCCACGGGCCCCGGCGGCCGCGGCCCCGACCACGGGCGCGGTGGATCCGCTGGACCTGTCGGGGCGCAGCGTCGGACCCCGGCAGGACGCCGAGCTCGCCCCGTACGTCGCGGAGCGGAAGGCCGCGCTCGCCGAGCTGCCGGCCGACGGCTCCGCCGTCGCGGTCGTGTCGTTCGAGGAGTACACGACCGCAGCCGAGGCCCTGGCGGCCGTCCCCGGGGACGTGCAGGTGCTCCGGGCGCAGTACCGCATCCCCGCGGAGGGCGAGCGCCCCCAGGAGACGCTCGTCCCGGCGGACGGCGCGATCGCCGGCGTGGAGTCCGCGGTCGCCGCGGCGCTCGCCCCCATCGAGGACGAGATCACCGAGGTCGAGTCCCTCCTCGCCTCGGACACGGTCGAGGACCCCGCCTTCGAGGCGGACCTGGAGCGGCGGCTGAGCGAGCTCCGCGCCGTCCGCAACCTGCTCGAGGCCGCGCCGGCGGTGGTGTTCGCGCTGGTCGTGGAGGGACCCGTGACCGAGCTGCGGGTGCTCGCCGAGCACGGCGCCGTGCGCCTGGTGGACCCGGCACCGGCGGGTGCCGATGCGGAGGAGACCGCCTTCTACGGCCTGCTCCCCGAGGATCGCGAGTTCGCGAGCTTCGGGACCGCCCGATGAGGTCCGAGATCCCCCTCGACGGCTGCGGTCGCCTGGTACCGTCGGCCTCGAACGACACGCGTGTGACTTCCCCCGCACGCGGTCTCGTCTCGACGTCGGCTGCAACGTGCTGGGGGTCCGTCCGTGGGTAGTGGGGAGCAGTTCGTCCACCTCCACGTCCACACCGAGTTCTCGATGCTCGACGGGGCGTCGCGCATCTCGGAGCTGTTCGACAAGTGCGCACGGGACGGCATGCCGGCGGTCGCCACGACCGACCACGGCAACCTCTTCGGCCTGCCGGAGTTCTTCCGAACGGGCCAGAAGACGGGCGTCAAGCCGATCCTCGGCATGGAGGCCTACCTCGCGCACGGGTCCCGGCGGGACCAGTCGCGCACCCCGATGGGGGACCGCTACTACCACCTCACGACGCTCGCGATGAACGACGTCGGCTACCACAACCTCATCCAGCTCTCGACCCGCGCCTACCTCGAGGGCTACTGGTACAAGCCGCGCATCGACCTCGACCTCCTCGAGGAGCACAGCGAGGGCCTGATCGTGCTGTCGGGCTGCCTCGGCGGCGAGGTCAACCAGCACCTCATGCAGGACGACGAGGCCGGCGCGAAGGCGTCGCTCGCCCGGATGCGCGACATCCTCGGGCCCGAGCGGTTCTTCGTCGAGCAGATGGACCACGGCATCCCGGACCAGGCGCGCAACTGGCCGCGGCTCGAAGCGCTCGCCAAGGACCTCGGCCTGCGGACCGTGATCACCAACGACTCCCACTACACCGAGGCCAGCGACGCCGAGGCGCACGACGCGCTCTTGTGCATCCAGACGGGCTCGCGCATCAGCGACGCCGACCGGTTCAAGTTCTCGGGTCCCGACTACCACGTCCGCACCGCCGAGGAGATGTGGCGCCAGTTCGGCACCGTCGCGCCCGACGCGCTCCGCGCCACGCTCGACATCGCCGAGATGTGCGACGCCAAGCTCGAGTTCGACCTCGACCTGCTGCCGGCGTTCCCGTGCCCGGACGGCATGTCCGAGGCGCAGTACCTCCGGCACAAGGTCTACGACGGGGCGCACCGTCTCTACGGCGACCCGCTCCCGTCGGTCGTGCAGGAGCGCATCGACTACGAGTTGTCGGTCATCGAGCAGATGGGCTTCCCGGCCTACTTCCTGATCGTCGCCGACCTCTGCGACTACGCCCGCGACGCCGGCATCCGGGTCGGGCCCGGTCGTGGGTCCGCCGGCGGGTCGGCCGTGGCGTACTGCACGGGCATCACCCAGGTCGACCCCATCAAGTACGGGCTCATCTTCGAGCGCTTCCTCAACCCGTCCCGCATCCAGATGCCCGACATCGACATGGACTTCGACGACCGTCGCCGGTCCGAGATGATCCGGTACGCCGCCCAGCGCTACGGCGACGACCACGTCGCGCAGATCATCACCTTCGGCACCATCAAGGCGAAGTCCGCCATCCGCGACGCCGCCCGCGTCCTCGACTACCCGTTCGCGATCGGCGACAAGCTCTGCAAGGCGATGCCGCCGCCGACGCAGGGCAAGGAGGCGACCCTCGAGGAGGCCTTCGAGAAGTCGACGGAGCTCCGCCAGGCGTACGAGGAGGACCCGGACGCCAGGCGCGTGCTCGACACCGCCAAGTCGCTCGAGAACCTCAAGCGCCAGCACGGGATCCACGCCGCGGCCGTCATCATCGGGGCGCGCCCCCTCACCGAGGTGGTGCCGCTGCTGCGGACCGACAACGGGGAGACGCTCACCCAGTACGAGATGGGGGCGTGCGAGGCGCTCGGGCTGCTGAAGATGGACTTCCTGGGGCTGCGCAACCTCACCGTGGTCTCCGACGCCGAGCGCCACGTCCTGCGCAACCGCGGGCGCGAGATGCGCCTCGACGACCCGCAGTTCCTCGGCGACATGGACGACCCTGTCGTCTACGAGATGCTCTCGACGGGCCACACGCTGGGGGTGTTCCAGCTCGACTCCGCCGGCATGCAGGCGCTCGTGCGCAAGCTCAAGCCGACCCGCTTCGAGGACATCTCGGCGCTGCTCGCGCTCTACCGGCCGGGCCCGCTCGGCATGGACATGCACCACACGTTCGCGGACCGCAAGAACGGGCTCGAGGAGGTGGTCTACGACCACCCCGACCTCGAACCCATCCTCGGCGAGACCTACGCCGTGATCGTGTACCAAGAGCAGGTCATGCAGATCGCGACCGATCTCGCCGGCTTCACGATGGCCGAGGCGGACGGGCTGCGGAAGGCGGTGGGCAAGAAGAAGATCGACCTGATGATGTCGATGAAGGACCAGTTCATCGGCGGGGGAGTGGAGCGGGGGTACGAGCAGGCGCTCATGTCCGGGCTGTGGGACATGATCGTGAAGTTCGCCGAGTACGGGTTCAACAAGTCGCACACCGTCGCCTACGGCGTCGTCGCGTACCAGACCGCGTGGCTGAAGACCCACTACCCGGTCGAGTACATGGCGGCGCTGCTCACCTCGGTGAAGAACAACAAGGACACCAAGCCGATCTACCTCAACGAGTGCCGGCGCATGGGCATCCCGGTGCTGCCGCCGAACGTGAACGAGTCGGAGTCGGACTTCACCCCGCGGGGCGACGAGATCCTGTTCGGGCTGGCCGCGGTCCGCGGCGTCGGCGACGGCATCGTCGGTCTCATCGTGGAGGCGCGCGAGCGTGCCGGGAAGTTCGTCGACTTCCGCGACTTCTGCGAGAAGGTCGACGCCGGGGTCCTCAACAAGAAGACGATCGAGAACCTCGCGCTCGCGGGCGCGTTCGCCGAGATGGGCCACACCCGCAAGGGGCTGCTCGAGGCGTACGAGCCGATCGTCGACGCGGCGCTCGCCCGCAAGAAGGCCGAGGCGGCGGGTCAGTTCTCGCTCTTCGACGGCGGGATGGCCGGCGACGCCGACGACACGGTCGACCTCGACGACGGCGTCGAGATCACCGACGGCGAGTTCGACAAGCAGCGGTTGCTGAAGTTCGAGCGCGAGATGCTCGGCCTCTACGTCTCCGACCACCCGCTGTTCGGCACCGAGCGCCTGCTCGAGAGCTACACGGACTCGTCCTGCGCCGGACTGCGTGAGAAGGACGACGGCGCGGGGGTCACGATCGCCGGCGTCCTGACGGGTCTCACGAAGAAGTTCACGAAGAAGGGCGACACCTACCTCGTCGCCACCGTCGAGGACCTCACCGGCTCGGTCGAGGTGGTGTTCTGGCCGGCGACCTACCGAGCGGCGCACGAGGCGCTCGAGGAGGACGCGGTCCTCGTGGTGACCGGCCGGCTCGAGGTGCGTGACGAGGCGGTGAAGCTGTCCGCGAACAAGGTGTCGACACCCGACCTCTCCGAGGTCCGGGGCGCCCCGGTCGTGGTCCGCTTCGACCAGGCCCAGTGCACGGCCGAGGCCATCCAGCGTCTCCGCGGGGTCCTCGCCGCGCACCCGGGGCACGTCCCGGTGCACCTCGTGGTGCAGTGGGACGACGGGGGCGAGAAGACGTTCCGGCTCGGCGACGGGTTCCGGGTCGCGCGGTCGTCCGGTCTCCACGGCGAGATCAAGGCGGCCTTCGGTCCCGACGCGGTCCGTGACGACACGGGCACGCGCACCTTCGGCGCGGACGAGGCCGAGCCGCGCTTCCGGCGGCCCGCCCTCACCTGAAGCGTCCCGTCCGTCCCCTCCGGTGGCGGGGCGGTGGGTCCCGGGAGGGGGCGAGGACGTCGTGGCCCGTTCGGACGTTCGGACGGTGGCCGCGGGGGACGCAACGGACGAAGCAGGCGCGCTTCGGGACTCCTGCACTCCGGACTAGTCCTGTCTCGCCAGCGATATCTGGTCCCTACGTGGCAGGAACACGGCGTGTTACTTCGGTTCACTCACAGCGAACGCCTTCCGAAGAAGAGACGCCGCACGTGAGCGCAACCCTCGCCGCACCTCGTATCACCGGTCGCGTCGCCGCCGTCACGATCCTCGTGGCCGCCCTCGCCGCACCCTTCGCCTCGACCACCGCGCCGGAGCCGCTCGGGCACACGGGTCCGTCGGCGCGCGCCGAGGCCAGCGTCGACCCCGCCCTCTCGGCGGCGCTGCGCGATGGCCCGGCCGGCGCGATCGTCCAGGTCGAGCCGGCGGCCCGCGCCGCCGCCCGCGAGGCCGTCGCCGCGAACGGCGGCACGCTCGGCGTCGACCTCGGGATCGTCGACGGCTTCGCCGCGACCCTCACCGCGTCCGCGCTCGACGCGCTCCGTGACGTCCCCGGGGTCCTGTCGGTCACGCTCGACGGCGAGGTCAGCCTCTCCCACACCCCACCCCTCGGCGAGGACAACGGCGACTACTTCTACGACGACGTGATCCGCGCCGCCGACCTGCATGCCCGAGGGATCACCGGGGCCGGCGTCGGGATCGCGATCATCGACACCGGGGTCACGCCCGGCGAGGATCTCGCCGGCCGTGTCGTGGGCGGCGTGGACATCTCCGGGCAGGGGCCGAACGACCCCGACAACGACGAGTACGGACACGGCACGTTCGTCGCCGGCATCGCCGCGGGTTCCGGGGCGGCGTCCAACGGCAAGTTCGCCGGGGTGGCGCCGGGGGCACACGTCGTGCCCGTCAAGATCGCCGCGGCTGACGGCGCCGCCAACGTCTCGCACGTGCTCGCCGCCATCGAGTGGACCGTCGGGCACCGCGAGACCTTCGACATCGGCGTCCTCAACCTCTCCCTCGGGACCGACTCCAGCCAGTCCCGACTTCTCAGCCCGCTCAACTACGCGGTCGAGCGGGCCTGGGACAGCGGCATCGTGGTGGTCGTCTCCGCGGGCAACCGGGGTGCCGACGGTGCGGGTCACATCCCGAAGCCGGCCGACGACCCCCTCGTCATCACGGTCGGGGCGACGGACTCGAACGGCACGAAGCCGACCGGCGACGACACCATCTCGCCCTACTCGTCGCGTGGCCCCTCGATGGCCGACGGCATCGTCAAGCCCGACATCGTCGCTCCCGGCAGTCACGTCGTCGCCGCGAAGGCGCACGCCTCGGCGGTCGACCTGGCGTTCCCCGAGGCGCACATCCGCAAGGACTACATGCGTGCCAGCGGGACCTCGTTCGCCTCGGCGGTGACCTCCGGTGCGGTGGCCCTGCTGCGGGAAGCGCATCCGGACTGGTCTCCGGACCAGATCAAGGGCGCGATCACCGCGTCGGCCGCACCCGGCCCGGTCGGCGACCGCAACGTCGACGGCCACGGCATCCTCGACGTCGCCGCCGCTGCGGATCTCGTCGAACCGCCCCTCGCGAACCAGGGGGTCGTACGATCGACCGGCCTGGGCACCCTCGCCGACGACCGCGGATCGCTCGCCACACAGATCACGATCGATCCCATCCTCGGCACGGTCGTTCTGCTCGACGGCGAGCTGACCGCCCAGAACACCCTGTGGAACGGGCTCGAGTACACGACCAGCGAGTGGAACGGCAACCAGTGGTACGGCAACCAGTGGTACGGCAACCAGTGGTACGGCAACCAGTGGTACGGCAACCAGTGGTACGGGAACCAGTGGTACACCGCCGGATGGGAGTGACGTGAGCGAGGTGGGATCGCGGAGGAGCGTGGCGACGTACGTCACGCTCCTCTCGGTCGTGGGGGCGGTCGTCGTCGGCGGTGGTGCGGCGTTCGCAGGGTGGCGGTGGCCGAGTTGGATCGCGCTCGTGCTCGCATCGTTCGCCTTCCTCACGGCGCGCGTCCCGCTGCGGTTCCAGCGTCGTGGGGGCGCGCAGGCCCACACCATCGATGAGGCCGTCGTCGTGGGGCTGCTCTGGACCGCTCCGTTGGGCGTCGTTCCCGCCCTGATGGCGTTGGCCGTGTCCGTCGCCCACGTCGCGTTGCGCCACGATCGCATCAAGATCGCCTACAACGCCGCCTCGACGGGGATCTCCACCTTCGCGGCGGCCGTCGCGTTCTCCGCCGTCACCTCCGGCCAACCCTTCGACACCTTGCGCGGTGTCCTGGGAACCGTCGTGGCGGCAGGCGTCTACAACGCCGTCGGGCTCGCCCTGCTCGCGGTCCTCTTCACGAGGTTGCAGGGGTCGACGTTCCGGGGCTTCGTCCGTGACAGCGCCGGGGTCAACGGCGTGACGTGGCTGGCCAACGTCGCGCTCGGGATCCTCATGGTCGTCGTCGCGCTGCACGAGCCCTGGGCTCTCGCGGCCGTCCTCCTGGTCGGGATCGGGCTGCACCTCGGGTTCCGTGGGTACGTGGCAGCCGTCGACGATCGCCGCCGTATGCGGGGGATGCTGGAGCTGACCCGGACCCTCGCCGACTTCACGGCAGGCCCGTCGGCTTTCGACAGGTTCCTCGAGCAGGTGGCAGCCGCGCATCAGGCCCGAGGTGCCGCGCTCCGGTTGTGGGTGGACGGTGAGGAGGAGTTGCACGTCTGGGGGACCACCAGCGAGGAGGTCGCACCCGTGCTCAGCCGGGCCACGACCGGCATCGAAGCCTTCAGGCTCGACCTGGAGAGCGACGGCATGGCTGCGCTCGCCGCGCCCCTCGTCCACAAGGGCGAGGTCGCCGGATCGCTGGCGGTCGTCCACCGGTACGGCGTCGAGCCCTGGACGGACGACGCGCTGACCCTCATCTCGGCGCTGGCCACCGAGGTCGCCGTCACGGCCCACAACATCGAGCTCTTCAAGCAGGTCGAACGCGAGCGGGCACGGTGGGCCGAGGAGTCCACGAAGCTCAACGACATCCTCGGGGCGGCATCGGACGGCATCGCCATGCTGGACGCGTCCGGCGAGATCGTCTCGTGGAACCCCGGGATGTCGGCTCTGACGGGTGTCGAGGCGGGTCACGCCCTCAACAAGCCCTGGTGGACCGTGCTGCGCGTGCGCGACCTCGAGGGCGACGACCTGCTGCCGGAGGGCGACCACGTCGTCACGTCGGCGCTGGCGGGCGACCGGCACGGGGACCCGGTGTCCGTGCAGGTGCTGCGCCGCGACGGACAGTGGCGGTGGGTCCGGGCGACCTTCTCGCCGCTGCTCTCCGAGGACGGCGACATCGACGGCACCGTCATGGTCGCCCGCGACGTGACCGCCGAGCGGGAGGTCGAGGAGCTGAAGGCCGACTTCGTCGCGACGGTGTCGCACGAGCTGCGCACCCCGCTCACGCCGCTGAAGGGGTTCCTCGCGACGGTGCGGCAACGCAGTGACCTGCTGACGCCCGACCAGATCGCGATGCTGCACGAGTCCATGGAGTCGCAGGTCCTGCGGCTCGAGCGGCTCGTCAACGACCTGCTCGTGGTCGCCGACCTCGACCGGGGCCGGGTCCGGTTCGGGCGCGAGCTGGTCGGCCTCCACGACGCGGTCGAGCTCGCGAGCGCCGAGGAGCAGGACCACGGCGAGGACCGCGTCCGCATCGTCGGTGACCGCAGGCTCGCCGCGGCGGCGGACGGCAACGCGGTGGTGCGGATCGTCCGGGCGCTCATCTCGAACGCGCTCAAGCACAGCGACGGCCTCGTCAGGGTCGAGCTCGCGCGCGAGGGTCACGAGGTCACGGTCCGGGTCGCGGACGAGGGACCGGGCATCCCCCCGTGGGAGCAGGAGCGCATCTTCCAGCGCTTCCACCGGCTCGGTGACCACCTGCACCGGACCCAGGGGCCGGGGCTCGGCCTGTCCATCGCCAAGGCGCTCACGGACCACCTCGGCGGCACCATCGAGGTGGACTCCGACGTGGGCCGGGGCGCGACCTTCGTCCTGCGTCTCCGCGCCGCTGGTCCCGTCCCGGTGTCGGAGCCCTCGTCCGCCGACGTCGGCTGACGCGTCCGCGCCGACCGCAGGTCCCGCCCAGGCTCACGCCCCCGCCCGGGAGGCGGGGTGGCGGGTCAGCCGGTTCTTCGTCGGGCGGTGGCGGTGCGCGGGATGATCCCGCGCGGCTCGGAGGTGAGCCGGGTCCGCCGGTCCGGCGACACCAGGGTCACGACCCGAGGCCGGCGCGGTCAGCCCGACACGCGCGCGGCTGTGGACAGCCGCCACACCGTGCGGCGGGCACGTCGCGCGTGTCGAGCTCGACGTCGGATGCCCGTACCGCCGGCTGGGGCCGCACGGCGGGCCGAGAGTAGGCTCCGGCCCCCCGCCCCCGGCCTCCCCGGACGTCCGCCATGCCCCGCCTGTCCGTCCTCGACCTCCGCGGCGACCGCTCCGACCCACGGGACCGGCTCCCGCGTCCGCGCATCGACCTCACGACCGCCCGCGAGGGCGTCGAGGCGACCCTGGCGGACGTCCGCGAGCACGGCGACGACGCCCTGCGGCGGCTCACGAGCCGGTTCGACGGCGTCGACGTCGACGAGCTGCGCGTGCCGGTGGAGGTGCTGGCCGAGGCCGCGGCGAGCCTCGACGACGAGCTGCGCTCCGCGCTCCTCGCGGCGGCCGACCAGGTGCGGTGGTTCCACGAGCAGGCCCGCCCGCGGGAGTGGGAGGCGACCCGTGACGGAGCCCGGATGGGGCAGTGGTTCCGCCCCATCCAGCGGGCCGGGGTCTACGTCCCCGGTGGCAAGGCCGTCTACCCGTCGACCGTGGTCATGACCGTCGTGCCCGCACAGGTCGCCGGGGTGGAGGAGATCGTCCTCTGCACCCCGCCCTCCGGGAGCGACGGCTGGCCGGACCGCACGATCCTGGCCACGGCCCACCTCCTCGGCGTCGACCACGTCTACCGCGTCGGTGGCGCCCAGGCCGTCGCGGCGATGGCCTACGGCACGGCGACCGTGCCACCGTGCGACAAGGTCGTCGGTCCGGGGAACCTCTACGTGGCGCTGGCGAAGCAGCAGGTGCAGGGCGAGGGGCGCTGCGGCATCGACGCCGTCGCCGGCCCCACCGAGATCGCGATCATCGCCGACGACACGGCCGATGCGCGGGCGGTCGCGGCCGACCTCGTCGCCCAGGCCGAGCACGACGAGCTCGCGACGTGTCTGCTCATCACGCCGACGCCGGCGATCGTGGACGGGATCGAGGCCATGCTCACGGAGGAGGTCGCCGCCACCCGCCACCGCGACCGGGTCGAGGCGGCGCTCGAGGGACAGGGCACCGTCGTCCTGGTCGACGACATCGACCACGCCGTCGAGGTCGCGGAGGCGTTCGCCGCCGAGCACCTCGAGGTCCAGACCGCCGACGCCTTCGCCGTCGCGGAACGCGTCCGCTACGCGGGAACGACGTTCATCGGCCACCCGACGCCGGTCTCCCTCGGCGACTACGCCGCGGGCCCCAACCACACCCTGCCGACCTCGGGCACGGCGCGGTTCAGCGGCGGCCTGTCGACGTCGAGCTACCTGGTGCCGGTCAACTGGGTCGAGTACGACCAGACGGCGCTGGAGCGGCTCGCCCCGTCGGTCCGGACGCTCGCGGCCGCCGAGGACCTCCCGGCACACGCCCGTGCCGTCGACGTCCGACTCCCGGACGTGTCGCCGTGAGCGACCGTGTCCCCGTCCGTGACGACCTGGGCGACGTCGTGCCCTACGGGGCGCCGCAGCTCGACGTGCCCGTGCGACTCAACACGAACGAGACGGCCGAGCCGCCACCTCCCGCGTTCCTCGAGGCCGTCGCCGACGGCGTCCGGGAGCTCCAGCTGCACCGCTACCCGGACCGTCCGGCGGCCGCGCTCCGAGCGGCGATCGCCGGTGTCGAGGGCCTGACACCGGACCGGGTGTGGGCCGCGAACGGATCGAACGAGATCCTGCTGCAGCTCTTCCAGGCCTACGGGGGGCCCGGCCGTCGCCTGCTGCTGTTCCGGCCCGGCTACTCCGCGCACCCGTTGATCGCCCGGGTCGCCAACACGGACGCCGTCGAGCACGACCTCCCGGAGGACTTCCGGCTCACGCCCGACGTCGCCTCGGAGGCCGTCCGCCGGCACCGGCCGCACCTCGTCTGCATCGCCAACCCGAACAACCCGAGCGGCGTGCCCACCGAGCTCGATGCCGTCCGGGCGCTCCACGACGCCGGCGACGCGCTCGTGGTCCTCGACGAGGCGTACGTGGAGTTCGGTGGGGTCTCCGCACGGGAGCTCCTCGACGAGCTCCCGCGTCTGGTCGTCAGCCGGACCTTCTCGAAGGCCTACCGCCTGGCGGGGCTCCGCCTCGGCTACCTCCTCGCGCACGACTGGGTCGTCGACGACCTCCGCAAGGTGCGGTTGCCGTACCACCTCGACGCCGTGAAGCAGGTGGCGGGGCTGGCCGCCCTGCGCATGCGCGACGACCTGCTCGAGCACGTCCCGCGGGTGTGCGCCGAGCGTGACCGCGTCGCCGGCGCGCTCCGACAGCTCGGGGACGTCCACGTGTGGCCCTCGACGGGGAACTTCCTGCTCTTCCGGACGGAGGTCCCGGGGGTCTTCGAGCGGCTCCTGGAGCGTGGGGTCCTCGTCCGTGACTTCTCCACCCGGCCGCGCCTCGAAGGCTGTCTGCGGGTCACGGTCGGCACGCCCTACGAGAACGACGTCTTCCTCGAGGCGCTCCGGGCCGTCGTCGCCGACTGACGCCGTCGCCCCCACGGCCGGTACGGTCGCCGCGCTCGCACCCCCCTCGGAGGAAGCCGATGTCCCGTCGCGGACGCGTGGAACGCCAGACCAAGGAGACGTCCATCCTCGTCGAGGTCGACCTCGACGGCGGCGGCGTGTGCGAGGTCTCGACCGGCATCCCGTTCTTCGACCACATGCTCGACCAGCTCGGCCGGCACGGCCGGCTCGATCTGCGGGTCCAGGCGAGCGGCGATCTCGAGATCGACGCGCACCACACGGTCGAGGACGTCGGGATCGCGCTCGGCCAGGCCCTGGCCGAGGCGTGGGGCGACCGCGCCGGCGTCGAGCGCTTCGGCGACGCCCGCGTGCCGATCGACGAGGCCCTGACCGAGGTCGCGGTCGACCTCTCCGGGCGGCCCTACCTCGTCTACGACGTCGACACCCCGGTCGAGCTCGTCGGCACCTTCGAGACCACGCTCGTGAAGCACTTCCTCGAGTCGGTGGTCGCGAACGCGCGGATCACGCTGCACGTCACCAACGTGAGCGGGGACAACAGCCACCACATCTTCGAGTCGGTCTTCAAGGCCGTCGCGGTGGCGCTGCGGCGCGCGGTGGCCGTGACCGGGGCGGGCGTGCCGTCGACGAAGGGCGTCCTGCAGTGACGCGGCCGCGGGTCGCGGTGCTGGACTACGAGGCGGGCAACGTCCGGTCGGCGCAGCGGGGGCTCGAGCGCGCCGGCGCGGAGGCGTTCATCACGTCGTCGGACGGGGAGGCCGCCGGTGCCGATGCGCTCGTGGTCCCGGGCGTGGGGCACTTCAGCACCTGCCTGTCGAACCTCCGGGCTGCCGGGCTCGAGGAGCTGCTGCGGTCGTGGATCGCCGACGACCGCCCCGTCCTCGGCATCTGTGTCGGCATGCAGCTGCTGTACGAGCACTCCGACGAGGGCGACGCGACGGGCCTCGCGGTCCTGCCCGGCCGGGTGCTGCGCCTGCCTGCCGGCGCGGTCGTGCCGCACATGGGCTGGGACGTGTTGACCCCGGCACCAGGCCACGAGGACGACCCGCTCCTGGCCGGCGTCGCCGGGGACCGGGTCTACTTCGTCCACGGCTACTACGCGCAGCCCAGCGACCCGGCACACGTGGTCGCCACCTGCTCCTACGGGGGGGTCGATTTCCCGTGCCTCGCACGGGTCGGCAACGTCGTCGGTACCCAGTTCCACCCCGAGAAGTCCGGTGACGTCGGCGCCCGTCTGATGGCCAACTGGGTCAGCTCGCTCTCCTGAAGGGATCCGCTCGCATGCCGCTCACCC
The DNA here is from genome assembly GCA_019348135.1 of Actinomycetota bacterium. Taxonomy (GTDB): domain Bacteria; phylum Actinomycetota; class Nitriliruptoria; order Nitriliruptorales; family Nitriliruptoraceae; genus JAHWJY01. The sequence goes on from JAHWJY010000014.1 coordinate 39,251, forward strand.
TCTACCCGGCCGTGGACATCAAGGACGGTCGGGCCGTGCGCCTGACGCAGGGCCGGGCCGACGCCGAGACCGTCTACGACGTCGACCCGGTGGCGGCCGCCCAGCGGTTCGCCGACGCCGGCACCGAGTGGCTCCACGTCGTCGACCTCGACGCGGCGTTCACGGGCGAGCCCCGCAACCGCCACCTCATCGCCGACATCGTGGCCACGACCGGCTGCCGGGTCCAGGCTTCCGGCGGCGTCCGGACCGTGGAGGACGTCGAGGCGTCGCTCGGCTACGGCGCCGAACGGGTCGTGATCGGCACGATGGCGCTGACCGACCCCGACTTCGTCCGCGACGTCCTCGACCGCGTGGGTCCGCGGATCGCGGTCGGGCTCGACGCCCGCGGCGACGTGCTCCAGGCCCGGGGATGGACCGAGGAGGCGGGGGACCTCTTCGAGGCGATCGAGACGTTCACCGCGATGGGCGTGCCCCGGTTCGTCTACACCGACGTGGCCAAGGACGGGATGCTGCAGGGCCCCAACGTCGAGATGCTGACCAAGGTCGCGGACGCCACCGACGCCGCGGTGACGGCGTCGGGGGGCGTGTCGACCCTCGACGACCTGCGGGTGCTCGCCGGCTGCCACGAGCGCGTCGACGCCGTCATCGTGGGCAAGGCGCTCTACGCCGGCGCCTTCACGCTCGACGAGGCCCTCGAGGTGTCGAGGTGACCCTGGCCGCGCGGGTGATCCCGTGCCTCGACGTCACGGCCGGGCGTGTGGTCAAGGGCATCCGGTTCGTGGAGCTGCGCGACGCCGGCGACCCGGTCGAGCTCGCGCGCGTCTACGACGCCGAAGGTGCCGACGAGCTGGTCTTCCTCGACATCACGGCCAGCAGCGACCAGCGCGCCATCATGCACGACGTGGTGTCCCGCACCGCCGAGCAGGTCTTCATCCCCCTCACCGTGGGCGGCGGGATGCGCAGCGTCGACG
>JAHWJY010000163.1 GCA_019348135.1 Actinomycetota bacterium
CCTGGTGCGCCACGAGCGCCCGCCAGCGCTGCAGCCGCTTCGCGAGCGCGTAGTTCGGCCCCTGCTGCACGACGAGGCTGTCCGCGATGCCGAGCTCGCGCCCCGCCTCGTCCGTCACCGTGAGGCGGTAGTTCGGCACGAACCCGCGCCCGGCCGTCAGCCGGTGCGCGAGACCGACGAGCGGCCCCGCGGCGCGCTGGCGTGCACGCGACATCGCGACCGCCTCGGGCGGGGCGGCGAAGACGTCGGTCGGCGTCGCGAGGTAGGCGAGCGCGATGTCGTCCCGCTGGCGCTGCAGCGACACCAGGACCGTGTCGGCGGCCATCGCGACGCGGACGAAGTCGGCGCCGTCGGCGTAGGCGTAGTTGCCGAGCACCAACGGCCCCGTGGCCGGGGTGAGCCCGGCGAGCCAGGCGCGGACCGCGGCCGGCTCCGTGATCAGGTCGACGCCGTCGCCGCCGTCCGGCCGGGTGGGGACGGCGAGACGACCGGCGCCGGCGCGGGCCATCTCCCCGAGCCGCTCCCAGACCCGTGGCGACGGGATGTCGACCGCTGCCACCTCGGCGCCCCACGACAGCAGGTGCGCGGTCGGGCCCATCTCCGCGCCGGCACCCAGCAGCCCGAACGACCAGCCGGTGAGGTCGAGCCACTCGGGGTGCGCGACGACGCGCCGCAGGGCCGCGACGAAGCTCGGCTCGACGACCCCGCGGGCCGCCCAGTCCTCGGCCTGCGCGACGAGCTCGTCGCCGCGGAGGTCACGGCCGCGGTACGGCACGACCAGCTCGGTCGCCCGGTCGCCCTCGCCGGCGACGTACCGCGTCCCGAGCTCGACCTCGGGCTCGCCGGCGACGGCCTCGCCCAGGGGTCGGGCGCCACCGTGCTCGTCGACCACCTCGAAGGTCGCGTGGAGCCGGTCGAGGCCGGCGCGCGCGATGGCCGACGCCGCCTCGCCCGACGCGGCGGCGCGCGCCGTCACGGCGCGGAGGTGGCGCGGGTAGTGCTTGCGCCACTCGCGCTCGCCGCTGATCGCGGAGGCGAGGATCGGGTCGACGTCCGCGACGGCCGAGGCGAGGACGTCCACCGACGCCTGCTGCGTCGACCGCCGCCCGTCCGTCTCGGGGAACTGGACGCCGTGGTCCGGGGCGCGCATGGAGGGTGCCTGTCGTCGAGAGCGTCCCACCGTAGGGGCGCCGATGCGTCAGATCGGCTCGGGGTCGTGTCCGTCCGGGTGCTGGATCATCGGCGTGCCGTCGACCTCGACGATGCGCGGGAGCAGCCGGCGGGTGTCGGTCCCGCCGGCGACGGCGGCGGCCCACAGGGCGTCGACGTCGGGGTAGGCGGCGAGCGCCTCGAGGTTCTTCCGGGTGGGGTAGATGACCGTGACCTCGCCGGCGGCGGCCGCCTCGAGCGCCGCCTGCGGGGTCGTCCACCGCGACGCGGTCATCTCGACGTCGTCGTGTGCCAGCGCCGCGACCTGCGCGTCCGGCACCACCGCCACGAAGAAGCGGGTGTCGTAGCGCCGGTGGAGGCCCTCCGGCGTCACCCACCACGACCACAGCGCCAGCGCCCCGAGGTCGAGCACCACGTCCTCGTCGGTGAGCCATCCGGACCAGTCCCAGCGTTCGTCGCGCGAGGCCATCCGCCGGCGTGCGTCCGTGAACGTCGCGGAGGCGAGGTCGGCCGCGGTGACGGGGACGCCGGCGCGGCTGCCGAGCAGGACGCCGGCCTCCTCGAAGGTCTCCCGGACGGCGGCGACCATCAGGCCGAGCGCGTCCTCCGGGGCGTCGACGCCCAGCCGGTCGGCCCACACCGCGGGGTCCTGGCCGGTCCAGCGGTCCGGGGGCAGGGTGCGGTCGGCCGCGTCGAGCTTCCCCCCGGGGAAGACGTACGCCCCGCCGGCGAAGTCGGACTGGAGGTGCCGCTCGAGCAGGAACACCTCCAGCGCGGCACGGCCGGCGTCGGCACCGTCGCGCACGAGCACGATCGAGGACGAGTCGACGGGCACGTTGTCCTCGCCGGTCCACCGCCCCGAGCGCGTCTCGCGTCCCGCCGCCGACCGTCCGCTCATCGTCGCTCCCGCAGCCGGCCGCAACCTGCGGCCTCCGCCATGCGTCCCATCGTAGGACCGCCGTGTGCAACCCTTGCCGCGGGCTGGGAGGGGAGACGACGTGCGCCGACGCAGCGCAGCGACCGCACGGGTCACGGGCTGCCTCCTCGCGGCGCTGACGGCCCTCCTCCTGACCGCCCCGGCGGCCCTGGCCCAGGCGGCCGGTACGACCGGCGGGTTGTCGGCGGAGGACCTCGGCCTCGAGGTCCAGGTGGGCTACGGCGGGCGGGTCGTCCCGGGCCGCTGGATCCCCGTCGAGGTCACGCTCGCACCGTCGCGGTTGTTCGCCGGCGACGTCGGCGTCGTCGTCGAGACCGGCATGGGCCGCATGGTCGAGACCCGCGAGGTCGAGGTCGCCGCCGGCTCGACCAAGATCTTCCGGTTCCTGGCGCCGCCGGCCCACAGCGTCCGCGTGCAGGTCGCCGCCACCGGCGAGGACGAGGGCCTCAACGTCACGCCCGCGCTCGACCGCTCCGACAGCTTCCTCGTCGGCGTCCTCGGGGCGGACGTGCCGGCCGAGGCCCGGCCCATCGCCAGCCAGCCCCTCGACCAGCGCGGCACGGTCGTCCCCGTCGATCCCGCCTTCCTCCAGCGGTCGAGCCGGGCGCTCGACCCGCTGAGCGCGCTCGTGGTCTCGCCCGAGGTCCTGGCCGGGCTCGACGACCGCACCCGCGACCGCCTGCAGGCCGCCGTCGCCACCGGCATCGACCTCGTCGTGATCGCGACGACCGACGGGACGCTCGAGCTCGACCTGCCGTGGGTCTCGGCGACCGGCGCCACGACGGCCCAGCTCGTGCGCGAGCGGACCGGCGACGGCGAGCCCGACCGTCAGGGCGGGCGCGTGCTCGACCCCGGCCCGCTCGCCTGGAGCCTGTCGTCTGCCGACCTCGGCTGGTCCGACGACGACCGCCCCATCGCGACCGCCGTCAACGCCGGCAAGGGCCGGGTGATCGTCACCGGCCTGCCGCTCGGCGAGGGTCCGCTCGGCGGCGACGACGCCTTCTGGGGCCGGCTGCTCCAGCCCAACGCGCCGCTCGGCAGCAACGGCGGGGGGGAGAGCCAGCGCTTCGAGCAGATCGCCCAGGTCGCCGGCGAGGGTCTCCGCAGCGACGACGTGGCCCTGCCGGGCATCACCCTGATCGCGCTGGCGCTGCTCCTCTACCTCGTGCTCGTCGGCCCCGTGAACGGGTTCGTGCTGGCCCGGATGGGACGACGCGAGCTGGCGTGGCTCACGATCCCCGCGCTCACGGTCGTGTTCACCGGGGCCGCGTTCGTCGCGTCCGCCGGCGCGGAGTCCGCGTCCGGCCTGTCGGGCCGCGCCGCGTACTGGATCGACGGCCACGGCACCCAGCTGCAGGCTGCCGCCCTGCGCGCCCCCCGGGCCGGCGACCACCGGCTCGTCTTCGACGGCGACGACTGGGACCTCGCGCCGGCGATGTGGTCCGAGGTGCCGGCGCTCGTCGAGCGGGGCGGCGGCGAGACCGTCATGCGCATCGCGCTCGAGGCGCTGCAGGTCGGGACGGCGACCGCGTACCGCGACCTGTCGACCCCACCCCCGCTGTCGCTCGACCTCGACCCGATCCCCGCCGGCGCCCGCGTGACGGTGACCAACACCACGACGGGCACGATCGAGGACGTCCGGGTGCGGGCCGGGACCCTGGTCGCCCGCCACGGCAGCCTCGCCGGCGGCGAGACCGCCGTCCTCGAGCTCGACCGCGACGTGCTGCCGGTGCAGCAGGACTGGCACGACCCCTTCGCGGGCCTGCGTGCGGGGGACGGCACGGTCAGCGCCCCGCGGTCGCTGGAGGCGCTCCTGCGCTGGTCCACCGTCGACGGCAACCCCGGCGTCGTGTGGGCCACCGGCACCGCCGAGGACGACGTCGGCCTCGGTGCCCCGTCCGCGGACGGCTCGCCCACCGACGACCGCGGCAGCTTCGTCGCGGTCGGCGTGACCGCCGGCATCCCCGGCACCGACACGCTCCCGTGGGAGGTCGACCGGCGCCTGCTCACCACCGGCTTCGGCGAGGCGTGGCGCCCGGGCCCGCTGGCCGTCGAGGGCCGCATCGAGGCGGTGCTGCGGTTCCGCCTGCCGAACGAGGGACCCGTCGGCAGGCTCGTGCCGAGCCTCGACCGCGGCCAGCTCCAGGGGATGTTCGAGGGCGACATGGCCCCACCCATGGAGGAGGTCTGCCGCACCGTCGAGGAGCGGGACGAGGACGGCAACCTCGTCGGCACCGTGGAGGAGTGCGTGGTCGAGGGCATGGAGGGCGTGGAGCAGGTCGCGCCGGCGATCCCCGAGTGCCCGCCGGACGCGGTGTCGTGCGACATCGGCGAGACCGAGTGGGAGTTCTGCTTCGAGGACGGCACCTGCCAGGGCGGCGGGTTCGAGCCGGGCATGCCGATGCCGATGCCCGAGCCGTTCCCCGGGAACGTCCCCGGTGGGGACGTCGGGCTCCAGATCTACAACCACGTCGTGCCCGGGTGGGAGGAGGTCGCCGACGCGTTCGCGGCCGACGAGACCGACACGACCGTGTTCGTGAGCCCGCTCGGTGAGGTGTTCGTCCGCGCCGTGGGCGAGCTGCACCCCTTCGACTTCTCCGGCCGTGGCATCGGTGCCGTCCGGGGTGCCGCATGAGCGACGTGCTGACCACCGAACAGCCCGGGCGTACGGGCACGCGCCACGGCGCGGCCGCCGCGGTGCGCGTCCGCGACCTCGTGAAGCGCTACGGCAGCCTGCACGCCGTCGACCACCTCGACCTCGACGTGCCCGCCGGGGGCGTGTTCGGCCTCATCGGACCCAACGGCGCCGGCAAGACCACGACGATGCTCGCCGTCGTGACGCTGCTCGTCCCCGACAGCGGGACCGTCGAGGTGTTCGGCCACGACCCCGTGACCGAGCAGCGCGATGTCCGGCGCATCGTGGGCTACATGCCCGACTTCTTCGGGCTCTACGACGGGCTCACCTGCGAGGAGTACCTCGACTTCTTCGCGGCCGCGTACGGCGTCGACGCCGAGACGC
>JAHWJY010000048.1 GCA_019348135.1 Actinomycetota bacterium
AGCAGCGCCAGGTCGGCGCTGCGGTGGCTGAGTCCCACGACGAGGACGGACATGGGGTCGTCGCTCTCTTCGGTCTTGAGGGACGGGCGGAGGGACGGGCCGAGGGACGCGCGGACGCGTGCGGCGGGCCGTCGCCGCCCGAGGATACCGACCGGCGGACGGTGACCCCAACGGTACGCAGGAGGAACCGTGCCGGCGCGGGGACGCGCGACCGGCCTCAGCCGGCGGTCGGGCCGAGCCGACCCCCGTGGAGCTGTTCGTAGAACGACAGGATCTGCAGCTCGGTCGACAGGTCCACGGTGCGCACCGGCACCCGCCCCGGGACGGTGACGTGGACGGGGGCGAAGTTGAGGATCGCGTTGATCCCCGCGTCCACCAGCGCGTCGGCGACGGCCTGCGCCGCGGCGGCCGGGGTCGCGAGCACGGCGATCGAGACGTGGCGCTCGGCCACGATCGACGCGAGGTCGTCGAGCGACTCCACGGTACGTCCGCCCACCTCGGTGCCGATCTTGGAGGGATCCGCGTCGATCAGGGCCGCGAGGCTGAACCCCCGCCGGGTGAAGCCGGCGTAGCTCGCCAGCGCCCGCCCCAGGTTGCCGATGCCCACGATCACCACGGGACGGTCCCGGGTCAGGCCCAGGACCTCCGAGATCTCGCCGATGAGCTCGTCCACCCGGTACCCGACGCCGCGCGTGCCGTACGACCCGAGCTGGGACAGGTCCTTGCGGACCTTGGCGGAGTTCACCCCCGACGCCTGTGCCAGCGCCTCGGAGGAGAGGGTCGAGGTCCCCTGCTCGGACGCCTGGACGAGCGCCTGGAGGTACAGGGGCAGACGCGCGACCGTGGCCTCCGGGATCCTCCCCGACGGTGGCACCGCATCCCCTTCGACGTCCGGACCGACGCGGCAGGCTACGTGGCGGCGGGCCCCACCCCCCTACGCGCGGCGCCAGTCCGCCCAGCGACCCTTCCGCGCCCGCCGCAGGGCGGCCCGGACCTGACCCGGCTCCACCCGTCCCTCCGCGACCTCGCGTCCGTCGACCACGACCACGGGCACCCGCACGTGGTAGCGCCTGACGAGCTCCTCGTCGCTGTCGATGTCGATGAAGCGGACCGCGGCACGCCCGGCCTCGGCACGGACGATCTCCTCCGCGGCGGCGCACAGCCCGCACGGCTCCCGCGTGAAGACGTCGACCGTCGAACGCCGCCGGCGACGACCCGTCCCGATGGTGAGCGCCATGACGTGCCTCTCAGACGGTCGGCGAGGTGGTGGAACCGGGCACGGTCGTGCCGACGGCGGTCCGGTCGGCCGCGCGGACCGCGCGGGTGTCCTCCACGGGACGGGTCGAGCGGACGAAGCCGAGGTACATCACGACCACGCCGACGGCGAGCGCGATGGCGTGGCCCGTCGTGTCCCCGAGGAACGACAGCAGCCCACCCGCCGCGGCGATGCCGACACCGGCGGCGATGAGGAGGTTGCCGCGGACGACGTTGCCGACCCCGCGGGCACCGCGGCGTCCGGAGAACACCCACCGCGACAGCGCGTCGGCGTAGCTGCGGTCGCGTCCGATCGTGCGGAAGACCTCGACCTCGTCCGCGGCCGGACGCCGCCACACGACGTGGGCGCTGCTCGCCAGGGCGGACACGACGACCAGCGTCGCCCCGACCGCGTTGCCGGCCACCGCGGTCCCCCGGACCAGCAGCGGGAACAGCTCGCGCCCCTCCGGCAGGCCCGTGGTCGCCAGCGGCGCGGTGAGATCGGCGGTCGCGACCAGCACGCCCGCGACGACGCTGAAGGTCGCCACGACACCGGCCGCGAGGCGCGTGAGCCGGGCCCCCCGGGTCGTGACGAGCGCCACCCCCAGCGCCCCGGCGAGCGCCACGGACGGCCACCACAGGGCCGGCTCGTCCCCCAGCGCCGGGCGGACGCTCAGGGCGGCCACGGCGAGCGCCACGGCCCCCGTGACGAGGTTGACGGGCCGGCGACGCGCGTTGACGGCGATGCTGCCGAGCGCGAGCCACGGCACGTTCAGGACCGCCCCCAGCAGGTAGAAGGTCCGGAACGACCACGACGACCAGCCGACCGCGACCCCGACGAGGAGCATCAGCGAGGCGAGCGAGAACAGGGTGAGCGAGATCCCCCACGCGAGCGTCGCCGGCGTACGCCGACGGTCGACGTACCGGCGCAGGAGCCGGTACGCGAACAGCGCGCTGACGACGGTGGCGACGGCGCTCGACAGGAGTGCCACGGGACCTCGCACGGGGAGGGCGGGGGACGCGGGGCAGGGTACGCCGCCCTCAGGGGCGGTCGCGGAGCGCGGCCCGGCGGACCTTGCCGGTGGCCGTGTGCGGGAGCTCGGTGACCACCTCGACCGACGCGGGACACTTGTAGCGTGCGAGCAGGGAGCGGCTGAACGCCACGATGTCGTCCTCGCTCACCTCGGCCCCCTCCCGCGGCACCACGAACGCCTTCACCGCCTCGCCCGTGTAGGGGTGGGCGACGCCGACCACCGCGCACTCGGCGACGGCGTCGTGCTGGTAGAGCACGCGCTCGACCTCGCCCGGGTAGACGTTGAACCCGCTGACGATGATGAGGTCCTGCTTGCGGTCGACCAGCCGGAGGTAGCCGTCGCCGTCGCACACCCCGACGTCGCCCGTCCGGAGCCAGCCGTCGGGCGTCAGGGCGGCCGCGGTGGCCTCCGGGTCGTTCCAGTAGCCCACGAAGACGTTCCGCCCGCGCACCCAGACCTCCCCCGGGTCCCCCGTGTCGACGTCCAGGCCCGCCTCGTCGACGAGCCGCAGCTCGATGCCCGGCAGGGGCATCCCGACCGTGCCGGCTCGCGGCTCGGGCGCGGTCGAGTTGCTGGTGACGGAGGGGGCGGCCTCGGTCAGCCCGTAGCCCTCCTCGATCGTGATGCCGAACCGTTCCCGGAACCGGTCGAGCACCGGGCGCGGGAGCGGCGCCGCCCCCGAGACGGCCAGCCGGACCGTCGCCATCGGGTCGCCGTCGCCCGGCACGTTCAGCCACGCGACGTACATCGGGGGGGCCCCGAGGACGATCGTGACCTCGTGGCGCCGGATCTCGTCGAGCGAGCCGACGGGGTCGAAGCGCTCGACCAGGGCCATGGTCGCGCCGACCCGGACGCAGGTCCCGAGCCCGACGTTCAGCGCGTAGATGTGGAACAGCGGGAGCACGAGCAGGACCGTGTCCGTCGCCTCGATGCGGAAGCGGCCGGCCAGCGACTGGTCCTGGTTGGCGGCGAGGTTCGCCCGGGTGAGCATCGCTCCGCGAGGGCGACCGGTCGTCCCCGACGTGTACACGAGGGCCGCGAGGTCGTCGGGGCGGCGCTCGCCCTCGGTCGCCCGACGGCCCTCGGCGAGGAGGTCGCGCCAGCGCGGCGCCGGGATCTCGACGCCGGCGTCGCCGCCCGCGACCACGACGTGCTCGAGGTCGGGGAGCTCGTCGCGCAGCTCGAGCAGGACGTCCGCCACGGCCGCCATGCCGACGACGACCCTCGCGCCGCTGTCCTCGAGCGCGTGCCGGAGCTCGTCGGAGGTGAGGCCCGTGTTGAGGGGCACGACGGCGGCGCCGGCCCGGAGGGCCCCGAAGTGGGCCTCCACGAACGCCGGGACGTTGCCGAGCACGACCGCCACCCGGTCACCGGCCACGACCCCGAGGTGCTGGAGGGCACCGGCGGCCGCGTCGACCCGGGCGTCGAGCTCGCCGTAGGTGAGGCTCCGGTCCTGCCAGCGCAGCGCCACCCGGTCGGGGGCGGCGGCCGCGGTCTCGCGCAGCCGCGCGGCGATGTCCGGCAGCTCCCTCGCGATGGCCACCCGCTGCTCCCCTCGCCGGGCCTGCGCCCGGTCACGGCACGCGGAACCTAGCAACCGCTGTCCCCAGCAAGCACCGGTCGCGGGGGCGGGCACCTGCGCTGCGGGGAGGCCGGAGGGCGTGCGGCTACCCTCCGCCCGTGCCTTCCCTCCGTCTCCTCGCCTCCACGGGTCCTCTCTTCGCGCGGCCCCTCGACTGGGCCTGCGGGGTCATCGCCGAGGCCGGCTACGACGGCGTCGAGCTGATGGTGACGCAGGACCCGACGACCCAGGACGCCCAGCGGGTCACCGAGGTGACCACGCGGGAGGGCACCCCGATCCCCGTCGTGCACGGCCCCTTCCTGCTGCTGACGCGGCGGGTGTTCGGCACCGACCTCGTCGAGAAGGCCCGGCGCTCGCTCGAGCTGGCCGCCGACCTCGGCTCGGACCTCATGATCGTGCACCCGCCGTTCCGGTGGCAGCGGTCGTTCCACAACTGGCTCATCGACGAGGGCGAGGCCGAGGCGGCCGAGCTCGGCACCCGCATCGGGGTCGAGAACCTCTACCCCGTGTCGGTCGCGGGGCGCCCCGTGCGGTTCCACCGCTACACCGAACCCGAGCACCTGACGCCCTTCCCCCACGTCGTGCTCGACACGAGCCACTTCGGGGTCGCCGAGGTGGACATCGTCGCCGCCTGGGAGCGGCTCAAGACCACGTCGGTCCACCTCCACGTGTCCGACAACCGGGGCGGCGGCCGCGACAGCCACGCCCCCCTGGGCCACGGGATCCTGCCGCTCGCGGGGTTCCTGCACGCGGTGGCCGAGGACGCGCTGCCGGACGAGGAGATCTCGATCACGCTGGAGCTCGACTGCCGTCGCTACCTCGACGACCGTTCCGCCCTCGTCGGCTACCTGCGCCAGGAGCGCGAGAAGTGCGTGGCACTGCTCGACGGCGCCTCCGCCGAGGACGTCCTGGGCCGTCCCGACCGCGTCGTCGCCCCGCCGCTGCCGGTCGCGGACGAGGACGACGCGGACCAGCCCACCGCGGGCCCGCCGGGCGGGGAGCTCGCCGACGTGTGAGCGCACGCTGCGCGCTCCCGCCGTGCGGGGAGCACCACCGTGGGTGGTCGCGTTGTCCGGAACGTCGCGATTAAGCATCGCTGTCCGTGCGCTGATAGTCACTTCTAGCTATGCCGAGACCACCCCTCCGGGCCACTGACGCGGCCGAACGGGACTCGTAGTCTCCGACCAGACGCTCCCGGTGACCCCCCTCCTCGACCCCGAAGGCAGGCCTGCTCCGTGCGTTCCGCCACCTCACTCGCGCTGGTCGTGCTCCTCGCCGTGATCATCGGCGCGAGCATCGTCCAGCTCGTGCTGGCGGGCCGCTGAGTGGCGGCCGCCCTCGCCACCGAGGAGATCGACCAGGAGGTCGTGCGCCTCGTCGCGCGTGCCCAGGAGGGTGACGCCGAGGCGTTCGCCCAGCTCTACGACCGCTACGTCGACCAGACCTTCGGCTACATCCTCCGGCGCGTCGGGCACCGGCAGACCGCCGAGGACCTCACGGGGGACGTGTTCCTGCGTGCGTACCGGCGCCTGTCCACGTTCGAGTGGCAGGGCGTCGACCTCGGCGCGTGGATCATGACGATCGCCCGCAACCGCGTGCACGACCACTTCAAGTCCGCCCGCTTCCGGCTCGAGCGCAGCACCGACGTCATGGCCGACACCGCCTCGGACTCGGCACCCGACGACCCGGAACGGGTCGCCGTCGCCCGTGACATGGCCCGCGCGCTCGGACAGGCACTCGAGCGACTGAAGGACGAGCACCGGGAGGTCATCGAGCTCCGCTTCGTCCACAACATGAGCGTGGCCGAGACCGCCGAGGTGATGAACCGCAGCATCGGGGCGTGCAAGGCGCTCCAGTACCGCGCCCTGCGGGCGCTCGAGGACGAGGTCCGCGACGTGCCGGGCCTCGGCACCATGGCCTCGCTCGGCCTCGCCGGGCTGGTGAGCCTCCTGCGGCTGCTGCCGCTGCCCTGACCTGACCACGATCTGACCGTCACCACGAGCCCCCCCGGTCGTTGACCAGGGGGAGAGGGACCGAGACGAGGGTGAAGCGCACCGAGCGGGACGCGATCGAGGAGCTGGCACAGCTCCTCGACGGTCGGCTGTCCCCGGACGAGGCGGGAGCCCCGATCCGGCGTCTCGGCGCGCTCGTGGCGACGATCGGCACCACCGAGGTCGTCGAGCGCCCCACCCCGGCGGCCCGCGCCGCGCTGCGCAACCAGCTCGTCGCGGACATCGAGGCCGGGCAGGTCTCGAGCCTCGACCGCGTCCGTGACGCGGTCTGGGACCGCACCGCACGGGTCCGCAACTCCGCCCGGGTCGGGCTCGCCAGCGCCGTCGCCGCCGGCATGCTCGGCTCCGCCGGCGTCGCCGCGGCCGCCCAGCACGCGCTGCCGGGCGATGCCCTCTACGGCATCAAGCGCGCCACGGAGTCGGTCCGCCTGAGCCTCGCGAGCGGTCTCCCGGAGCAGGCCCAGGTCCACGTCGCGCTCGCCGAGGAGCGCCTCGACGAGCTCCAGGACGGCAGCGCCCGGCTGAGCCCCGACGAGTCGGTCGACACGCTCGCCCGGATGGACGCGGCCAGCCTCGCCGCCAGCGGCGCGCTCATCCAGGCCGTCACCGAGGGCGCCGACACCGCCCTGCTCGCCGACCTGCTCGTCTTCACGGAGCGCCAGCGCGCCGGTCTGATCGACGTCTACGACGACCTGCCGGCGGGGGTCCGCCCGTTCGCCGAGGAGTCGCTCGAGGTCCTGCGCCGCATCGACGTCGAGGTCGCCTCGACCATCGGGCCCTGCGCCGTCTGCGAGCAGATCGCCTCGGGCTCGTCCATCGGCTCGGTCACCCCGGGCGACGGCGTCGGCGCGGACCGCTGTGACTGCCTCGCCCCCACGCCTCCTCCGCCGCCGCGCGAGCCCGGCGTCTCGGTCCCCTCGAGCCCGCCGACGGCGCCCGCCGAGGAGCCGGTCGGCGAGGAGCCGCGGGAGCCGACGCCCACCCGCGAGCCGGTCGACGTCGTCCCGTCGCTGCCCGGTCCGCTCGACGGCGTCGGCGACGCGGTCGACGACGTCCTCGAGGACCTCGTCCAGGGCACGGTGGAGACGACCACCTCGCTGCCGCTCCCGGAGGTCGAGCCCACCGAGGTCGAGAGCCTCGACGACCTCGGTGGCCTGTTGGAGCCGACCCAGCCCTGACCCGCCGTCATCGGGTGGCCGCCTCGACCGCGGCGCGGGTCGCGTCCGACACCACGGCCGTCCCGCCGAGGATGTAGGACCGACGGGCACCGGCCGTGGCGAGGTGGTGCCGGAGCGGCGCCTCGAGCGCGCCCCGACCGGACGTCAGGAGCACCGGCGCGCCCACCGTGGCCGCCAGCGCGCCGCCGGTCACCGCGTCCGGCCACGTGAACCCGTTCGCCACGGCCACGTCGCGCGTGGTCCGACCGAAGTGCCGCCGGGCGACGGCGATCGACGTCTCCACCCGGCTGGCACCGGCGTCGCGGGTGATGGTCAGGTCCCTGCCCACGAGCAGACCCCGCGTGCAGTCCCGGAGCTCCTCCTCGACGGCCGCCGAGATCGCGACGTGTCCGCCGGCGAGGTGGAGCGTCCCCACGCGGCCCTGGTCGCGGATCCAGGCGCAGGTGGCGGCCGGCACGTGGTCGGCGTCCACGAAGAGCAGCGGGTAGCCGTGCGCCGCCGCGGCGGCGGCCAGGGACAGGGCGTCGGCGAACGTGCTCCCGTTCGCCACCAGCGCGGCCGACCGGCCCGACGAGCGGACGATCTCGTCGGCGAGCGCCGCGGCCGTGCCGGCGACGTCGGCGGTGCCGAGCCGCTCGACCGTGTGACCCGCCCGGCGGAGCTCCTGCTCCACGGCCGGCGAGACGCCGAGCTGGCCGCCGCCCGGGAGCACCACGTGCCCCGGTCCGTCGAGCAGCCGGGCGAGCTCGTCGACGGCGCTGTCGGACAACCGCTCACGCGCCGTCATCACGATCGCGGTCCGGCCGTCGGCGAGCAGCCCGGCGGCGGGCAGGGTCACGACCCACCCCCGGTCCCCGGGCGTGTCGGCCGGCACGAGCACGACGCGGTCGACGGCGGGCCCGCGCCCGCCGGGGTGGGTCTCCTGCGCCACCGCCCGCGACGTCGCGATGCGGTCCCGGCCGTAGAGCCGGAGCGACCGCTGCCGCATCGTGCGGTCGAGCCGGACGCGGCCGTACCCGATGGCCGGGTCGAGCGACCTCCCCGTGATCTCCGCGGCGGCGTCGAGGACGCGCCCCCGCAGCTGCAGCCCCATGAGGCCCGGCTGGGCGGTGGCGAGCAGGTTCGCGATGCCGGCCACGACCGGCGCGGCCGTGCTCGTGCCCGTCGCCAGGCAGTAGCCGGCCGGGCAGATCGTCAGGAGCTTCACGCCCGGCGCGGCGACGTCGACCCAGTCCCCGCGGTTGGAGCTGGCCCACAGCCGGTCGTGGGCGTCGGTGGCCGCCACCCCGAGGACCACCGGGTAGGCGGCGGGGTAGTGCGGCTCGGTCTTGCCGTGGTTGCCCGCGGCGGCGACCACGAGCGTGCCCTGGGAGGTGGCGTAGCGGACCGCGGCGGCCTCGGACCCCGAGCTCCCCTGGCTCGCGAACGACAGGTTCACGACCCGGACCCCGGCGTCCGCGAGCTCGACCAGCGAGCGGCTCCAGCGCGGGGAGATGAGACACGACCCGGACAGCTCGACCCCCGCCGCGACGGCGACGATCCCCATCGAGAACCCCACCGAGCTCACGCCCGTGCGGTTGTCCGTGCCCGCCGCCGCGATCCCCGCGACGAAGGTGCCGTGCTCGCTGTAGGGGAGGCCGGCACGGCACCCGGTGTCGACGGTGTCGACGCCTGCGCGGCCGTCGCGCCGGAACAGCACGCCGGCGAGCTCGGGGTGACCGGCGTCGAAGCGGGTGTCGATGATGCCCAGCCGCACCCGTCGGTCGCCCCGGGACACGGCCCACCCCGATCCCGCACCGATGCGGTCCAGGTGCCACTGCTGCGGCCGCTGGGGGTCGTTCGGCTCGTAGGCCGGCACCCGCACCGGGACGGCCGCGACGGACACGACCCCCGGGACGGTCCGCAGCGTCGCCGCCACCTGCGCCTCGGTGCCCGGCGTCACCTCCAGCGACAGCCATCGGTCCAGTGCCGCGTCCGAGGTACCCGGGAACGCCGGCGCCGCCGCGAGCACCCCGGGCGTCGCCGTCACGAGCCGTCGGGCCGCCGGATCCCCGAGCTCGAGCTCCAGGACGCCGGGCCAGGTGGTCGGCAACCCCGAGGGCGCCACCGTGGTGGGCCGCAGGGGTGCCGCGGCGGCGGCCGGTCCGGCACCGAGGAGCAGGGCGCCCACCAGCAGGGGGGCGACGAGGAGGCGGGTGAGGGGGGAGCGGCGCATCGGGGACCTCCGGCAGGTGCGGTCCCGCGATGGGACCTATGGTCCCTCTTCGGCTGGTTCTTTATGTCTAGTTATAGTGGCCTATCAAACTGTATGAAGAAGGGCGGTGGGCGCACGGCGTCGCCCACCTTCGTGCGCGTGCCGCCCGTCTCGGGCCCCCGAACCGGCGCGAGCGTCAGAAGAAGACCGACCGCCGCCCCATGAGGTTGCGGTACAGCATCTGCTGGATCGTGTCCCGGACACGGTCGGTGAGGTCGAAGACCGCCATCGGGTCGTCCGCGGCCTCGGGCCCGTACTCGGTGGTGTCGATCGGCTCGCCGTACTCGATGTGCCACTTGGTCGGCAGCGGCAGCAGCGACAGGGGCCCGAGCACCGGTGCCGCGAACATCTGCGCCACGATCGGGAAGTAGGGGAAGCCGAGGAGGCGCGCCAGCACCCGCACGTCGTAGACGAGCGGGTAGATCTCCTCGCTGCCGACGATCGCCGTGGGCACGATCGGGACCTGCGCACGCAGGGCCGTCGCGACGAACCCCCCACGTCCGAACCGCTGCAGCTTGTAGCGGTCGCGCCAGTGCTTGCCGACGCCCTTGAACCCCTCGGGCCACACGGCGACGAGCTCGCCGGCCTCCAGCAGACGGTCGGCGTCGTCACCGGCCGCGAGCGTGGCGCCCGTCTTGCGCCCCAGGTGGCCGATGAACGGCGACCGGAAGACGAGGTCCGCCCCGAGCTCCCGCGCGTGCCGCCCGGTGGCCTCGAAGATGTCCAGACGGGTCATCACGGCGTCGGCCGGCAGCGTGCCGGCGTGGTTCGCCACCACCAGCCCGCCGCCCGTCGGGAGGTGCTCCGTGCCGCTGTTGGAGACGCGCCAGTAGTAGCGGTGCAGCGGCCGCAGCAGCGGCATCATCACGTTGGTCGTGAAGTCGGCGTCGAAGCCGAACTCGTCGACCTCGTAGTCCCCGGTGAGACGCCGCCGGGCGAATGCGGCGACGTCCTTGACGAGGTCGAGCCAGTCGTCACCGAGCACGTCGCGCAGACCCTCGAACAGGTCGATGCCGCCGGAGGGACGGGCGGGGGGGCGGGCCGGGGGCGCCTCCTCGGGGTCCGCGACCTCGTCGGCGTGGATCCGGCAGTACCCGTCCGCCACGGCGTAGTTCCGGCACGGTCGACCCTCGGACGTCGTCGCGGCGCACCGCGGGCGTCCTCCCTGGGCGGCACGGGCGGCGCGCTGCTCGTCCATGGAGATCACGCGCGCGTCGGTGCTGGCCATCACGTCCCCCTCACGTCGACCGCCGGGCCGCGATGAAGCGCTCCTGGCCCTTGCGCTGGATGAAGTCGTAGAGCTCACGCTCCCAGCGCACGACCTCGTCGCGGTCGACGATGCCGGAGATGCGCCGGCGCGCGATGAAGTCCTCGAACGCCGCCCGGGCGGAGTACCGCGGCTCGAAGTCGAGGTCCTCGCGCAGGCGCTGGATGTCGCCGACCCGACCGAACTGGAGGAACCGCAGCTGCTCCGGCGAGAAGTCCACGCGGCGGCTGCGCTTGACGAGCGCGGCCACCGCCGAGACGAGCGGCAGCGGTATGGGGGCCGGCACCCGTCCGGCGATCCGCACGCACTGCGACAGGTAGAGGATGCCCGGGCCCGCGACGTTGTAGATGCCGGGGTGGGACCCGAGCACGACGCGACCGAGGACGTCGACGGCGTCCTCCTCGTGGCAGAACTGCAGGCGAGGGTCGTAGCCCAGCACGCTCGGGACCACCGGCAGGGCGAAGAAGGCCCCCATCGCGGACTCCATGCGCCCGCCGAGGAAGTTGGCGAAGCGGAGGATCGTGAGGTCGACGTCGCCGCGCCGGCGGCCGAACGCCCGCGCGTAGCCCTCGATCTCGGTGGCGTCCTTCGCGAACCCCGACGTCGGCGGCACCCGCGGCGTGTCCTCCTCGCGGAACAGCGCCGGGTCGGAGTAGTCGGAGCCGTAGACCGCGGTGGTCGACTTCAGCACCAGCCGCCGGACGGTGTCGGACTTCTGCGCGGCCGCGAACAGCTGCATCGCGCCGATGACGTTCTGTTCCTTCATGCGCGCGCGCCCGCCCGCGGAGTCCGGCGCCGACACGGTGCTCATGTGCACGATCGTGTCCACCGCGGCGGCCGTGATCACCTTGGTGACCAGCGGGTTGCGGATGTCGGCGCGGACGAACTCGGTCCGGGTCAGGTCGTGGTGGGGCTCCCGGACGTCGACGCCGACGACGTACTCGACGTCGTCACGCTCCTCGAGACGCCGCGCGAGCATCCCGGCCAGCTCGTTCGCGATGCCGGTGATGAGGACGCGTCGGCCGATGGCCTCCGCCACGTACCTCTCCCCTCGTCGTCCGGACCGCGTGACGGCCAAGTGAACCAGACCCACCGGAGGGCGTGGTCGGCCGCACCCGTCAGATGTCCGAGACGCCCCGCAGGTCGACGGAGGCGGGGTCGACGACCTGGCCGTCGAGGTACGCGTCGAGGTCGCCGGCGCGGACGCGGTAGTTGCGTCCGACCCGGACCGCGGGGAGCTCGCCGCTGCGGATGAGCCGGTAGATCGTCATGGTCGACACGCGCAGCTGCTCGGCGACCTCGGCGGCGGTGAGGAGGGTCTCGGTCATGGGCCGATCGTATCCGGGGAGGGGACGGCGCGACCCCCTCGGCGGTGATCGGTCAGACGGGCACACCGTGCCGGGGCAGCACGAGACGCCGGAGCGCCCCGAGCGCCTCGTCGGCCTCACGGCGGGCGCGCGCACGGGTCTCGTCGCCCACCTGCACCGGGTCGTCGGTGAAGGACCGCGGGGCGACCTCGCCGGTGCGCCGGGTCGCGAGCTCGCGCCACGCCATGGGGGTCTCGATCGGGAGCTTGCCGCCCGTCATCTCCGCGAACGCGATGGTCCAGGACCGGGGGACGACATGGACGAGCTGGTAGCCGCCGCCCCCCATCGCCACCCAGCGGCCGTCGCAGACCTCGTGCGACAGCCGGTGCAGGCGCGCGACGATGTCGCCGAAGTCGTCGACCGTCAGGGCGAGGTGGGCCAGGGGGTCGGTCGCGTGGGTGTCGGCGCCGAGCTGGGTCACGAGGACGTCGGGGGCGAACCCGCGGATGAGGGGGTCGACCACGGCGTCGAAGCTGTCGAGCCACACCCGGCCGTCGGTCCCGGGCCAGAACGGCAGGTTGGCCGCCGACCCCGGCGCGCCCGAGCCACCGATGTCCTCGCTCGCCCCCGTGCCGGGGAACAGGAACCGCCCGGACTCGTGCAGCGAGATCGTGAGCACGCGCGGGTCGTCGGCGAACATCTCCTCCACGCCGTCGCCGTGGTGCACGTCCACGTCGACGTAGCAGACCCGCTCGGCCCCGTGCTCGAGCAGCCAGTCGATCGCCACGGCCGGGTCGTTGTAGACGCAGAAGCCGGCGGCGCGGTCCGGCATGGCGTGGTGGAGCCCGCCGGCCGGGTTGAAGGCGTGGTCCGCGAGGCCCTCCCACACCTGCCGCGCGGCCTCCTTGGACGCAGCGCACACCAGCCGGGAGGCGTCGTGCATGCCGGGGAAGACGGGGTTGTCGCCCGGCCCGAGCCCGTGGGCCCAGTCGGCCCGGATCGTCGGGTCGGCGCTGACGCGCCGCACGGCCTCGACGAAGCCCGGCCGGTGCAGGCGCAAGAGCTCGTCCTCGTCGTACTCCCCCGGGCGGACCTCGACGACCCGGGTGCCGTCGACGAGGTGGACCTGGCGGATCAGCTCGACCGTGAGCTCGACCCGGACGGGCGCCAGCGGGTGGCCCTCCCCGAAGCTGTAGCTCGCGAGGGCGTCGTCCCAGACGAGGGCGACCCGTCCGATCGCGTCCGGTCCCTCACCCGCCACGTCGCCTCCGCGCTCTCCGGTGTCGGCCGAGCGTACGACCCGTCAGCCGCGGGCGCCGCCGGTGAAGCGCCAGCCCGCCAGGCGCAGGGAGGGCGCGCGCACGGTCCCGATGCCCGACTCGGCCCGGCCGTACCGGACGTCGTCGCCCACGCCGCGGACCCGCCCGGGAGCCAGCGCCCCCACGAAGGACTGCGTGAACCGGAGGTTGCCGACGGCGCCGGCGATGCGGCCGTCCTCGATCAGGAACGTCCCGTTCCGCGTGAGCCCCGTGACGACGAGGTTGCGCGGGTCGAGCACACGGCAGTAGTGGAACTGGTTCACCCACAGGCCACGCTCGATGCCGGCGACGAGCTCGTCCGCCGGGGTCGCGCCGCCCTCGACGACGAGGTCCGCCGGGAACGCGCCGACGCCGGCGCCGCCCGGCACGGCGTTGCCCGTGGAGCGCGCCCCGTCGCCGACGGCCGCCGCGGTGCGCCGGTCGTGCAGCAGGGCCACCGAGGTGCCGGCGCCGACGAGGACGGTCCGCTGCCGCGGGGTGCCCTCGGCGTCGAACGGGGCGCCGACCGTCGCGGGATCCGTGGGATCGTCGAGGAGCGTGAGCGCGGGGTCGAGCTGGGGCTCGTCGAGGCGGACGAAGGACTGGCCGTCGAGCCACGCCTGCGCGTTGAAGCCGTAGAAGCCCACGAAGCCGGCCAGGGTGGCGACCGCGTCGGGGCCGAGCACGACCTCGTAGTCGCCCGGATCGACGTCCGTGGCCTCGCGCGCCCGGCGGGCGATGTCGCCGGCGAGCGCTCCGGCCGCCGCGCCGTCGAGGTCCGCCAGGCGGCGGCTCGTCTGGTGGGCGCTGCCGGCGGACGTCGGGGTCTGGTGGATGCCGTCGAGGCTCGCCGACGTGCTGCAGCCGGCGAGGCGCTGACCGGCGCTGTTCGCGAACGCCGACCAGCTGCCCGCGGAGTCGACGTAGCCGGCGGCGCGGAGGTCGGACGCGGCGTCGACGAAGGCGGCCACCTCGGCGACGCGCTCCTCCGGCGACGCGGTGAGGGTCGGCTCGTCGACGCGGTCGGTCACGACCGGCTCCTGGGGCGGCGCGAGGCCGGGCCAGCCCGGATCGACCGGCCCCAGCCGGGCCGCGGCGACCGTGGTCTCGACGAGCCGCTCCAGCGCCTCGCGCCCGACGTCCGCGGTGCTGGCCGAGACCACGCGACCGTCGATCGCGAGCGTCAGCCACACGCTCGTCGTGTCCTCGCCGACGTGCTGGTGGATGAAGGAGTTGGCGAACCGGGTCAGCCCGTGGCGCGTGCGCGCGACCGTGACCTGGGCCTCGGCGCGGTCGCCGACGGCCTCCACGACCGCGTCGGCGAGCTCCTGGGGCGAGCGCTCCTCGGCCCCGCTCATCCGCGCACCCCCACCCGCACGCCGCGGAACCGCGCCGGGCCGGCGGGATGGCCGGTGTGGCCGATCTGCAGCGGCTGTCCCTTCCCGCAGTTCGGTGTGCCCCACGGGACGAACTCGTCCGGCCCCGCCAGCATGTCGAGGCTCCCCCAGAACCGCGGCGTGATCCCGGTGTAGGTGGGGTTGCGGACCATCCGGCCGAGCTCGCCGTCCACGATCTCCCAGCCGATCTCGCAGCCGAACTGGAAGTTCAGCCGCCGGTCGTCGATGGACCAGGAGCGGTTGGTGGCCATGAACACCCCGCGCTCGGTCGCGGCGATCATGCCGGCGAGGCTGTCCTCGCCCGGCACGAGGCCCACGTTGGTCATGCGCACCATCGGGATGCGGTTGAACCCGTCGGCGCGGACCATGCCGCCGGGTGGCAGCCCGGCCAGCGAGGCGCTGTCGCGTCCCGACAGCACGCCGACCCAGCGCCCCTCGCGGACGAGGTCCACCGCCTGCGCCGGTGTGCCCTCGTCGTCGTAGCCGAAGGTGGACAGCGCGCCGGGGATGGTCGCGTCCGCCGTGATGTTCATCAGGGGCGAGCCGTAGGCGAGGTCGCCGAGCTGTGACAGGTCGAGGAACGACGTGCCGGCGAACGCCGCCTCCCAGCCGAGGATGCGGTCGAGCTCGGTGGCGTGGCCGACCGACTCGTGGATCTGCAGGGCGAGCTGGCTGCCCTCGAGCACGAGGTCCATCTCACCCTGCGGACACTCCGGCGCCGACAGCAGCGCCACGGCCTCCTCGGCGATCCGGCCGGCGTGGCCGGGCAGGTCGAACGAGCGGATCACCTCGAACCCGCCGGTGCGGTACTCGCCGAACGACTGGGGGTAGGACCGCCGCTGTGACTCCTGCTCGCCGACGGCGGTCGCCTCGATGCCGCCGCCGATCTCGAGCAGGTGCTGCGAGATGCGGTGTCCCTGCGACGAGACGAACCACTTCTCCGTGTCCCAGGCGCGGATGTGCGCCCGTGCCGCGCTCACGCCGTCGACGGCGATCATGGTGGCGGTGACGCCGGTGAGCAGCTCGACCTTCTCGCTCAGGGGGACGGCGAACGGGTCCTCCTGGTGCGGGGTCTCGTAGTGGTCGACGGCGACGGGGACGTCGGCGAGGTGGAGCTGCGCGCCGGCGACCCGTCCGGAGGCCCTGGCCGTCGCGCTGGCCTGCCGTCCCGCGGCGCGCGCGGCGGCGTCGGTCAGCTCGCCGGTCGCGTGGAAGCCCCACGACGAGCCCACCAGCGCACGCACCCCGACCCCCGCCTCCTCGGTCCGCAGGGTCGACTCGAGCTCGCCGTCGCGGGCGGCGAGGGCCTCGTTGCGGCGGACCACCACCCGCGCGTCGGCGTAGGTGGCGCCGGCGGCGAGGGCGGCCTCCACCGCTGCGGTCGCGAGCTCGAACACGTGGCCTCCGGGTCCGTCGGCGTTCCCAAGGGGCCCGAGCCTAGGGGGGGTCGGTGGACCTGCACGGTCGTCCGTCGGGTCTGCGCCAGACGACCTGTCCGGCGACGATGCGGCCGCGCCAGTGCTGCCGGTCGATCACCGGGTGGTGGT
>JAHWJY010000002.1:0-76957 GCA_019348135.1 Actinomycetota bacterium
CGAGGTCTCGGTGAGCCCGGGACAGGTGTCGAGCTCGAGCACCCAGGGGGTGCCGGCGGCGTCGACGATGAGATCGGCGCGGGAGATGTGGCGGCTGCCGATGGCCGCGAACGCCGTCGTCGCCGCGTCGGCGCAGCGCGCGAGGACGTCCTCGTCGAGCCGCGCGGGGGCGTGGAACTCGGTCGCCCCGGCGGTGTAGCGGGCCGCGAAGTCGTAGGCGCCATCCTTGGGGGAGATCTCGACGGCCGGCAGGGCCTCGCCGTCCAGCACGGTGACGGCGACCTCCGTGCCCGTGATGACGCGCTCGATCAGCACGGCGTCGGCGTAGCTGAACGCGCCGACGATCGCCTGGGGCAGCGACGCGGCGTCGGGGACGAACGACAGCCCGAGGCTCGACCCCCCGGCGGCGGGCTTGACGACCACGGGCGTGCCGAGCTCGTCGGCGATGCGCTGCAGCGCCGCGGCAGCCCCCATCTCGCGGAACGCCTGCTGCGACAGGGTGACCGCCGGAGGGACGGCGAGGCCGGCGCGGCGGTAGAGGCCCTGGGCGATGGGCTTGTTCCACGCGAGGGAGGAGGCGAGCACGTCGGGGCCCGTGTAGGGCAGCTCGAGGACCTCGAGGATCGACTGGATGGTGCCGTCCTCGCCGGCGGAGCCGTGCAGCGCGAGGAACGCCACGTCGAAGCCGCCGCCGGCGAGCGTGCGGACGAGCTCGGCATCGACGTCGAGCCGGGTCACCTGGTGGCCGTGGTCGGCGAGCGCGTCGGCGACGCGGCTCCCGGAGCGGAGCGACACCTCGCGCTCGAAGGAGATGCCGCCGGACAGGACGGCGACGGAGCTCTTCATGGGGTCCTCTGCTGGGTGTGGACGGGACGCGGCAGGCTCAGCCGCCCTGGCTCGCGACGCCCGAGCCGCTGCGCCGGTCGTCGGCCGCGTCGGGGGGACGGTCGCCGTACACGGCGCGGACGAGCTCGAGCTCGCGCGTGAGCAGCTCGCCGAGGCGGGTCACCCCTTCGCGGATGCGCGCGGGATCGGGGAACGAGTAGCACAGCCGGAGCTGGTCGCCTCCGGAGCCGTCGCCGTAGAAGCCCCGTCCCGGCACGTAGGCGACCCGGGCGTTGATGGCCTTCGCGAGGAGGTCGGAGGTGTCGACGCCGCGTGGCACGGTCACCCACACGTAGAAGCCGCCGGCGGGCACGGTCCAGGTGACGCCGTCCGGCATCTCCTCGGCGAGGGCCGCGAGCATCGTCTCGGCGCGCTCGCGGTAGACCTCGACGAAGCGCTTGACCTGGTCCTGCCACGGCTGGGTGGCGAACCACGTCTCGACGATCATCTGGGTCAGGTTCGGGGGGCACAGGTCGGCCGCCTCGCGCAGCAGCACGAGCTTGTCGCGGACGGCCGTCGGCGCGGCCACCCAGCCGGTGCGGGCGCCGGGCGCGAAGGTCTTCGACACCGTCCCGACGTAGATCACCCGGTCGGGGACGAGCGAGCGGATCGAGGGGTAGGTGCGTCCCTCGAAGTCGAGCAGCCCGTAGGGGTTGTCCTCGAGGACGAGCAGGTCGTGCTCCTCCGCGAGCTCGGCGAGTCGGTGGCGGCGCTCGACGGACAGGCTCACGCCGGCCGGGTTCTGGTGGTTCGGGATGGTGTAGACGAGCTCGACGCGGCGCCCCTCCGCGTGGACCCGGCCGATGGCCTCCTCGAGCAGGTCCACCCGCATGCCGTCGGCGTCCATCGGCACGTGGCGGACGTCGGCCTGGTGGCTCGACAGCGCACCGAGGGCGCCGACGTAGGTCGGGCCCTCGGCGAGCACGACGTCGCCGGGGTCGATGAAGCACTTGGCGACGAGCTCGAGGCCCTGCTGGCCCCCGACGGTGACCACGAGGTCGTCGACGTGTGCCGGCACGCCCTCGTGGCGCATCACCTCCACGAGCTGCTCGCGCAGCTCGGGCCGCCCCTGCCCGCCGCCGTACTGGAAGGCGACGGCCCCCGACTCGCGGATCACCCGCGTGACGACGTCCTCGACGGCCGAGAAGTCGAGCGCCGCCGTGTACGGCATCCCGCCGGCGAACGACACGACCTCGGGACGTGACACGACCGAGAACAGCGCCCGGATCTCGGACGCCCGCATCCCCCGGACGCGGCTCGCGTACCGCTCGAGGTACGGGTCGGTGTCGAGGCGCACGGACGCTCCGGAGGAGGTGCCAGGTCGAAGGACGCGACCCCGAGGGCGCGGAGGGCCCCGCAGGTAGCATCACGAGCGTAGCGGTGGTGCCACACGACCCTGACGGAGCCCCTCATGAGCGACAAGCCCGTCCTCGAGGCCGAGGTCGAGCAGTTCGAGCACGAGGCGCGCCGCATCGCGGCGGGCGGGTGGCGGCGGGCGCTCATCGGGGTGGCCATCGGCGCTGCGGCCGGGCTGGCGGCCGCGCTCGTGCTGCCGCGCGACGAGGGTCCGCGCCGCAGCCGCGACCTCGACCGCCCGCTCCCGTTCCCGGTCGACTGACCGTGGGCAGCCGGCGGGTCACCCCGGTCACCGGGGGGGACGTGGAGGACCTCCCGGACGCCTGCCAGGTGTGCCTGTTCTGGGAGCTGGGCCGACCGCGCCCCGATCCCCGCGGGACGCTGCGCTCCGACGAGCTCGCCGGCGACCCGGCCATGCAGAAGCAGGCGTGGTGGTCCTCGCAGGTGCTCGAGGAGCAGCCGCCGGGCCGGGTCGTGCGCATCGACGACGAGCTCGTCGGCTACGCGCTGTTCGCGCCGCCGGGCCGTCTGGCGCCGAGGAAGACGCCCGCGCCGGCGGCCTCGGAGGACGCGCTCCTCCTGGCCACGCTGTGGGTCGACGCGACCCACCGCGAGCACGGCATCGGCCGCCTGCTGATCCAGGCGGCGCTGAAGGAGGCGATCCGGCTCGACCTCGCCGCGGTCGAGGTCTACGGGGACCGCCGGTACCGCGAGCAGGACTGCGTCCTGCCGGCGATGTGGCTCGTCCACGAGGGCTTCGAGGTCCACCGCGAGCACCCGCGCTACCCGCTGCTGCGCCTCGAGATGAAGCGCACCGCCCGGTGGGCGGACACGCTCGAGCACGCGCTCGACGACATCCGGGCCGCGATCCCGCGGCGCGTGCCGGTCCCGGTGCCCAGCCCGACGCCGGCGCCGGAGGGCCTGCCGAGCCCCCAGCGCAGCTCCCCCGAGCGACGGTGACCTACGGCAGCGGGTGGCGGTAGCGCATCAGCATGGGGCCGTCCGGGGTGAGCGTCACCCAGTGGAGCCGGCCGTCCCGAGCCACGACGGCCTCCGCGCCGTTGACGAGGCCCCACGGGTCGTGCAGCGCGTCCCCCGGGAGGTGCACCGCGGCGATACCCCCGTCGCGTCCGAGCACGTGCACGACCACCCCGTCGGGCTCGGTTTCGTCCGACAACCACGCCAGCGGCCCGCCGGCCGGCCGGACCGGCACGGTCACCCCGATGCGGTGACCCGCCGGCGCGTGGTCCCACACGCCGATCCCCTGGCCCCCGGTCGTGGCCCAGCGGACGTCACGGTCCCCGATGCGACCCTCGAAGCGGGCAGGCGCCTCGCCGTCCCACGTGTAGGTCAGGGACATGCCGTCCGGTGCGACGGCGTCCTCCCACTCGCCGTCCCGCTGGTCCGGCATCTGCAGGACCGCGCCGTCGATCTCGGCGACCGGTTGCCATCGCTCCACCCCGGGGTCGGACCGCTGCTGCTGCCACGCGTGCCCCTCGGCGAACAGGAACGCACGGGTCTGGCCGCCGTCGTTCTCCCGGACGCCGACGACCGTGCCGTCGTCCTCGAGCACCGCGACCTGGGTCAGCCCCGCGCCGCGCGCGTCCGCGTTCGGGGCCATGCCCGTGACGTAGATGCGGCCGTCCGGACCCCACTGCAGGGTGTGGATGGCCCAGCCGGCGTCGTCCTCGAGGAACGCGGCCGGCATGCCCAGGCGCGTCCAGCCCTGGTCCTGCGGGTAGCGGACCATCAGCCCGCCGCGGTCGCGGTCGTGGAACACGGTGAGGACGGCACCGTCCTCGCGGACGTCGAAGCCCGCGAACGTCGCCTGGGGGTGTCCCGGCAGGACGGCGACGACCTCGACGTCGTCCTCGGCCGCGACGGTCACGTCCTCCGCGGTGACCACGCCACCCTCGGGGACGGGCGTCCAGCCGGTCACCCCCGCGTCGCGGCCGTCCTCGATCGGGGCCACGGGACCGGTGTCGCGGGGGCTGTCCGCGGCCACGACGACGGCTCCGAGGCCGAGGCCGACGATCGCGAGGACGGCGATCACCGGCGTCGCCTGCTTGGCCCGCCGCTGGCGTCGGCCGCGCTGCCACAGCGCCCCGGTGTCGACGGGGCGCGGCTCGATCGGCCCGACCGCGAGGTCCATGCGGGTCCGGAGGTCAGTGGACATGGAGGTTCTCCTCGTCGATCCCCGGCCCCGGGGTGTGCTCGCCGAGTGCGGACTGGAGGGCCTTCGTGGCGCGGTGGTGGAGCGACTTCACCGCCGACAGCGACAGACCGAGCGAGTCCGCGATGTCCTGGAGGGGCAGGTCGGCGTAGTAGCGGAGCACCACGACGCTGCGCTGCTTGGGGTTCAGACGCGCGATGGCCCGGCGGACGGCGACGCCCGCCGCCGTGTCGGGGTCGAGGTGGGCGTCGAGGGCGTCGGCCTGGACCTTCGCGAACGCCCGGCGGGCCGCGCCGCGCCGGCGGAAGTGGCTGTTGGCGAGGTTGATGGCGACCCGGTGCGCCCACGCGCCGGGGGCGGCCATGCGGCTCACCTGCTCCCAGTCGCGGCAGACCCGGACGAGCGTCTCCTGGGCGAGCTCCTCCGCGAGGTCGCGGTCGCCGCAGTACAGCCACAGCGTGCCGACGAGCCGCCCGTGGTGGAGGGCGGTGAACGCGTCGAGCTCGCTCGGCGGCTCCCGGCGGCTCCTCCAGCTGGTCACGTCGTCCTCGTCACGGCGCGGGACATGCGGTCGGGGTAGGGACGCACGAGCTGCCTCGAAGGTCGCGCCGCCGTCAGTATCCGGTCCGCCGGCGCGCAGAGAGCCGCTCAGGCCGAGACGTCCGCCGCCTGCGCGATCGCCTCGCCGGCCGGCGTGGCCTCGCCGGTGGGTGCCATGCCGACGACGAAGGTCACCAGGGCGTCCGTGAGCGCCTGGGCGATGAGGCCCTGGTGGTCGGGGTCCCGCAGCAGCCGGCCCTCGTCGGGGTGGGTGAGGAAGCCGGGCTCGACGATCACGGCCGGGGCGCGCGACTCCCGCAGCAGCGTCGACGTGGAGGGGTGGGTGCGGCAGTTGGGTGTGCCCGTCCGGGCCACGATGTTGTCGACGGCGAGCTGCGCCAGGCGTCGGCCCCGCTCGGACACGTAGGTGTCCTGGCCGTAGTAGTACGCGGCGGCGCCGTGCGCGGCGGGCGAGGTCAGGCCGTTGAGGTGCACCGACAGGATCGCCTCGACCTCCTCGGCGTTGGCCAGGGCGGCCCGGTCGGACGAGCTCGGGGCGGTCAGCGGCCCACGCGACATGATCACGCGCGCGCCGAGGGCCGCGAGCCGGCCGGCCACGCGGTTGCCGATGTCCCAGGTGATCTCGTGCTCCGCGGTGCCGTCGTCCGCGACGAGTCCGGGGTACTCGACGGAGTGACCGGGATCGACCATGACCCGCGCGCCGGCGATCGACAGCCGCTTCTGGAAGCGCAGCGCCTCGCGCTCCTTCACCGCGAACGCCGGCGCCTCCTGGTGCTGACGGTGGAGCCGCTTGAGCGCGTCGATGGTCGACGGACCGGCGATGCCGTCGACCTGGATACCCATGTTCAGCTGGAACTCGCGCAGCGCCTCGAACGTCGACGTGC
Organism: Actinomycetota bacterium; assembly: GCA_019348135.1. Taxonomy (GTDB): domain Bacteria; phylum Actinomycetota; class Nitriliruptoria; order Nitriliruptorales; family Nitriliruptoraceae; genus JAHWJY01. Next base: position 5,860 of record JAHWJY010000002.1, read on the forward strand.
CGAAGACCCCGTCGGCGTGCCCGGTGTCGAACCCCAGCCGGTTGAGCCGGCGCTGCAGGTCCCGGACGTCGTCGCCGCGCAGCATCGGTCGCGTCAGGTAGAGCATCCGGTCGCCGAGCTCGTAGCCGGCCTCGACGAGCGACCGCCACGTGTCCTCGCCCACCATCCCGTCGGCGGTGAGGCCACGGCGCTGCTGGAAGACCCGTACGGCCTCGTGCGTGCCGTTGCCGAAGACCCCGGGATCGTCGCCGGAGGGGTAGCCGAGGTCCTCCAGCCGTCGCTGGATGTCGAGGACCTCGGGCCCCACGGCGCCGACGCTGATGAGCTGCATGGGGAGCGACTGTAGGCCGCCGGCCCGGGAGGCCAGGGCTGGACGTTGGAGCGTGGCCCCGCGGAACCCGCCTCCGCGTCCGGAGAGGGGGTGAGCGGGGATACTCGCGCCATGACCCTGCTCGACGCGCTGGTGTACGCCGGCACCGTGACGTTCGCCGTCTCCGGTGCCCTGCAGGGCGTCGCCAAGCGCTTCGACCTCGTCGGCGTGCTGGTCCTCGCCGGGGTGACCGCCGTCGGTGGAGGGTCGGTGCGAGACCTCGTCAGCGGCACGATCCCGCCGCCGGCGCTCCTGAACGAACCGCTGCTGTGGGCGATCTTCGTCGCCGGCGTCGTGGTGTTCTTCAGCCACCGGTGGATCCCGGAGGGCCGGGCGCTCTACGCCTTCGACACCGTCAGCCTCGCGATCTTCGCCGCCCTCGGTGCCGAGCGGGGCCTGGAGGTCGGCTTCGGGTTCTGGGGCACCGTGTTCGCCGGCGTCGTCTCCGGGGTCGGCGGTGGCGTGATCCGCGACCTGCTCTCGGGCGACGTCCCCGGCATCCTCTACCGCTCGGGCGACCTGTACGCCTCGGCCGCCGCCGTCGGTGCGGTCGTGGTGTTCGTCACGCACGCCACCGACCCCGGCCTCGCGATCGTGGCGGGCGTCGTGGTCACCGTCGTGATGCGCGTCGGGAGCCGCCTGGCGGACCTGCAGCTGCCGGTCCCGCGGACCTGACGGGTCAGTCGCCGGCGACGAAGTAGAGCCACCCGCCGTCGGGGGTGATCGCGGTGCGGTAGCCGAGGTAGCCACCGACGTCGCGCCACGACGCGATCAGCTCGGGGTCGTAGACGCCGGCGAGCTCCTCCCACGCCGTGTCGTCCTCCGGCTCGACGTGCACGCGCGGCCACACCGTGTTGCCCTCGTGGTCCTCGCCCGACGGGAGCCCGAGGATCTGCACGAGGGTCGCCAGGGCCTCTTCGCCGCCGTCCTCCTCGGCCCGGCGCCAGAACGTCGCAGGGTCGTCGCCACCCCCGAACGAGTACGTGAAGTCCTCGCCGGCGATGGTCGCGAGCCGCTCGTAGTCGCACGCCAGCGCCGCGCTGCGGATGTCGTTCCACGTCTCGGCCGCGGCCTCGGTCAGGCCCTCGGGTTGCACGGCCGTCACCGCGAGCTCGCCGGCGGAGCACTCGCCGGCGGTCCCGGAGGCCGGCGGCTCGGTGGCCGTCCCCGTGGGGGTCGGGGTCGGCGAGGGCTGGATGGTCTGGTCCTCACCGGAGTTGGCGCACGCCGCCAGCAGTGCGAGCGGGACCGCGACCAGGGTGACGCGGAGCGGATGGGAGGGACGGAAGTGCACGGGCTTCCTCCGGTGGGGACGGCGTCCGAGGGTAGGCCCGATCTCCGTGGCGGATGTGTCCCAGCATGCCGGGACGGATCGACCACACAGACGGGCCACGCGGACCCGACCCGGGCGGCTGATCGAGGCCGTACGCTCTCGGGCCCACCCCCCGACCCTGCGAGCGACGCGTGAGCGACACCGCGCTGCGGCCCGACCTCGACCGTCGGACCACCGACGAGGGCGACCACGACCGCTTCTCGCACTACGTGCCCAAGCACGAGCTGACGCGGGCGCTGGTCGAGGGGACCCCCGTGACGGCGCTGTGCGGCAAGCGCTGGGTCCCGAGCCGTGACCCCGAGCGCTACCCGGTGTGCCAGACGTGCCAGGAGATCGTGGGCCAGATCCCGCGCTGACGTCGGGCTAGCGCAACTCCATCAGCATCTCCCGACCGGCGGGCTCGAAGCCCATGCGCTCGAGGTAGTGCCGGTGCGTGGCGTTGCCGGGGTCGGCCGTGACCCGCATCCAGCCGTGGGCGCGGAAGATCCCGCTGTGCTCGTAGACCCACGAGCCGAGGCGGAAGTCGCGCTGCTCGGGCACGACGTAGTCGAGCTCGACGTGCACGGCGGCGGTACCCATCTGGCGCAGGACGACCACGCCGGCGGGGACGGCGTTGCGCAGGACGAGGAAGACCCGGTGGTCGTCGCGGACGTGGCGCCACGACGGCACGAAGCGCTGGATCTCGTCCCGGTGGTAGTGGAGGAAGCGCGCGAGGAACGGCGAGCCCGGTGGCACCTGGACCACGTCGAAGTGCTCCGGCCGCCGCGGCAGCATCCCGCGGAGGTGCCAGGCGTCGATCACGACGATCGCGACGTTGAGGCCCACGACGGGCCAGGCGTCGATGAGCACGCCGTAGATCGTGAAGATCAGGGCACCGAGGAGGTTGATGACCCGGAGCCGGAGCACCGAGCGCATCATCAGGCTCACGACGACGAGGCCGGAGCCGACGTAGCCCACGACCTCGTACCAGGCGGCGGTCTCCACCCCTCGGCGCCCTCAGGCGGGAGTCAGCTGACGAAGTCCTTGAGGTCGTCGAGCAGCTGGGCCTTGCCCTTGGCACCGACGATGCGCTTGGCGGGCTCGCCGCCCTTGAAGACCAGCAGCGTCGGGATGGACATGATCCCGTACTGGCGCGCCGTGGCCGGGTTCTCGTCCACGTTGAGCTTCAGGACCTTGAGCTGGTCGCCCTTCTCCTCGGCGATCTCGTCGACGATCGGGCCGACCATCCGGCACGGGCCGCACCACTCGGCCCAGAAGTCGATCAGGACCGGCCGGTCGGCCTCGAGGACCTCGGCGGTCCAGTCGTTGTCGGTGACGGGGGTGGCGCCCATGGGATCGTCCTTCGGTTCGGTCGGGGGGGGTCGGGGAGGCGGTCAGCCGCGCGGCATGATGGGCGTGGCGTCGGTGTGCTCGGCGAGGAAGCGCTCGGCGTCGATGGCGGCGCGGCAGCCGGTGCCGGCGGCCGTGACGGCCTGGCGGTAGATGTGGTCCATCACGTCCCCGCAGGCGAACACGCCGGGGACGTTCGTGCGGGTCGTCGGCTCGTCCACGAGGAGGTAGCCCTCGGGGTCCATGTCGAGGGTGCCCTCGAACAGCCACGTGTTCGGGATGTGGCCGATCGCGAGGAACATCCCCTCGCAGGCGAGGTCGCGGCGCTCGCCGGTCTCGGTGTCCTCGACCACGACGGCGGTGACCTGTCCGCCGGCGCCCTTGACCTCGACCACCTCGGCGTTCCAGACGAAGTCGATCCTGTCGTTCTTGAAGGCGCGCTCCTGCATGATCTTGGAGGCACGCAGCTCGGAGCGGCGGTGCACGACCGTCACCTTCGACGCGAACTTGGTGAGGAAGGTCGCCTCCTCCATCGCGGTGTCGCCCCCGCCGACCACGACGACGTGGCGCTCCTTGAAGAAGAACCCGTCGCAGGTCGCGCAGGCCGACACGCCGGCGCCCCACAGCTCGTCCTCGCCGGGGACCTCGAGCCGGCGCGGCTTCGCGCCGGTCGCGATGATGAGCGAGTTGGTCCAGATCTCGGCCCCGGAGTCGGTCGAGAGCTTGAACGGTCGCGTGGAGAGGTCGACGGCGGTGACGTCCTCGGTCTGGAACCGGGTCCCGAACCGCTCGGCCTGCGCCCGCATGTCCATGATCAGCTGGGTGCCCGTGATGCCCTCGGGGAAGCCGGGGTAGTTCTCGACCTCGGTCGTGAGGGTGAGCTGGCCGCCGGTCGGGCCGCCCTCGATGACGCCCTCGATCACGAGCGGCTCGAGGTTGGCGCGGGCGGCGTACACGGCGGCGGTGAGGCCGGCGGGGCCGGAGCCGATGACCACGACGTCGTGCGTCTGGGCGATGTCGGTCATGCGGGCGGGCTCCTCGGCGGCCGGCGGGCGGGTGGACGGCGTCGACCATCGTAACGGTGGACCCCCCCGGTCCGTATTCCCCCCGCCCCCCTACGATGCCCCGTCATGGACGCCACCGAGACCACCTGCCCGCGCCACCCGGACACCGCCACGCGGCTGTCCTGCACCCAGTGCGGCACCCCCATCTGCCCCCGCTGCGCCATCGACGCGCCCGTGGGCCAGAAGTGCCCGGACTGCGTCCGGCAGCACCGGGCGGCGGTGGCCAAGGGCAAGCCGCGGCAGTACCGCAAGGGCGCCGCGGCCGGCGCCGCCGCCGCGGTCCTCGCGGGGGTCGTGTTGCCGATCGTGCTCGGCATCTCGTTCGTGGGCCTGATCGCCACCGGCTTCCTGGGCTACGGGATCGCGCACGCCGTGCTCTGGGGCGCCGAGGGCAACCGCGCCGAGACCTTCCGCAACCTCGCGCTGGGGTTCGCGCTGGTGATGGTCGCCGGCGCCTTCACGGTCCGGTTCGGTACGCCCGTCCCCGGGGGACTGCGCGGCGTGCTCGTCTACGCCGCGGCTGCCTACGGGGCCTACGCGAGGTTCAACCGCTGATGTCCGTCCGCGCCCGTCTCCTCGTCGCGCTGCTCGCCGGCACCGTCCTGCTCGCGTCCGGCTGTGCCGGCCCGGACGAGCCGGACGGTCCGCTGACGGACGTGCCGACCGAGGGGGCGGTCGGGGACGAGCCGGTCCCGGTGGAGGGCGACGGCGGCATCGGCGGCGAGGGCGGCGGACCGGTGACGTCGAACCTGATCCTGTCGGCCGAGCAGGTCGAGGTCACGGCCACGTGCCTGCTGTCCGAGGCACCGCCGACCTACCGGCTCGACCTCGCGGCCGGGGACTCGCTCACCGTGACCAGCGGCGACGCGGGTGGTGCGATCGTGCTCCTGCTCGGCGGCACGACCTTCACGTCGCCGGAGGACCAGCCGCCGGCCGTGACGGTGACCGAGGGCGCCATGTCCGTCCAGGGACGGGCCGTGAGCGAGGCCCGCGACGAGCACTTCGTCGACGCCGTCATCGGGCTGGACGACCTGCCGGACTGCTGACCCCGGTCGGGATGGCGAGTTCGGGCCCGAAGGCCTCGAGTCCGCTGACGGTGGGGACGAGCAGCCGGCCGCCCGCCGCCGTCGGGGCGCCGGCGACATCGGCGCGGAGCTCGACCTTGCCGACCAGGTCGCCGTCGGTGACCCGGACCGCCAGGACCGTGCGATCGCCGACCGCGAGGTAGGCGACGTCGCCGGCGACGGTGGGCGGCGCGCGGAGGTCGCCGGGTAGGTCGAGGTCCCACCGGAGCGAGCCGTCGCCGGTATCGAGCGCCACGAGTCGGTCCGGTCCCGTGGCCGCCAGGAGCACGTCGCGGTGGTGCGCGCGTAGTGGTCCGACCCGCACCGCGAGGGGCACCCTCCGCCGCTCCGAGCCGTCCGCGAGGTCGAGCTCCGTCAGCGTCGTCGACGTCGTGACGACCACCGCGTCCGGCGCGATCGTGACGGCGTGGCTGCCGGCCGGGTGCGTCCAGCGCCGCCGCGGCTCGGGGCGGTCGTCCGTGGGCAGCTCCCACAGCTCGAGCCGTGTCTCCCCGCTCGCCTCGCCGTCGTGGACCTCGACGGCGGCCACGTCGTCGCGACCGACCCACCTCCAGGGTTGGCCGACGACGGGGAGGGCGATGTCGGCGTCGCCGGTGCGGGTGTCGAGGAGGCGGATCGCGGGCTCGACCTCGATGGCACGGGGCGGCGGGCCGCCGTAGAGCAGGTCGTGGTCGATGAGCAGCTGCCACCGTGGCGTGAGCTGGACCAGCGGCTGCTGCACCGAGCCCCCCAGGGCACCGATGTCCCAGGCTTCCTCCCCCTCGCGGTCGTAGGCCTGCAGCCCACGGTCCGACTGCACCACGACGACGTCCTCGCCGAGGCTCACGTGCCAGGCCGCGTTCTGGGGCGGACCCCGATCGGCCGACCAGCACGGCTCGCCGTCGGCCAGGCGGGCCGTCTCCAGGCTGGGCTGGGCCAGCACGACGCAGTCGCCGAGGAGCGCGTGCGGCAGGACGGGCCGGTGGTGCCACTGCTGCCCGAGCGTGGAGCGCTGCTCGCCGGTCTCGGCGTCGAGGACGGTCATGCCGGTGCGCGACGCGACCACGACGAGCCCGGCCGCCGCCGCGAGCTGGTGGGGTTGCAGCTGCCGGCGCCACTGGACCACGCCGTCCCGGACGGCGTCGAGGTACTGGCCGTTCCCGAGGAGCCAGGTGCCGTCGGTGTGGGCGATCAGCTCGGTCGCCCGCGCCACCTGCGGCGGGACCTCGACCTCCTCCCCACGGCTGTCCCAGGCCGACCACCGCCGCGGCTCCTCATCGGGGATCCCGGGCCCCGACCACTCGTGGGTCGTGATGACGACGCCGTCGCTGATGCGCATCTCGGCGCGCCGGTAGCCCGTCTGACGGTCGTCGACCTCCCACAGCTGCCGACCGGTCGCGGCATCGAGGGCGGTGACCGTCGCATCGGCGACCACGACCATCCCCTCGAGGAAGCCCGCGTCCTGCCACCCGGAGGCAGGGGGAGGCAACTCGTACAGGATGCTCCCGTCGCGGAGATCGACCACGTCCACCCGGTCGCCGCGCACGATGCCGTGATGCCCGTCGACCGCGGCCAGCCACCCGGCGCCACCGCGCCAGCGCACCTCGCCGGTCCCGGCGTCGAACGCCACGGGCGGAGCCGCCGCCACGACCAGGTCGCCGACCGCGATCCCGAGCTGCTCGTGGGCGACCCGTGCCGACAGGCGCTGCCTCCCGGTGACGGCGTGCGTCTCGGGATCGACCGTCACCAGCTCGTCGCCGGCGAGGAGGCGGAGGGACCGCGTCGAGGCGCCCGGGACGGGCAGGACCCCGCGGACGCGCCACCGCACGGTGCCCGTGGTCGGGTCGATGGCGGCGGTCTCGTCGTCGAGCTGCAGGAGCAGGTCGCCGTCGCTGGAGGCGACCGACTGGAACCACCCTCCGCCTCCTGCCGGAAGGGCGACGCCCTGGCTCTCGAGCCGCCAGCGCGGGGTCAGGTCGGTCACGGCAACGTTGGATGTGATCCCGGTGCCGCCCGCCCCGAGCAGTTCCCCGCCGAGGGTGACCGTCTCGACCGTCGGCTGGAGCACCCGGGTCACGACGAGACCCAGCGCGACCGCGACGACGGTCCCGGCCAGGAGCCGCCGGCGCCCCGGCATGGCTGCCGCCGGCCGCGTCGCCTCCTCGGCCGGCGCGGGCTCCGCGGGAGCTCCGTCCAGGTCCGTCCCATCCGCCGCCTCCGCGACCTCGGCTCCGGCACCCGCCGCGAGGTCCTCCGCCCCCCGATGCGCGGCGCGTGGCCGGACGAGGGCACCGCAGTGGCCGCAGAACCGCGATGCCGCCGCTCTGCCGCAGGTGGGACAGGTCAGCGGTCGACCTGCGTGTAGTGCAGGACGTGGCAGTCGCCGCGGCCGAGGACCCACAGCTCGACCCGGGAGTAGCTCTCCTGGGCCGGATCGTTGCCGACCAGGCCGTAGACGATCGCGTCCTGGCCGTCGAAGGTCACGAGCTCGGCGTAGACGGGGATGACCGCCGTCTGGGCCTCGAGCAGCGCCGGCAGGCAGGCCCGCACGGCCTCGAGGTCCTCCTCCGAGACCTCCCCGACGGTGCGCAGCCCGAACTCCTCGGCCGCGTCCGTCCCCGCCGCCGGGGCGGGCTCGTCGGCGGACTCGAGCGTGGACGTCTCGGCCCCGTCGGCGGCGCGTTCGGCTCCGCCGGCGGCGTCGGCGTCGTCCTGGATGGCGTCCTCGAAGCTCTCCGCGGCGATGGCCGCGTCGTCTCCCTCGAGGCCCTGGCCGACGATGTCGTCGAACCGGGCGTCGTCGGCGAGCTCACGGAGGGTGTCCGCGTCGAAGCTGCGACCGGCGGCGACGACCGTGGGGCCGGCGGCCGGGGCCGCCGCCTCCGTCTCCATCGTGCTGAACTCCTCGAGCCCGGCCTCACCGGAGTCGGCACCGCCGCTGCCGAGCTGGGCGATGCCGATGCCCGCGACCGCGAGGACGACGGCCGCGACGGCGATCTGCGGCCACCACGAGCGCGTGCCCGTCGTTCCCCGTGCCCGTCGGGCCCCGAGCTCGTCGCCGTCGGCGGGGAGCTGCCGGTCCAGCTCGGCCGCGACGGCGTCGCGGAGACGTTCCGGGAACCCCGCGGGGGGCTCGACGGTGGGCAGCGACGCCAGCGCGGCGTCCGTGGCGCGCAGGTGCTCGAGCTTCCGGCGCAGGCGGGGGTCACGGGCGAGCTCGGCCTCGACGGCCGCGGTCTCGTCCGTGTCGAGCTCGCCGGCCAGGTAGGCCGCCAGGCGCTCGCCCGTCTCCACGTCGTTCTCCGATGATCACGTGTCGGTCCACCCCGGTGGGGTGACCGTCCTCCGGTGGGACGCCCTCCTCCGGGCGCCGGTTCCCCGTCCGCACCGACCGGTTCGAGATCGAACCGTCGTCGGTGCGGACCCTAGGCCGGGGGTCCGCGGGGGGAGGCGGACCCGTCCGGCTCGACACCGGCCGGTGAGCGGTCCACCACGGTCGGGGATCCCTCGTCCGGATCGAGCACCGGCGCCAGCAGCTCGGCGAGGCGTGCCCGCGCCCGGAACACCCGGCTCTTGATCGTGCCCACCGGCAGGTCCAGGGCCTCGGAGACCTCCGCGTAGCTCTGGCCCTCGATGGCGCACAGGATGATCAGCTGGCGCGAGAGGTCGTCGAGCTGCAGCAGCGCCCGTTGGATCTCCAGCGCCATCTCGCGGCCGGCCAGGAGGTCCTCGGTCGGAGCCTCGTCGCCGGCGCCCTCGCGGTGGTCGTCGACGTCCTCGACGGCGAGCTGGGGACGCCGCGCCATCTTGCGCCCGAGGTCGTTGCACGCGTTCGTCGCGACCCGGTAGATCCAGGTCGACAGCTTGCTGTCGCCGCGGAACTGGTCCGCCTTGCGTGCCAGCTGGACGAACGTGTCCTGGGTCGCGTCCTGCGCGTCGCTGTGGTTGCCGAAGTACCGGAACGTGATGCCGTAGACGCGGCGTTCGTACCGGGAGACGAGCTCCCCGAAGGCCGCCTCACGACGACCGCGTCCGAGCGAGGTGTCGGCGTAGGTCGCCAGCACCTCCTCGTCGCTCGCCCCCTCGAACCCCGTCACCCGAGACCTTCTCTGCGGGTCTACGACCCGACCTTCTCTGCGGGTCTACGACCCGACCTTCTCTGCGGGTCTACGACCCGACGAACCTCACCTCGGTCAGTCCCGCCTGGAACGTGCCGTCCCCGGTCGTCGCGAGATCGGTGATCCACAGCAACCAGTACCGCGACCGGACCCCCGTCGGGATGGGCAGCTCGCCCTCCGCGTCGACACCCGACAACGACACCACCGGCTCGCCCCAGCCGAGCTCACGGTCGACCGGGTCGGGCACGGTGTCGGAAGAGTAGACGGACACGTCGATCCCACCGTGGACGAGGTCCGCGACGATCTGCCGGACCTCGTGCGCGGTGCCGAGGTCGAAGTACACGCCGACGCCGGACTTGCGGTCCCCGAAGCGCGACGACCCGCGGTAGGTGGCGGTGGTCCAGGCGGTCGCCGGGTCGCCGTCGTACGCGGCGACCACGTCGGAGGCGTTCTCGGCCTCGCCACCGCCGTACGGGTCGAAGACGGCGGCCGCCTCGATGGCCAGGAGGTCCTCGGACGTCACGGCGGGTCGGGGCGGGGCCTCGTCGCGCAGCGCCCGCGTGCCCAGGAAGCCGATCAGGGCCAGCAGCAGCCCGCCCAGGAACGCGGTCGCGAGACGCCGCCCGTACTCGGAGCGCGAGCTCGGCACGTTCCCGCCGAACGGGCCGCTGCTGTCCGGACCGACGGCCGGCAGGCCGCCGTTGTCGCCGGTCCCCGACAACAGCATCGCGGTGACGTCGCTCGGGCGGGACGGCACGAGCGGCGCCAACGCGGCGGCCAACGCGTTGCCGTCCGCGTAGCGGAGGTCGGGGTCGCGCCGCGTCGCCCGGACGAGGACCTCGTCGAGCGCGCGGGGGACGTCCGCCCGGATCTGCCGCGGGGGCGTGAGCTCCTGGGTGAGCCGCGCCGCGGCGGTCGCGGTCGGGGTGTCGCCGCTGAACGCGGGCTGGCCGGTGAGGCACTCGTAGAGCACCACCCCGAGGGCGTAGACGTCGGCGCGGGCGTCGACCTTGCCGCCCTCGAGCTGTTCGGGGGCGACGTAGGCGGCCGTGCCGACGACGGTGCCCGGGCTGGTGAGGGTCGCCTGGTTGCCGGAGAGCGCCTTGGCGATCCCGAAGTCGGTCACCTTCGCGACGCCGTCCCCGGTGAGCAGGATGTTGGCGGGCTTGACGTCGCGGTGGACGACCCCCTGGGTGTGGGCCTCCCCGAGCGCCTTCGCGACCTGCTCACCGAGCGCGGCGACCACCTGAGGCTCGAGCGGTCCCCTCTCGCGCAGGACGTCTCGGAGCGATGGGCCGTCGACGAACTCCATCACGAGGTAGACGACGTCGACCTCCTGACCCGTGTCGTAGATGGCGACGACGTTCGGATGCGCGAGGCGAGCGGCGTTGATCGACTCGAGCCGGAAGCGCTCGACCGTGGTCGGGTCCGTCGCCAGGTGGGGGTGCAGGAGCTTGATGGCCACCGACCGCGACAGGACGTCGTCGAAGGCGCGCCACACGATCGCCGCACCACCGGAGGCGATGGGTTCCTCGAGCTGGTAGCGGTCCGCGAGCCGGGACAACCCGCCCGGGAAGCGTCGCGCGGCGTCCCCGTCGGGCGACGCGTCACGGGCGGCCACGTCCCCGGAGGTGACGTCGTCGGAGGCGGCCCGCAGCAGCCCCGGCCCGGTCTGGGTCGTGGCGTCCGAGAAGCCCGGATCCGGCCCGGGGCGCTCCTGCGCCCCGCCGGATCCCGGCGTCGGGTCCTGCACCTGCCTGCCTTCCGTCTGTACGAGCTCGTCGTCCCCACGTCCACGAGGGGGATCGGCGTGTGGCGACTACCGCCAGCGGACACGGCCGCGCGCCGTGGGCGTGGTGAGATCCTCCAGCGGACCGATGCGGTGGACGAAGAACGTGTCGGCCTGCTTGGTCACCGTGGCGACGAGGGTCTCGCCGTCGACCTCCAACGAGAGGAGCTCGGCGTCGAGCTGGGACGCGGCGGCGGCCGCCGCCTCCTTCGCCGCGTCGAGGTCGCCGCGACCGTACGCGTCCCGCGCCGCCACCGCGACGTCCCGCGCGTCGTCCTCGAGGTTCACCGACGTGACGCCGATCGAGATCACCTCGTGGCCCAGCACGCCGATGATGGCCATGATGATCAGCAGCTGGAACAGCCACCCCGTGACGATCCCGCCGTGTTCGGAGGCGAACCTCCCGCGGGGGCGTTCGCGGCATCCGGATGTCCTCGTCATCCCACGACCTCCAGGCGTCGCCGCTTCGGGGGTCGCCGGCGGCGTAGCGCGCCGACGAGCAGGAGCCCGGCGACGACGATCCCGGTCACGACCAGGGCTGGCCGCGAGATCGCCGTGGAGCGGACGACCAGCGTCGCCTGACCCAGCTCGCGTGTGCCGGTCGGGTCGGTCACCCGCACCAGGACGGGGAACTGCCCACGGGACAGCGCACGGGTGTTGAAGGACACCGTCTGGGAGCTGCTGCCGGTCAGCGTGACCTCGCAATTGCGCTCCCCATCGGGCCAGGCGAGCCGTCCCGGTGACTCGACCTCCACACACACCCGGAGCGGTCCACCGGTGGGTCGCTGCAGCGTGACCGGGATGTTACCGGTGTCGGACGGCAGGGTGATGTTGGCGCTACTCGGGATCTCGACGGTGCCGAACGTCCGGTCGACCGCCCCGGCGACGTCGCGGACGAGCGCCGCCGCCAGGTCGATGTTCCCGCCGCGCAGCCACACCGACGGGGCGCGCAGCAGCTGGTCCGACAGCTGGCGGTAGGTGCGGCCATCGATCGACTCGCCCTCCGGCAGCGCCCGCCGTACGGCCTCGAGCTGCTGGGAGGCGTGGACGAGCTCGGACGTGATGCCGCCGGGCAGGCCGGAGACCGCCTCCGGCAGGAACGTCAGGCCCGGCTGCGCCTCGCGACCGCCCAGCTGCACGAGCGGCGTGACGAGGTCGAGCCACGGCGCCGACACCAGCGCGTCGATCAGGGGTCCGGGCACGCGCGCGCCGGGTGACCACCCGGGCGGGGGGTAGACCAGCAGCGGCCGTCCCGGGGTGCCCGGCGCCTGGAAGAACATCATGGCGGTCTCGGCCACGAGGCGTTGGGTCGCCGCGAGCGTCCCGGCGTCGAGGTCCGGTCCGGCCACGAGGGCGGACACCCGGGGATCGGCGACCGTCGCGGTGAACCGACGCCCGGACGCGGCGGTGACGGTCCGCAGCGCCGGGGGCAGATCGGGGTCGCGGTCGAGGTCCGGGCCGGCGACGAGCTCCCAGGGCAGCAGGAGGTGCTCGCCGGGGACCACGTCCAGCGCCGCACGGGTCAGTGGGGTGGTGGCGACGTAGGTCGCGGCGTCCGGGGCCCGACCGACGAGTCGCTGCAGGCGCCGGCGCCCCTCCACGGCGGCGATGGCGGCGTCCTCCGCCAGCTCGGGCGGCCCTGCGACCGTGCTGGCGATGTCGTGGTCCGCGTACGGGCCCGTGAGCGGAGACACGGACGCCTCGTCGACGGCCGCCCGGACGCGCTCGAGGAAGGCGGCGGACCGCTGCGCCTCGGGATCGTCGGGCGGGACGTCCTCCACGACCGGGCCGTCCTCGCCACGGACGCTGCGACGGAACCCGTCGGAGCGGTCCTGGAGGTCCTCCAGCAGGTGCGGGGCGGGGAGCAGGTGGATGCTCGCGTCGGGGTGACGCTCGTACGCCGCGAGGATGCGGTCCAACCGTCCCCCGGGCTGTATCTCGGCGTCGACGCCGGCCGGGTAGACGCCCTCGGGCCCGCGCCATGGGGTCGCGTCCACCGGCCACACGACGACCGTCTGCAACGCGCCCGTGGGCTCGTCGGCGACCACGACCACCGCGGTGACCAGCCGGTCGAGGGTCTCGCTCCCCCGCAGCACCGACACCTGGACCGGGTGGACCCCACCGGTCGTCGACCAGCCGATGTCCTCCGCCGGGATCCTCACCTGCACCCCCGCGACGTCGCCGGCCGGCACGTCGGCGCCGTCCCGGACGAGGGTGTCGTGGACGTGCAGGAGCCCGGTCGCGACGCGGTCCCCGTCGAGCGCCTCGCGCAGGACCGAGCGCGAGCGCACCTGATCGAAGACCTCGACGAACAGCCGCAGGTCCGCCAGCTCCGTGGGGCCGTCGTTCTCCACGAGGACGCGCAGCTCGAGGTCCATCGATCGCGGGGGGCCGTCGTCCGCAGCCGCGGGGGTGGCACCGGCACCGAGCGTGCCGGACAGCGCGGTGAGCACGAGCCGGGCGCTGGGGAGGTCCTCCGGTGCCCGCTCCTGGGAGACGGCGGGGGAGCCGGCGGAGGCCATCGGCCCGGCGAGGACGGTCGCCAGCACCAGGCAGAGCCGGAGCGCGACGTCCCGTCCCCGCCGGGACGTCGTCGAGGGACGGGAGGTCACCGGTCGAGGCTCGTGGCGGCCGAGCTGGAACGCGGCGGCTGTCCGAGGACCGGGGTCGCGGCCATCGCCTCGCGGACCAGGTTGCGTTCGTTGCGGTGGGCCAGCCGGACCAGGGCGACGTCCGCCGGGACCCATTCGACGTGCTCGGCCTCGTCGTCGCGCTCGCCCGGTCGGTGGCCGTCCCACCACATGAAGTAGTAGTGGACGAACTTGTGGTACCGGATCCGGTCGGGTCGCCACACGAACCAGTAGTCGATGGTCCCCAGCAGGTGGCTGATCACCGCCCCGTAGCCCGTCTCCTCCCGGACCTCCCGCAGCGCCGCCTCCTCATCGGTCTCGCCGGCCTCGAGCCCGCCCTTGGGGAGGGTCCACTGGGGCTTGCCGGCGGCGTTGCGCCGGGCGATGAGCAGGACCCAGCGGCGGCCGTCGGCGCGGTCGTCGCAGACCACGCCACCGGCCGAGGTGGCTCGCCGGGTCGGGTACCTGGGCATGCGACCGAGCCTACCCCTCGCTGGTGCGCTCCGTGCACGGCCAACCCCCGGCACCGCCACTAGCCTCGGGCGCATGCGTGCCCTCCTCCAGCGCGTCAGCCGCGCCCGCGTGACGTCCCGTGCGAGCGCCGACGACGCCCCCGTCGAGACCGGGCGTATCGGGCACGGGCTGGTCGCACTCGTCGGGGTCACGCACACCGACGACGCGGCTGGGGCCAGCCGCCTGGCGGACCGGATCGCCACGCTGCGCATCTTCGAGGACGACGAGGGCGCGATGAACCGCTCGGTCGTCGAGGTCGGGGGCGGGGTGCTGGTGGTCAGCCAGTTCACCCTCTACGCGGACACGCGCAAGGGTCGGCGCCCGTCGTTCGTCGCGGCCGCACGCCCCGAGCAGGCCGAGCCGCTCGTCGCCCTGGTCGTCGACGGGCTGCGCCGCCACGGGCTCGACGTCGCGACGGGGCGGTTCCGCACCTCGATGGAGGTCGAGTTGATCAACGACGGGCCCGTGACGGTGAGCCTGGAGGTCTGACGGCGCCCGACGGCCGGTTGCGGCATCCTGGCCACCTCAGCGCTCCAGCCGAGCCTCGCGTGTGCCGATGCATCTGCGCGGGGGCGCAGCGCCTGCGTCCGGACACGTGGAAGGTCATCTGGGTGGTCACGGTCAACGAGTACCTGCAGTTCGTGGTCGAGAAGGGCGGGTCGGACCTGCACCTGAAGGCGGGTGGGCCCGCGTACGTCCGCATCGACGGCGAGCTCAAGCCGATCCAGACGCTGCCGCCGCTGTCGCCGGCGGACACCGAGCGCTTCGCGTTCTCGATGATGGACGACCGCACGATGTCGGACTTCATGGAGCGCAACGAGGCCGACTTCGCGTACTCCCTGGCCGGTGTGGGCCGCTTCCGGGTCAACTCCTTCCGCCAGCGGGGGTCCGTGGGCGCCGTCCTGCGTCGCGTCCTGCCGGGCACGCCGGACTTCGAGGCGCTGGGCCTGCCTCCGGCCGTGCGCAAGCTGTCCGAGGAGCACCGCGGGCTCGTGCTCGTGACCGGCCCGACGGGGTCCGGCAAGACCACGACCACGGCCGCGATGATCGGCCACATCAACCGTTCGCGCCGGTGCCACATCGTCACGATCGAGGACCCGATCGAGGTCATGCACCGCGACGAGCAGTCGATCATCGACCAGCGCGAGGTCGGGGTCGACACCTCGAACTTCTCGACCGCGTTGAAGGGCGTCGCCCGCCAGGACCCCGACGTGATCTTCATCGGCGAGATGCGTGACATCGAGACGGTCACGGCGGCGCTCCAGGCGGCCGAGACCGGTCACTTCGTGCTCTCGACGCTGCACACCACCGACGCGCGCGAGACCGTCAACCGCATCGTCGACATGTACCCGGCCGAGCAGCAGAACCAGGCCCGCCTGTCGCTCGCGAACTCGCTCAAGGGCATCGTGTGCCAGCGCCTCGCGCCCCGCGCCACCGGTGAGGGCCGCGTCGCCGTCATCGAGTGCCTGGTGATGACGAGCCGCATCTACGACTTCATCGTCGACCCGGCACAGACCGAGATGATCGAGGACGCGGTCGCCGAAGGGCAGTACTACGGCATGCAGACGTTCGACCAGCACCTCCTCCAGCTCTACAAGGACGGCGAGATCACGCTGCGGGACGCGCTGTCCACGGCGACGAACCCGCACGACTTCCGCGTCTCGATCCGAGCCGCCGGGTTGGCCGGGTAACCCTCCGCGGTCCGCGCGCGGGCTTCCTCGGAACCGTCCGATCCAGACGGTTCCTGGGCGGAACCGTCTGGTCGGCCGGTTCCGTGAGACCCGTTAGCCTCGCGGCGCATGGCCGGAACATTGGATCCCGATCAGGCGCGCCGGCTCGGCGCGCTCGTCGACGTGTACCCGGAGGCCCGCCAGCTGGGTGAGGCCTTCGACGCCGAGGGCTTCGAGCTCTACCTCGTCGGCGGAACCGTCCGCGACACCCTCCTCGCCGGTGGCGACCCGGCGGCGCTCGACGACGTCGACCTCGACTTCGCCACGTCGGCGCGCCCCGAGCAGACGGAGGCGATCCTCACCGCGTGGACGGCCGAGCGCGGCACGGTGTGGCTCACCGGGGCGCGATTCGGGACCGTCTCGGCGGTGCGGGCCGGGCGGCACGTCGAGGTCACCACCTTCCGCAGCGACGCCTACGAGCCGGGGTCGCGACACCCGGAGGTCACCTACGGAGACACGGTGGGCGGCGACCTCGCCCGGCGCGACTTCACCCTCAACGCCATGGCGGTGCGGGTCCCGCAGTACGAGTTCGTGGACCTCTTCGGCGGGATCTCGGACCTCAACCGCCGCATCCTGCGCACGCCCATCGACCCGCACGAGTCCTTCGGCGACGACCCCCTGCGCATGGTGCGGCTGGCCCGCTTCGCCTCCCAGCTCGGCGCGGAGGCGGACGAGGCGACCCTCCGGGCGGCCACCGAGATGGCGGACCAGCTGACGACGATCAGCGCCGAGCGCATCCGTGACGAGCTCACCAAGCTGATGCTCGGCGGGGCGCCGACGCGCGGGGTGGACCTCCTCGTCGAGACGGGGCTCGCGCGGCACGCCGTGCCCGAGCTGATCGAGCTGCGCGAGTGCGTCGACCCCATGCACCGCCACAAGGACGTCTACGCCCACACGCTCGCGGTCGTCGAGAACGCGATCGCGCTCGAGGCCGACGGCCCCGACCTCGTCCTGCGGATGGCCGCGCTGCTCCACGACGTCGGCAAGCCCGCCACCCGCGAGATCCACGGCGACGGGACCGTCACCTTCCACCACCACGAGATGGTCGGCTACCGGCTCGCACGCGACCGCCTGCGGGCGTTGCGCTTCGACAACCAGACCGTCAAGGACGTGGCCGAGCTGGTCAAGCTCCACCTGCGCTTCCACACCTACAAGATGGGCTGGACCGACGCGGCCGTGCGGCGCTACGTCCGCGACGCCGGCCACCTCCTCGGACGCCTGAACGCGCTCACCCGGGCCGACGTCACGACCGGCAACCGCCGCAAGGCGCAGGCCATCTCGCAGCGGATGGACGCCCTCGAGGAGCGCATCGGCGAGCTCGCGGCGGAGGAGGAGCTGGCGGCGCTGCGACCCCCCGTCGACGGCAACCGCATCATGCGGCACCTCGACCTGCCGCCGGGACCCCTCGTCGGGGAGGCGTGGAACCACCTGCTGGAGCTCCGGATCGAAGAGGGTCCGATGGACGAGGAGGCGGCCCTCGCCGCCCTGGACGAGTGGTGGCGCGAGCGGCGCGATGACTGACGTCGCGGGCGCGGTGCCCGCGCCGTCGTGGCGCGACCACCGGGACGCGCCCGTGGACGTGCCACCGCCCCCGGGCCCCGCCGACCCGCCCTTCTACGCACCCATCGGCGACTTCCAGGGCGAGCTCTACCGCCGCAACGCCTTCGCCCTCGCGACGGACGCCGAGGCCGGCGCGCTCGTCCAGCGCCTGCAGCTGGGCGTGGGGTCCCGGGTCCTCGACGTCGGGTGCGGGGACGGCCGCCACCTGCGGGCGCTCGCGTCCCGTGGGATCGCCGGCGTCGGGGTCGACATCTCGGCCGGGCTCGTCGCCGCGGCCCGGGCGGCCAGCGAGGAGCTGGCGGCGGAGCTCACGTTCGTCGTGGGCGACGCACGTGACCTGGCTGCCGTGCCGGCCGTCCGGGACGGTGGCTTCGACGCGGCGCTGGCGCTGTGCCAGGGCGGCTTCGGGACCTCTCCCGCCAGCGACCCGACCATCCTCGCGGGCATGGCACGCGCGGTGCGGCCGGGCGGCCTCGTGGCCGTCACGGCCTTCTCGGCGATCTTCGCGGCCCGCCACCTGGCGCCCGGGGACGCCTTCGACCCGGTCCACCTGGTGCACCACCAGACCAGCGAGGTGCGGGGTCCCGACGACGCCGTCCGGGCGTTCGACCTGTGGACCGCGGCCTACACGGTCCGCGACCTCGTGCGCCTCGTCGCCGACGTGGGGCTCGAGCTCGTCTCGGTCGACGGGGCCGAGCCGGGTCGCTACGACGCGACCGGGACCCGGCTGGAAGACCCCGAGCTCCTCGTGGTGGCGCGCCGGCCCGTGTGACAGGCTCCGACGCAGGACGCCGCGGAGGGGATGAGGTGGGCGACGCCGGGACGGCCGGAGACGGCTCCGTCGCGCCCCCCAAGGCGCGGGCGGCCGCGGAGCACGACCGGGCCCGGTCGACGATCCGTGTGGTCCTGGGCGTCGCGACGGTGGCGGTCCTCGTGGGATGGTCCGTCGGGACCCCCATCGCCGGCGACGCGGTCGCGCCGTTCCTCGTGATGACGGCGCTCGGGGTCGGGTCCCGGCTCGCCCAGGTGCGCCACCGCGGGCCGGCGCTCAACCTCGCGCTCGTCTTCGCCGGAGCCCAGGTCCTGCTCGTCGACGGCACGCTCGCCGTGTGGGGTGCCGCGCTCATCGGGCTCGCGGGTCTGCTCCGCGGCGACCCCTGGTCGCGCGCCGGCATGTCGGTGGCCACGCTGACCCTCGCCCAGTCCGTCGGCGCCGGTGCCCGGATCGCCGCCGACCGCGTCCTCGCCGACCAGCTGTTGGTGGGCTCGGGCGGGGCGGGGGCGCTCGCCGTCCGGCGTTTCGGCGTGCTGACCGCCCTCGCCGTGGCCATCGCCCTCGCGCTGGCGTGGCAGACGATGCGGTGGCTGTCCGCGTGGCTCGACCGGCGCTCCCGGACGGACGCCTGGCGGGCGCGGTCCGAGGCTCGGTGGCTGCTCGACACCTCGCTCGGGGCGCTCGCCGTCGTGACGGCGATCGCCTGGGCGGTCGCACCAGCGCTCGTGCTGCTGGTCCTCATCCCCCTCCTCACGGTGTGGCGGTCGTTCAACGCGCCCGTCGTGGGCGACCGCTCCACCGACGAGCTCACGGGGCTCGGCTCCTCCGGGCTCCTCCGCATGGCGCTCACGGAGGAGCTGGCCAGGGCGGCGCAGTTCGACCGCCCGGTGGGCTGCCTCATCGTCCACATCGACGACCTGCCGCGGACCCGTCTCCGCGCCGGCGAGGCGGCCGTGGCGGAGGTCGTGCGGGCCGTGGGTCGGGTCGCGGCGAACGTCGCCCGTGAGTACGACATCGTGGCCCGCATCGGCGAGGACGTGGTCGCCGTCGTGCTCCCCGAGGTGCAGGAGGCCGGGGCGGTGGCGGTCGCCGAGCGCATCCGCGACCTCGTCGGGGCGACGCCGGTGTGGGTCGACGGCGAGCGGGTCCCCACGACCGTCTCCGTGGGCGTTGCCACCTTCCCCGCCGACGCGGACTCCCGGGAGACGCTGCTCACCGAGGCCGAGCTGGCGTCCGACTACGCGACGATCGCCGGCGGCGACCGGGTCCAGCTGGCCGCGCAGCTGCCGGCGGGCTTCCGTGCCTCGCCGGCGGGTCGGGCGGAGGAGACGACGACGACGGTCGTCCCCCGGACCGAGCCGCTGGCGCCGGACCAGCTCGTCCGGGCGACGCCCGAGCCGTTCGCGGATGCGATGCCCCGCACCGACCGGCTCCTCGCGGCCGCGGCGGCTGCTGCCCTCGTGGCCTCGGTCATCGCCATCAGCCTCGTGCCGGCCGGGGTCCCGCTGGCCCTGACGCTGCTGTTCGCGGGGCTCGCCGTGGGGGCCGAGTGGTTCGCGGAATCCATCTACGGTCGCGCGAACTCCTCCTGGGCCGCGGTACCGCTGATCGCGCTGGCCGTCTCGCGGAGCTCGTCACCGAGCGCCGTCGTCCTCGCGGCGGTGCTCGTGGCCGCCGGGGGCGGTGCGCTGCGCGGGGTCCGCCTCCGCCAGGGCGCCTTCAACGCGGCGGTGCTGATGCTCGCCGCGCTGGCGGCGTGGGTCGTGGCGCGGCCGCTGCTCGACCTGCGCGGGGAGGGGCTGCTGGGCGCGGTCGCGGTCGGCATCGCCGCCGGCGCGGCGTTCTTCCTCATCGACACGTGGCTCGTCGCGACCGCGCTGGGGATCGCGGGACGCGGGGCCGTGTTCGAGGTGTGGCGCGAGGACCTGCTGTGGCTGGTGCCGCACCAGCTCGGCATGGGCCTCCTGGCCGGCGCGATGGCCTACGCCCAGGCGAACCTCGGGACCGGGGGCACGCTGGTGCTCGTCCTGCCCGCCCTCGCCCTGCACCTCGCCCAGCGGCAGTTCGTCCGGCGCACCCGCGAGAACGTCCTCCAGCTGCGCTACCTCAACGACGACGTGACGGACGCCAACCGTCGGATCGTGCGCGTCAACGAGCGCCTCACCGAGGCGCTCGAGCAGGTGAACTCGGGCTACCTGGTGACGGTCGAGTCGTTGGCGGTGGCCGTCGACGCCAAGGACTCCTACACCGGCAGCCACATCGACCGTGTGGAGCGCTACGGCAAGCGCATGCTGGAGGTGCTCGATCCCACGCTCACGGACGACGAGGCGCTGCTGTGGGGGTTCCGGCTGCACGACGTCGGCAAGATCGGGGTGCCGGACCGGGTCCTGCAGAAGCCGGGTCCGCTGGACGACGAGGAGTGGACGCTCATGCGCCGCCACCCGGAGATCGGGGCCCAGATCGTCGAGGCGGCGCCGTTCCTCCAGGGCGCCCGTGACGTCATCCTCCACCACCACGAGCGCTGGGACGGCCGCGGCTACCCGTACGGGCTCGCCGAGCAGGCGATCCCGTTCACCGCCCGGCTGTTCACGGTCGTGGACGCCTACGACGCGATGACGTCGACCCGGCCCTATCGCCAGGGCATGCCCATCGAGCAGGCGGTGCAGGAGCTCGTGCGCACCTCCGGCTCGCAGTTCGACCCGGAGATGATCGAGGCCTTCCTGCAGATCCCCTTCGACGAGCTCGAGACGATCCGGGTCCACGTCGAGTCGGTGCGGGAGGGTCGCTCGCGCAGCGGGTCGCCGCTGATCGACCTCACCGCGTTCCTCACCCAGGGGGCCGACGCCGAGCCGGCGTAGCGACCGGCTGCGGAGCGGCGGGGAGGCGACGCCACGGCCGCAGGGCCGCGACGGCGACGGCGCGGACGTCGGCGGTCGCGACCGGGCCGTAGACCCGGCTGTCGGTCGAGGCGTCGGGGTCGTCGCCCAGCACGACGAGCTGTCCCGCACCGGCGACGAGGCTGCGGCCCGCCACCTCGAGGCGGTCGCCGGCGACCCCGGCGACCCGCTTGATGGTGCGTCTGGTCGGATCGCGCGGGTCCGGCACCACGACCACCGACCCGCGGCGCACGCCGACGAGTCCCGCGGGCACGACGAGCACGAGGTCGCCGGCCGTCAGGGTCGGCCGCATCGAGTTCCCGTCGACCCGTCGCAGCGAGCGGTTGACGATCCACGTGAGCGCCCAGGCCACCACCCCGAGACGGGCGACGGCCCGCACGCGCCGGCGCATGCGGGTCCTTTCGCGGGTGGGGTGGACGTCCGTGGGGGGCCGCCGCGCAGCACCGCCGCGGACGTGACTAGGTTAGGGAACGCGAACCACGCATCCCGTGACCAAGGAGCTCCGCATGCGGTTCTCGAACGTCCTCAGCGCCCTGTCCCCCCTGCGCGAGGTGGAGACCGTCAGCGCCCACTGCGACCTGATGTGCGGGGTCTACAACCCCGCCCAGGCCCGGATCGAGGCCGAATCCGTCCACCAGATCGCCGTGAAGTACCAGGACTCCGACGACGAGACGTTCCGGCAGCGCGCCGTGATCATCAAGGAGGAGCGCGCCGACCTCGTCAAGCACCACCTGTGGGTGCTGTGGACCGACTACTTCAAGCCGAACCACGTCGAGGAGTACCCGCAGCTCCACCAGCTCTTCTGGGAGGCGACCAAGGCCGCCGGTGACGCCAAGAAGACGATGGACCCGAAGGCCGGCGAGGACCTCCTCGCCAAGATCGACGAGATCGCGGACATCTTCTGGAAGACCAAGGGTGGCAAGCCCGACTGGATGACCAGCTGACGTCGCACGCCCACGACGGGGCCCCGCCGGCGACCGGCGGGGCCCCGCTCGTGCGCTCAGCCGTCCGTCCCGGTGCGGTGCAGCGGGTGGCCGCCGAACTGGTTGGGCAGGAGCGCCACCGCCTTCGCGGTCGGTGAGTCGCGGTCGCGGTCGACCATCAGCATCTGCTGGCGAGGCAAGCGGACGGTCGGGGTGCTCGCACGTCCGGACGGCCACCCCGCGCGTCCCGAAGGTCCCTGCAGCGTCGGGAGGCCGACCAGTAGGGTCGGCGACCGCGAGGAGGCGGGCTGTTGGCGTTGGACGAGGTCGGGTCGGCGGCCGCCGAGGGTGGGGTCCTCGATCCCCACGGTCCGGTCGCGCGGGTGGCCGAGGACCTGTGGTGGCTGATGTTCTGGCTGGGCCTCGCCGTCTTCGTGCTGTTCGCGGTGCTCCTCGCGCTCGGCTTGTGGCGCCGGCGAGGCGACGACGTCCCGCGCGACGACGAGGAGGCCCGGCTCACGCGGTGGTGGCTCGTCGGCGGCGGGGTCGTGCTCCCGATCGTGGGCATCTCCGTGGTGTTCGCCGCGACCCTCGCCGGCATGCGTGACACACCGACGGAGGCGTCCGCCGCGGCCGACGGCGCACTCGAGATCGAGCTCGTCGGCCACCAGTTCTGGTACGAGGTCCGGTACCCGGAAGCGGGGGTCGTGACCGCGAACGAGCTCCACATGCCGGTCGGTCGACCCGTCGTCTTCCGGTTGACGTCCCGCGACGTGATCCACAGCTTCTGGGTGCCCGCGCTCGGCGGGAAGATGGACCTCATCCCCGAGCGCGAGAACGTGCTCGTCCTGCAGGCCGACGTGCCCGGACGCCACGTCGCCCGCTGCGGCGAGTTCTGCGGGCTCTCGCACGCCCACATGGAGCTGGTCGTCGTCGCCGAGAGCGACGCCGACTTCGAGACCTGGCTCTCCGGCATCGGGGAGACGGGGGCCCCGACGGGCGACGAGGCCGCCCGCGGTGAGGAGGTGTTCGCGTCCGCCGACTGCATCCGGTGCCACGGGCCGGCCTACGGCGTGCCCGACGACGGGCAGGAGCTCGCCGGCCCGGACCTCACGGCCATGGCGCGCCGCGCGAGCCTCGGTGCCGGCGTGCTCGAGAACACCTGGGACAACGCGGCGGCCTTCATCCGCGACCCGGCGGAGTTCAAGCCAGGCGTCGACATGCCGGCGAACGATCTCTCGGACGAGGACCTCGCGGCGCTGCTCGTCTACCTCGGCTACGACCGATGAACGAGCGCCGCGACCCTCCGCACGGCTCCCAGACGCCGACGGTCCACGAGCCCGCCACCTTCGGCCAGCTCGACCGCCTGTGGGCGGATCCGAAGGGGCTCTGGGGACAGCTGACCGGCGTCCAGAACGACAAGATCGGCGCCCGCCTGCTGCTGACGGGGTTCTTCTTCCTCATCCTCGGTGGCAGCCTGGACTCCATCGCCATGCGCCTGCAGCTGGCGATCCCCGAGAACGAGCTCATCTCGGCCCAGGTGTACAGCGAGCTCTTCACGAACCACGGCTCCGTCACGATGTTCCTCGTGATCCTGCCCATCTTCGAGGGCTTCGCCATCCTGCTGCTGCCGCTGATGCTGGGCACGCGCGAGATGCCGTTCCCGCGACTGGGCGCCTTCGCGTACTGGACGTTCCTCTTCGGCGGGCTCATGTACTACTCGAGCACGCTGTTCCAGCTCGTCCCTGACGCCGGATGGTTCGCGTACACGCCGCTCAGCGGACCGGAGTTCTCACCGGGCCTGCGGCTCGACTTCTGGGTGCTCGGTCTCGGCGTGGCCGAGGTCGGGGCCATCGCCGCCGCCATCGAGATCATCATCGGGATCTGCAAGATGCGGGCGCCGGGCATGACGGTGAACCGGCTGCCGCTCTACGCGTGGGCCATGCTCATCACGTCGTTCATGATCCTGTTCGCCTTCACGCCGCTGATCATGGGGACGCTCCTCCTCGAGCTCGACCGCGGGTTCGGCACGCGGTTCTTCGACCCCGAGCACGGCGGCAGCTCGCTCCTGTGGCAGCACCTCTTCTGGATCTTCGGCCACCCCGAGGTCTACATCCAGTTCCTCCCCGCGACCGGCATCGTGTCCTCGATCATCCCCGCGTTCACGCGTCGGCGGATGGTCGGCTACTCCTGGATCGTGGTCGCGATGGTCGGCATCGGCTTCCTCGCCTTCAGCCTGTGGGCGCACCACATGTTCGCGACCGGCCTCCCGCCGCTCGTGCTGTCCTTCTTCGCGGCGGCGAGCATGGCGATCGCCATCCCCGCCGGCATCCAGGTCTTCGCCTGGATGGCGACGATCTGGTCCGGCAAGCCGGTCTGGGACACCCCGTTCCTGTTCGTCGTCGGCTTCCTCGTGCTGTTCGTGATCGGCGGCATCACCGGCGTCATGACCGCCGCGGTGCCGTTCGACCTCCAGATACACGACACCTACTTCGTCGTGGCCCACCTCCACTACGTCCTGATCGGCGGCGTCGCGTTCCCGATCTTCGCGGGGGTGCACTACTGGTGGCCGAAGTTCACCGGCAAGCGCATCGACGAGCGGCTCGGACGCTGGAACTTCTGGCTGCTCTTCGTGGGCGTGAACGTCGCCTTCTGGCCGATGCACCGCGTCGGCATCGAGGGCATGCCCCGCCGGGTCTACACCTACGAGGCGGGCCTCGGCTGGGAGCTCGAGAACCTCATCTCGACCGTCGGCGTGTTCATCTGCTTCGCCGGCATCGGCGTGTTCGTCTGGGCGCTCGTCCAGTCGTGGCGGAAGGGCCGCCCGGCGGGTCACAACCCGTGGGGCGCGGACAGCCTCGAGTGGGCCACCGCATCGCCTCCGGCCGAGCACGGCTGGTCGGTCGTGCCCATCGTCCACAGCCGCCACCCCCTGTGGGACCAGGACGAGCTGGACCGGGGCGACCCCAACCTCGAGCGGTTCGTCCGCGGCCTCGCGGAGTGGCCGCTGAAGTGGCGCGCCGCGGTGGTCGTCGGCACCGCGGACGCACGTCCGCAGGAGGTGTTCCGCGTCGCCGACCCGTCGTTCTGGCCCCTCATCGCCGGTGGCGGCGTGGCACTGATCTTCCTCTCCGAGCTCGTGAAGCTCCGGTGGGGTGCCGGCCTCGGCGCGCTGATCATCGCCGTCTCGGTCATCGCCTGGAACTGGCCCACCGAGCCGCCCATGTCACCGGAGGAGGAAGCCGAGTTCGAGGCCGAGCACGACGTCGCCGTGAACGCGGGCGGCAGCGTCATCATCTCCCGATGGGGCACGGGCCTCGGGATCCTGTTCGTGTCGATCGCGTTCTCGACGCTCCTCCTGGCCTACTTCTACCTGCGCCTCGAGAACCCGGCGTGGCCGCCCGAGGGCGCGACCGTGCCGGCGTTGGGCCCGATGGTCGCCGCGACCGCGCTGATGGTCGCGACCGGCATCGCGTTGACGGTCGGACAGCGACGCCTCGCCGACGGTGGCGAGCGGTCCTTCGTCGGCACGCTCGTCGCGACCATCGTCCTCGCGGTCGCGGCCGCCGGCGTGCAGCTGTGGGAGATCTCCCGGGCGGGGTTCGGCTGGAAGGAGCACGCGTACGGATCGATCTTCTTCACGATCAACGGGTTCCTCGTCACGACCCTCGGTGCCGCGCTCCTGATGATCGTGATGACCCTGTACTGGACGCTGCAGGGCACGTTCTCGGCGCGGCGGCACGCCCCGGTCACGAACGTCGTCCGCTTCTGGCTCGCGATGGTGACGATGTGGGCGGTCGGGTCCGCGACGATCACCCTCGGGGCGAGGCTCCTGTGAGCGCCGACGAGCCCCGGAACGAGCCGGTCGGGGGTCCCCGGGCACCGTCGTCCGGGACGCCGGTGCCGGTCGACCTCTCCAGCGACCGTCGGTCGCGCGGGGCCTGGTTCGTGTTCCTCGCGGGACCGCTGATCTGGCTCACGCACTTCGCGATCGTCTACCTCTCCTCCGAGGCCGGCTGCAACGCCGATGGCGCCATCCTCGAGCGCTTCGACCCGCCGGTGCCGGTGGTCGTGACCTGGGTCGCCACGGCCGTCGCCGTCCCGCTCTGCGCGGCGGCCGCCTTGAGGGCGTGGCGGTGGTGGCACGCCGACCGCGACGAGCCGGTCGCCGTGGCCGACGGCGACCTCCGCGGCACCCACCTGCCGTTCATGGGGTTCCTCCTCGCCGTCGGCTCGCTCATCGCGGTCCTCTTCACCGCCGCCCCGGCGCTCGTCCTGTCGTGCACGGGATGATCCTCGCGCACGCCGGCGAACCGTTGCAGCCCCACGATGTCTGGACCGCGTGGCAGCTCGACCCCGTCGTCGTGCTCGGCCTCGCCGTGCTGCTGTGGCTGCACCGGCGTGGGCGTCGACCCGACGACCACCGACGTGACCGGGCGTTCGTCGCCGCGGTCATCGTCGTGGCTGCGGCGCTCGTGTCTCCCCTCGAGGCACTGTCCGGCTCGCTCGCTTCCGCCCACATGGTCCAGCACGTCCTGCTCATCGCTGTCGCCGCCCCGCTGTTCGCCTGGAGCGCCCCGGGCCCGGCGCTGCTGCGGGGGATGCCGGCCGCGGTCCGGCGCGCGCCGGGTCGGCTGCGGCGACGGCTCGGTATCCGGCCGAGCAGCTGGCACCTCCCGACCTCGGCCGCCGGTGTCTGGCTCCTGCACGTCGTCGTGCTGTGGACCTGGCACAGCGCCGCGCTCTACGAGCTCGCCGTCGAGCAGCCGCTCCTGCACGTCACCGAGCACGTGCTGTTCCTCGGCACCGCGGTCCTGCTCTGGCGCGTCGCCATCGGCCGGCGCACCGCCGTCGCGTCGTACGGCGCGAGCGTCCTGCTGGTCTTCGCCACCGGGATGCAGGCGGTCCTGCTGTCGCTGCTCCTCACCTTCGCGAACGAGGCCTGGTACGACGTCTACGCCGACACCACCGCGGCGTGGGGCCTGACGCCGCTCGCCGACCAGCAGCTCGCCGGGGCGATCATGTGGATCCCGTCCGGCGCCATCCACGTGGGGATCGCGCTCGCCCTCGTCGCCGCCTGGCTGCGGACCGCCGACGATGCGCCGGCGCGCCCGCCGGGGCGGGCGCCGCTCATCGGAGGTGGGCCGTGAGGAACGCGATCACGTCGGCGCGTTCGTCGATCTGCTTGCTGACCGGCTTCCCGGCGCCGTGCCCGGCGGAGGTGTCGACGCGGATCAGCGTGGGCCGGTCGCAGCCCTGGGCGTGCTGGAGCGCGGCCGCGAACTTGAGCGAGTGTCCCGGCACCACCCGGTCGTCGTGATCGCCGGTGGTCACGAGCGTCGGCGGGTAGCACGTGCCCTCGACGAGGTTCTGCAACGGTGAGTAGGTCAGGATCGTGGCGAGGTCGTCGGCGTCGTCCGGGTCGCCGTAGTCGCTCTTCCAGGCCCAGCCGATCGTGAACAGGTGGAAGCGGGTCACGTCCAGCACCCCCACCTCCGGGACGCACGCGCCCCACAGGTCCGGACGCTGGGTCATG
Source organism: Actinomycetota bacterium (assembly GCA_019348135.1). GTDB lineage: Bacteria > Actinomycetota > Nitriliruptoria > Nitriliruptorales > Nitriliruptoraceae > JAHWJY01. The sequence continues at coordinate 33,491 of JAHWJY010000002.1, forward strand.
CACGCGCCGACGAGCAGCCCGCCGTTGGAGCCACCCTGGATGCCGGTCGTCGCCGGCGTCGACCACCCGACCGCGGGGTCGCCTCCGGCGCTGCCCGACGTGCCCCGCTCCGGATCCTGGAGCCACTCGGCGACGGCGATCGCGTCGTCGAAGACGTGCTGCTTGTTGCCGAGGCGGCCGTCGTCGTGCCAGCTCCGGCCGTACTCGCCGCCGCCGCGGAGGTTCGCGAACGCCAGGAGCCCTCCGCGCTCGACCCACACGCGCCACGGGGCGCGGAAGGTGGGGGTGAGCGAGATGTCGAACCCGCCGTAGCCGTAGACCAGCGTCGGGACGTCCCCCGTCGGGCGGACGTCCTCCCGGTGCACGAGGAAGACGGGGACGCGCACCCCGTCGTGCTCCACGAACACCTGCTCGGTCACGAGCTCGGCATCCTCCTCGGCGGGAGCGAGCACCGGTTCGAACACCGCGGCGTCCTCGCCCGACCGCAGGTCGTGGCGGCGCACCGAGGCGGGGCGCGTCAGGGTCTCGAACGTGTAGTGGAGGACGGCGTCCTCGCGTCCGCCGCCCACGGCCGCGACGGTGCCCGGCTCGGGCAGCGCGATCTCCGTCGGGTCCCCGCCGGCGAGGTCCCGGACCTCCAGCACCGAGCTCGCGTGGCGCAGCGACGAGGTCACGAGCCATCCCGGCCCGTCGGGCTCCGCGCCGCCGACGATCCGCGCCTCCTCGATCCGCTCGCCGCGCTCGGGCAGGACCTCGTGCCAGCCCGCGGCGTCGGCGGGATCCGTCGCGTCCGGGTCGAGGCTCACCAGGCGGCCCATCGGCGCGTCGCGGTCGGTGTGGAACCACAGGCGTTCCCCGACCGCGCCGACCAGCCGGTAGCTGGCATCGGCGTCGGGCAGCAGCGCCCGGATGCGGCCGACCGTGCCGTCCTCGACCGGCGCGACGACGACCCGGTTCCGGGGGTCGGTCCCCTCCCAGACGTGGATCACGAGCCAGCGGTCGTCGTGGGTGAGCGTGGCGTCGAAGCCCCAGCCGGGATGCTCGGGCGTGTGGTGGACGAGCTCGTCGTCGGCCGGGTCGTCCCCGAGCCGGTGCAGCATCAGGCGTTGGTGCTCGTTCACGGCGGCGTACTCGTCGCCCTCCGACGGCGGGTCGTACGCGCCGTAGAGGAACGCGCCCCCTCCCGGGAGCCACTGCGCGCCGGAGAACTTCGACCACGGCACGACGTCGCCGGTGTCCTCGCCGGTCGCGACGTCGCGGACGTACCAGGTCATCCAGTCCGACCCCGCCGCCGACAGCGCGTAGGCGAGGCGGTCGCCCGCGTCCGTCACGGCGAGGCCGGTGAGCGACACGGTCCCGTCCGTCGAGCGCTCGTTGGGGTCGAGCAGCACGCGCCACCCGGCGTCGTCGGACGGGGCGGCGTCCGGGGCCCCCTCCGCGGTCCAGAGGACGTCCTGGTCCTGCAGACCCGTGTTCCGGAGCTGGAACCAGACCGATCGCGAGGTCGTCTCCGACGCTGCTCGACGGCCCTCACGGCGGAACGGCACCCCGCGCCGGGGACGGTCCCACAGCTCCTCGATCCGGGCGCGGATCGCGCTGCGTTCCGGGATCCCGGCGAGGTGTCGCTCGGTCAGGGCGTTCTGGGCCTCGATCCAGGTGCGGGTCTCGGGCGCGTCGGTGTCCTCGAGCCAGCGGTAGGGATCGGGGATGCGGTGGCCGGCGCGGACGTCGACCACGGACGCGTCGCGTCGGGTGGGCGGGTAGCTCACGTGGGTCGTCCTCCTGGGGGATCGTCGTCGAGCGCTCGGGCGGCCTCGTCCCACGTCTCCACGTCGACGGCCGACGGGAGGGTGCCCAGCCACCGCCGCGAGAGGACGGCGGTGGCGACGAGGAGGCCGCCGGCGACGAGGTAGAGCCGCTCCGCCGTCTCGGCCCGTGGCAGCGTCACCGCGGCGACCACGCCGCCCGCCGTCACCATGAGGTTCACGATGACGTCGTAGGCCGCGAAGACGCGGCCGCGGTACCGGTCGGGCAGCGCCCCCTGCACGAGCGTGTCGGCGGTCACCTTGGCGAACCCGAAGCCCACGCCCATGAGCGCGCTCATGACGATGAGGTTCGCCCGCACCAGCCCGGGTGCGAGTGCCACGATCGCCACGCCGGTGAACGCCAGCGCGAGACGGATCCACGTCTCGGGACGGACCGGGGTGGTGCGGTCGAGGAGGGTCACCCCGACGGCGCCGACGAAGACCCCGACCCCGAACCACACCAGCACGACGGCGATGTCGCCCGGTCCGCCGCCGTAGATGTTGCGGAACACGAGCAGGGCGGCGATCGACGCCACCATCGTCGACAGCCGCAGCAGCCCGAAGGCGGCGATCGGCGCCCACGCCCGCCGCGTGGCGGCGGTGAGCCGGACGCCCTCGACCACGTCACGCGCGGCCTGGCCCACGGCGTGTCGCAGCGGCGGGAGCCCGTCGTCGAGCTCGGGGCCGAGCGACCGGCGCGGGAAGCGCGTGGCCGCGAGGGCCGAGACGCCGTAGGGGACGAGTGAGGCGAGCACCGTGATCTCGGGGCCGCCACGGTCCTCGCCGACGACCTGGGCGAGCACGCCCCCCGCGCCGGCCCCGAGGAGGGTCATGACCGACCCTCCCGTGGCCGAGATGGCGTTGGCCCCGACCAGCGCGTCACCGGGGGCGACCCGCGGGAGCACCGCCCCCAGGGTCGTGAGGAAGAACCGGTTGACGGACAGCGCCAGCAGGACCCCGCCGTAGAAGACGGTCTGGCCCCAGTCGAGCCCGAGCGCGAACCGCGAGGCGAGGGGGAGGGTCGCGAGGATCACGAGGATCCGCGCGACGTTCGACCACACGAGCACCCGCTGCCGCGTCCAGCGGTCGATGAGCACGCCGGCGAGGGGGCCCACGACGGTGAACGGGAGCGTGGTGACGGCGATGACCTCGGCGATCGCCCAGGCCGAGGTCTCCTCGAACGGGTTGAGCGTGAACAGCAGGAGCGACGCGGCGCCGACCTGGAAGGCACCGTCGGCGACCTGCGCGGGCCACCGCACGAACAGCAGCCGGCGGAAGCCGGGTAGGCGGAACAGCTCCCGGACGGCGTGACGGGGAACGGGCGCACCCGCTCCGGTCCCGTCGTCCGCGTCCGTCTGCACCGGCGCACCATAGGTGCACGGCGTACGCTCCTCCCTTCGCCTCGTCGACCACCCCGAGGGGGACGTGAAGCAGGGACGCATCGACTACCGGATGGCGCGACGCGCGGTGCTGCGCGACGTGTCCTCCGGGCTGCGGTCACCGCAGGACGTCTGCGACGCCCACCCGGACCTCGTCCGCGCCGGACGCAACATCGGGTCGCCCGTCGACGACGGCTGCCCCGTCTGCGACGAGCACGGCGTCCGGCACGTGACCTACATCTTCACCGGCAAGGCGACGAAGAAGGGCGAGTCCGGCCGCGCCATCCCACGGGACACGCTCGCGACCCAGGTCAAGCGCCTCGGCGACCTCAACGTCTTCACGGTCGAGGTCTGCACCGACTGCCACTGGCACCACCTGCTCGAGTCCTTCTGGCTCACGCCCAAGGACAAGGCCGTCGGCTGACCCCGCACCACCGCGGGAGCATCAGGAGACGTCGCCCGAGCAGGGCGCTCAGAAGACGTAGTACCAGGTGGTGTAGAGCAGGGCGTGGACGCCGAGGAGCGCCGCCGAGACCGCCACCCAGGTGCGCTCGACCTCGCCGCGTCGGGTCCACACGGCGAAGGCGAGGAACACCGGGGCGACGCCGAGCGCGAAGCGCGGCACCGACATGAACGGTCGCGCCGGGAAGGGCAGCACGAGCCACACGAGCGCGTGGGCGAGGCTGTACCAGGCGAGGCTCGCGGGGCCGCGGACGAGGAGCCAGCCGACCGCGGCGAGGACGGGCAGGACGACGAGCAGGTCGGCGGCGTGGTACCCGCCGGGGTAGACGCCGGGGCTGGCGAGCCCGGCCCGGACGCCGTCGGCGAGCGTCTCCCACGGCCACGTGAGCTCGCGCTGCCACCCGGCCTGGACCTGCAGCGGGGCGAAGGGGACGCCCCACCACCGCCACCCCACGGCGAGCCACAGGGCCGCCCCGACGGGCGCGCCGGCGACGGCGCCGAGGGCCCACGCGCGTCCGCCGGGACCCCGGTCGCCGTCCCGCCACGCCCACCACGCCTCGATCGCGAGCGGGACGACGAGCAGGACCCCGACGTTGCGGGTGAGGCCGGCGACGGCGGCCGTCGCGGTGGCGAGCGCCCAGCGGCGCTCGAGCGCCGCCACGAGCGCCCACGTGGAGGCCGCGAGGAACAGCGCCTCGGAGTACGGCGCGAGCAGGAAGAACGAGGTCGGGAAGACGGCGAGGAGGAGCAGCGCCCGTCGGGGGAGGGCCGGTCCGGCGTCCGGGCGGGCGAGGGCGGCGAGGCGGTGCACGCCGGCGAGCCCCGCGGCGGTGGCGGCGACGGACACGAGGTTCGCGGCGAGCAGGTAGGCCCCGGCGAGGAGTCGCCCGAGCAGCCCGACGGCCAGCGGGTAGCCGGGGTAGAACGCGGCGGCCTGCGGGACGCCCGCGGTCCCGGTGGGGTAGCCGTCCGCGGCGATCGCGAGGTACCACAGCGCGTCGAAGCGTTCGAGGCCCGCAGCGACGAGCCCGGTGCCGTGGTCCCCGGCCGGGATGCCGACCCAGCCGCCGAAGGAGGTCCCGGGCACCGCCGCGACCGAGACCGGGTCGAGACCGGAGAGCAGGCCGCCGGCGAGCACCGCGAGCACGGCCAGGGCGGCCCGGAGGAGCAACGCCACGACGATCCCGCGTCGCCACGCCTGGGGGAGCCGCCCCCACGCCGCCCGCGGGCTCAGAAGAACCACCCGCCCCGGGTGAACACGACGACGCCGAGCGTCGCGAGGGGCGCCAGCACGAGGACGGTCGCCTCGTGCGCCGACGGGCGCCGGTCGGTGAGGTCGGCCAGGACGATGACGGCCGGGAAGAGCACCAGCAGCGCCCGCGGGACGGAGTAGTACCAGCTGCTCGTCAGCAGGACGGCGAGCGTGGTGCCCGCGTAGGTGGCGTAGCCCCACTCGCGCCGGCGGGCCAGCTCGACGAGGAGCACGACCCCGAGCACGGCGGCCACGACCTCGAGCCGCCACGTGAGCAGGATGGCGCTGGGGTAGTCGCCGTCCCACGTCGCCAGCGTGGCGCGGAGGGCGTCGACCGGCCCGACGAAGGCCCGGCCCCACCCCTCGCGCTGGGCCGTCAGGAAGTACCACGGGTCGTCACGCACCACGGCGAGCCAGCCGGCGTACGCGACGGCCGGCAGCGCGCCGGCGACCAGGGCCGCGGGGCCGCGACGGAGCAGGGCGGTCCGGTCGTCGGGACGACGTCGCAGCTGCAGGGTCAGCTCCACCGCCAGCCCCGCGAGCAGGAACAGCCCGGTCCACCGGGTGGCCACCGCCACCGCGGCCGGCAGCGCGACGCGGGACCAGCGGCCGCGGCGTGCCTCGCGGAAGGCGGGGATCGCGCCGGCGAGGAACAGCGCCTCGCTGTAGCCGGCGACGAGGAACACGGCCGTGGGGAACACGAGCAGGTAGACCGCCGCGCGCCGTCCGGCGGAGCCACCCGACGGCGCGCCGGTGTCGGTCGGCGGCGGGGGCTCCTCGTCGACGAGGCGCATCAGGAACGCGACGGCGACGGTGGTCGCGACCGTGGTCATCGCCAGCGCCGCGACCGTGTGGGGGACCCCCAGCGCGGCGACGGCGCGCAGGACCAGCGGCCAGCCGGGGAGGAAGGCCTCGCTCCACGGCTCCGCGCCCGCGCCGGCGTAGCCGTGCTCGGCGATCTTGACGTAGATGTCGGCGTCCCAACGCCGCCAGTGGCCGACCCCGGTCGCGAGCCGCCCCGTGCTCCCGGCGAGGAGCCACTGGGCCAGCCACGCGACCAGCCAGAAGGCCGCCCGCGTGGCCAGGACGAGGGCCGCCGCCGTCCGCCACTCGACCGGGGTCGGCCAGCGGGGCGCGGTGGCCGCGGACGACCCGCTCACGCGCCCGCCCCGGACCCGGTGCCCCTCACGGCACGCCGCCACCCGACCCAGGCCGCGCCGGCGAGGACCACGGCCCGCGCCACGATGGCGATCCCGAAGGGCTCCCACGGCCAGGCGCCCTCGAGGCCGCCGTCGACGAAGGTGGCGAGGTAGGGGAACCGCGTGACGGTCACCGCCACGTCGGTGACGGCGAAGGCGGCGAGCCACCACCAACCCGGGAAGGACAGCGCGAACAGCGGCAGCAGCCACAGCGAGAACTGCGGCGAGTACACCTTGCTCGTGAGCAGGAACACGGCGAGCAGCGGCAGGGCCGCGAGGTGCCACGTCACCGGCGGGTCCCGACGGACCGCGACCGCCGCCACCGCGGCCACGCCGAGGACGAAGGCGACGGCCGTGACGAGGTTCAGCGTCCCGATGTCGGGGGCCCACCCGGTCGTGCGCATCACGACCGTCGTGAGGGCGTCCCAGTCCGACGGTCGCTCGCGGGACAGCTCGAAGAAGCGCAGCCAGCTCGCCGGCGCGGCCAGCGCGACCGGCAGGTTCACGGCCCACCACGCGACCGCGCCGGCGAGGACCGTGACGAGGCCGGCCTTCCGCCCACGCAGCCGCCAGGCAGCCGCGGCCAACGGGAGCAGGAACAGCCCGGGGAACAGCTTCGCCGCCGTCCCCAGCCCGAGGAGCGTCCCGGCGAGGCCGTCGCGTGCGCGGCGGTGGGCGACGATCCCGCCCGTCGCCAGGAGCACGGCGGGCAGGTCCCAGTTGACGGCGCCGCTCACGAGCAGCGTCGGGGCGGCGGCGAAGGCGAGCGCGCGCCGCAGCCCGACCTCGTCCGCGAGCAGGGCGGCGGTCCCCGCCGCCGCCCCGACGAGGAGCAGCCCGGTCCAGAGCAGGAACGTGCCGGCGGAGGACGCCGGGACACCTGCGAGCCACATCCACAGCCCCGTGAGGACGGGGTACTCGACCGGGTGGTCGAGGTAGGGCACGGCCCCCTCGGACAGCCGCTCGACGAACCACAGCGGCGGGACGTCGGAGTAGCACCAGCGGAGGTAGAGGTCCGGGCCGGCGCCGGGGGTGCCGCACCACGACTTCAGCGCCAGCGCCCCGAGCGTCGCCGTGACCGCGAGGACGACGGGCAGGAGGAGGCGCCGGGACGGGACCACCTCAGCGCGGGACGAACAGGCCGACGGCGATCAGGGCGAGGCCCAACACGACCGCGGCGGCCCGGGAGCTGCCGCCGTCGTACCAGGCGAACAGCAGCAGCACCGTGCCGATGCCGACGAGCGCCGGCCCCAGGGCCCGCCGGGCGTCGTCCTCCTCGACCTCCTCGTCGGTGGGGTCGACCTGGAGGCGGCCCTGGCGGTCGATCCACGCCCCGCGGGGCGGGTCGTACCAGCCCGGCTGGGGGCCGCCGAGCGCCCGCACCGCCGCGCGCTCCTCGTCCGGCAGCCGCACCACCAGCTCGCTCCAGCTGACGACGAGCTCGGCACGCAGCTCGTCGCGCCACTCCCGGTCGACGATCACCTCCACGCGCTCGCCCGCCGGCACCGCGTCGGCCGCGATGCCGCGGTGCGCCGTCAGCGCGAGGATGCGCTCGGCGAGGACCGGGTGGAACGTCCCGAGGAGCGCGTCGACCCGTGGCGGCAGGGGCGTGCCGGCGGACAGCAGCGGGACGTCGCAGTCGGCGCACCGACGCACGTCCGGCTCGTACTCGTCGTGGCACTGGGGACACCGCATGCGGGGAGGCTACGTGGCGCGGCTACCGTCGAGCGCCGACCCCGACGAGGAGGGAGGCGCGAGGTCGTGGGTGCCGGTACCGACGAGGAGCGCAGTGACCTCCTCCGGCTGCTCCTCAACCCGCGCCGGCTCGCCGTGCTCGGGCTCGTCGCGACGCGGCCGCGGTCCGCGGACGAGCTCGCCGGCGACCTCGGTGTCCGTCGTCAGCAGGTCCTCCGGGCGGTCGCCCCGCTCGTGACCGCGGGTCTCGTCCGCCGACGTGGGGACCGCTACGAGCTGGTCGAGGATGCCGTGGTCGCGGCCGCGCGCGAGCTGCCCGGTCCCGAACCCGCCGACCCGTACCTGTTCCGCGGGATGCTGCCCGAGGAGCACGAGGTCATCGCGCGGTTCTTCGAAGGTCGCCGGCTCGTGGAGTGGCCGATGACGCTGTCGAAGCGCCTCGTCGTGCTCGAGCGGCTGGCGCTGGAGTTCGAGCCGGGACGCCGCTACGCCGAGGCGGAGGTCAACGACGTGCTGCGGGTGTTCAGCGACGACTACACGACCCTGCGGCGGGCCTTGATCGACGAGGGGCTCCTCGACCGCGCCGGCGGCGAGTACTGGCGCTCCGGGGGCCGGATCGCGGGCTAGCGTCGGACCGGATCCGATCCCGGGGAGGCCGCATGACGGAGAAGCTGTACGCGACCGACGCCTACGCACGCGAGGTCGCCGCGACGATCGTCGACGTCGATCGCGAGGACGGGCGGGTGCTCCTCGACCGCACCGTGTTCTACCCCGGCGGCGGTGGGCAGCCGCACGACACCGGGGCGCTGTGGATCGGCGACGACCGGCTCGACGTCGTCCGGGTCGCGCCGGACGGGGACCGCGTCTGGCACTGGGTCGAGGGCGGGCTGCCGTCGACCGGGACCACCGTCCGGGGCGAGGTGGACTGGGACCGGCGCTACACGCTGATGCGCACGCACACCGCGATGCACGCGCTGTGCGGGGTCGTCTGGGAGCGCTTCCAGAGCCCCGTGACCGGGGGGAACATGGAACCCGGGGAGGGACGGCTCGACTTCGAGATCTCCGACTGGGACAGCGACCGGGACCGCCAGGCGATCGAGGACGAGCTCAACCGCCAGCTCGCGCTGTCGCGCGCGGTCGAGGTCGACTTCCTCCCCCGCGAGGAGGCGGACCGGGACCCCAGCCTCATCCGCACCAAGGTGAGCCTCCTGCCACCGGACCTGCGCGAGGTCCGCGTCATCGACATCGTCGGTCTCGACCGGCAGGCGGACGGGGGGACCCACGTGCAGGCCACGGACGAGGTCGGCCGCATCCGCATCGCCAAGGTGGACAACAAGGGCAAGGGGTTCCGGCGCATCCGGATCGCCCTCGACGAGGACTAGCCCTGGTCGTCGTCGGCGGGCTCGTCGAGCAGCGCGGCGAGCCGCGCGGCCACCGGGTCGTCCTCGGCGGGGAGCCCGGCCTTCGGAACGGCCGCGCCCCCGTCCTCCGGGCACGTGTCCTGCCACGGCAGGAGCTCGCGCCGGCAGACCGCGCAGGCCTTGAGGTCGAGGTCCATCTCGAGCCCGGAGCCGCCGCTCCCGCCGCCCTCGTCGCCGCCCCTCTTCTGCACGAACCCCACGCCGACCTCCGGTCTGCTGCGTCCCGCCAGCGTACGGACCCCGCGCGTGCCGGCGGTCAGATCCGGTCGCGGTCGGTGCGGCGCAGCCGGCGGGACTCGCCGGCGTAGGTGTCCGGCGCCCGCTCCTCGGCCCACGCGACGCCGGTCTCGGGACAGCGGTAGTAGACCGTGCCCTGGCCGTCGGAGCGGACCTGGTCGAGGTGCTTGACGACGTAGTCGCGGGCGGCGTCCCCGCTCATCACGTTCAGCACGTCACAGCGGCACGCGGTCACGGGCGCTCCTCGGCTCGACGGTCGGGGGACGACGGTAGGCCGGCGGGGCCGCCACGCCCAACGTGCGTGGGCAGCAGGCGCAGGTCGGTGACCGCGGCGGCGGCGACCTCCTGAGGCGTCCAGGCGATCGGGAGGGCGTCGCCGCGCAGCCACATCCCGAGCTGGTCGTCGTAGTGTGGTGACACCGGGTTGCCGGACTGGCCGCCGGCGAGGACCCACCGCGCCGACGACCACTCGCCGACGTCGACCAGCATCCGCAGGGACGCGACCGCGACCGGGTCCCCGAGCGGGTCGAGGGGCGGCACCGAGGCCTGGGGGATGGTGGTGGCGTCGCCGGGGCAGGGGTGGGGACCGCGGTCGAAGACGGCACCGAGCGCCGGCGCCGCCCGGCTGACCGCGTGCCGGAAGGTCACCGTGCGGACCTCGCCCCAGCCCCAGTCGCGCACGTCCCCACCGCGGGCTCGGCGCAGCTCACGCACCGCCTCGCCGAGGACGTCGGCGAGGACGGCGTCCCAGCCTTCCGGGAACCAGCCGTCGGGGCGGCGGCGGAGGAGGTCGATCGCGTGGGCGGTGCGCTTCAGCCCGACGATGCCGTGGGCCATGAGGGGTCGGACCGAGCTGGCCCCGAGCACGGCCTCGGCGGCGTTCGGAGCACGGACGCGCGCGACGCGGCGGACCAGCGCGGCGAGCGCGAGCTCGAAGACGGCGGCGGCCGGGCTGTCGGTGGAGACGCGACCGTCCCAGGCGCCGAGCAGCTCCAGGGCGAGCCGGACGTCGCCGTCCACCGGCGGGACGGCGAGGACCTGGCCGCGCACCTCCTCCCAGGGGATCGAGCGCGTGTCCCGCTGGAGCTCCGCCGTGGCGGCGAGGTCCCAGTCGTCGCGGGCCGCGAGCGCGTCACGGATCGCCGTCGCCCGGTAGCCGTCGAGGAAGTCCGACCCCAGGAGGGGGTGGTCGCCCTCCGCGACCGGTGTGTTGTTCGCGGAGGCGACGAAGCCGACCTCCGGGTCGAGCTCGAAGGGCATCGCCGCGAACGGCACCCGCGCGCCGGTCCACCCCGTGTCGGGCAGCCACCCCGGCAGCGGCACGACCCCGGTCCCCGACCGTCGCACGGGCAGCTCACCGACGAGCTGCCATCCGATCCCGCCGCCGGTGTCCGCCCCCACGATGTTGAGCGACATGCCGGGCCAGTGCGCGAAGCGGCGCCTGAGCGCGTCGAACGAGCCGGCGCCGGCGGCGTCGAGGAGGCCCTCGACCTCCCCGCCGGTCAGCCACACCGCGCTGATCGACAGCCCGAGTCGGATCCCCGGGTCGGGCGCGACCCCGTCCAGCGCCCCGAGGGTGTCTCCGAGGAGCGGACCGCGGGGGGTCTCGAGCACCTCCTCGACCACGGGCTCGCCGCCCGAGACGGCGATGACCTCGCGACGGACCGTGCACGCCACCGGCCCCTCGGGTCCGAGGACGGCACCCCCGTCGGCGACGACCTCCTCGAGGAACAGGTCGGTGTCGTCGGCGAGCCCGGCGGTCACGCCCCAGGCGACGGTCCCGTCGTGTCCCGCCGCGACGCCGGGCGTCCCGACGAAGGCCGCCCCCGCGAGCTGCCAGCCCGGGGTGACGAGGTGGGCCAGGTACCAGGGCGGCGGGAGCGACGGTGGGAGGTGCGGGTCGTTCGCCACGAGCGGCCGCCCGGTCGCCGTCCGGGCGCCGGCGAGGGCCCAGTTGTTCGACGCCCCGCCGATCGCGACGTGCTGCGCGAGCCGGTCGAGGTCGGCGCCGAGGCGCTCGACGACGCGTCCGACCGCGGCGCCGGCGGGGGACGTCGCGGCCAGGTGGGCCGGCGTCCCCGGGTCGAGGGCCCGCAGCGCCTCCGCCCCGTCCGCCGTCAGCACCCGCAGGCGCATCAGCTCCTCCTGCCAGTTGCCGGCGAGCAGGAAGGACTGCAGCTTCAGCGTCGCGATGACGTCCACCGCGGTGTGGGGCGTGGGGCGGGACCGCAGCAGCGTGAACTCGTGCGCCGCTGCGGACGACCCGATGGTCGCGCCGGCGGTGACGCCGGCGGCGAACGCCTCGACGCGCCGGCGCAGGTCGGGCCGGAGGTCGCCGAGCTGCGCCTCCGCACGGTGACGCAGGCCCAGCCGGCGGGTCAACCGGTCGATCGGCAGGCCGTCCGCCCCGATCAGCTCGGCGAGCGTGCCGCTCGCGACCCGCTTGTAGGTCTCGACCTGGAAGGCGCGGTCCTGGCCCTGGCAGAAGCCCAGACCGAAGAACGCGTCGGCGTCGTGCCCCGCCTCGATGTGCGGGACGTGCCACCGGTCGCGGCGGACGCGCACCGGTCCGTCGATGCCCTGGACCGTCCGCACCCCGTCGGTGTGTGGCAGCCGCGCCCCGAGGGCGATCCGGAACAGCTTGCGTGCTGTGGACACCTCGACCTCCCGACGCCGGGAGGCTAGAGGGTCGACCCGGACGGATGGTCGGGGGCCCGCCCGCCCGCCGCCCGGTGGCGACCCCACGGTGCCGGAACCACACCCGGGCGCTGCTGCTCGCGGCCAGGGGGATGCGGACACGCGGGTAACGTGCGGCGCCATGACGACCGACCGGAACCCCATCGACGTCCTGCGTGCGCGCGGGTTCGTCCAGGACGTCACCGACGAGGACGGCCTGCGCGAGCTCTTCGCGACCGAGCAGGTCACCTACTACGTGGGGTTCGACCCGACCGCGCCGTCGCTGCACGTCGGCAACCTCGTCGGGATGATGGCGATGTCGTGGCTGCAGCGCCTCGGCCACCGCCCCATCGCGATCGCGGGAGGGGCCACCGGCCGTATCGGTGACCCGTCCGGCCGGGACGAGGAACGGCAGTTGCTCGACGAGGAACAGCTGCAGCGCAACCTGTCGGGCATCCGGGCGCAGCTGTCGCACGTCATCGATCTGTCCTCACCCGAGCGCGGACTGCTGCTCGACAACCACGAGTGGCTGGGGGTCATCAGCTTCCTCGACTTCCTGCGCGACGTCGGGAAGCACTTCTCGGTCAACGCGATGATCTCGCGCGAGTCGGTCAAGAAGCGTCTCGAGGAGCGCGAGCAGGGCATCAGCTTCACCGAGTTCAGCTACCAGCTCCTCCAGGCGTACGACTTCGCCCACCTCTTCGAGGCGGAGGGCTGCCGGCTCCAGGGTGGCGGTTCGGACCAGTGGGGCAACATCGTCGCCGGCATCGATCTCACCCGTCGCCTGCAGGGGGGTGAGGCGTTCGGCCTGGTGTGGCCGCTGGTCGAGCGCTCGGACGGCAGGAAGATGGGCAAGTCCGCCGAAGGCGCGGTGTGGCTCGATCCCGAGCGGACGTCTCCGTACGCCTACTACCAGTGGTTCCTCAACCTCCCCGACGCGGACGTGATCCGGTTCCTCAAGCTCTTCACCTACCTCGAACTCGAGGAGATCGCCGAGCTCGAGAGCCAGCTCGAGCGCGACCCGGCGGGTCGTCTCGCCCAGCGTCGGCTCGCCGAGGAAGCGACCCGGATCATGCACGGCGACGACGGCGTCGCCGCCGCCCGGCAGGCGACCGACGCGCTGTTCGGCACCGACCGGTTCGCCGGCATCGACGACCGCGTGCTCGCGGACGCCTTCGACGCCGCCCCGTCCGCCGACCTCGACCGCGCCGCGCTCGTCGACGGCATCGGCCTCCTCGAGGTCATGACGGCCGTCGGCGCGGCCAGGAGCAACGGCGAGGCGCGGCGGCTCGTCGACCAGGGTGGGGTCCGGCTGAACAACGTCCCCGTCGACGACCCCACCCGGACGCTCGGTCCCGACGACCTCGCGGGCGAGAGCACGCTCGTCCTACGCGTGGGAAAGAAGCGGTACTTCCTCGCCCGCTTCCGCTGACCGCGGCGTGCCGGCCGCCGCCGGGATCAGCACGCGGAAGGCGGCCCCACCGCCGACGCGGTCGAGGATCTCGGCCGTGCCGCCGTGGAGCTCGGCGAACCTCGCGACGAGCGTCAGTCCGATGCCGGTCCCGGGTGAGGCCGCGGTGGCGCTCGCGCGTCCCTGTTCGAACGGCTCGAACAGCCGCTCCTTGAGGTCGTCCGGGACCCCGGGGCCGCGGTCGGCGACCACCAGCTCGGCCCCCGCCGCGAGGCGACGGACGGTGACGGTGACGACCGTGTGCGCCGGGGTGTGCCGCAGCGCGTTGTGGATCAGGTTCTCGACGATGCGCTCGACCTTGGGTCCGTCGACCTCGAGCGTGACCGGGTCGAGGTCGAGCTCGAGGCGGTCCCGGCCGGTCTCGAGCTCGTCGACGACGCGGTGGACCAGCTCGGAGAGGTCCTGGTCCTGCCGGGTGAGCGTCGCCGCCCCCCGCTCGAGCCGGTCGACGTCGAGGAGGTCGCGCAGCAGGCGTTCCAGCTTCTCCGCGTTCGCGATGGCCCGTTCGAGGAGCATGGCGAGCCGGGGCGCCTCCAGCCGGTCGCCGTGGTCCCGGATGGTGCGGGTGAACCCGAGCACGCTCGTCAGCGGCGTGCGGAGCTCGTGCGAGACCGACTGGAGGAAGGTGGTCTTGAGCTCGTGGAGCCGTTCCAGGCGCTCGACGGCGAGCTGCTCCTTGGAGAGCGCCTCCGCGGTCCGCTCCTGCTCGCGGACGTGGTCGGTGATGTCGGTGACGATGCCGTGGATGCCCACGACCTCGCCCTGCGCGTCCCGGACCGGGACCTCCAGCGCCTCGTGCCAGCGCAGGCTCCCGTCGGGGTGGAGCCAGCGGTAGATCATGGGCGACGACCCGTCCTCGGCCGGCCCGCGGCGCCGCTCCAGGACCGCATCGATGTCGTCGGGGTGCATGTACCGGCGGGCCGTCCGGGGGTTCTCGAACCAGACCGCTGCGGGGACCCCCGTCATCTCCTCGAGGGTGGCGTTGACGTACTCGAGCTGCGGTTCCGGAGCCGTCACCGCGGAGTAGATGCCGACGCGGGCGTTCTCGGCGAGCAGCCGGTAGCGCTCCTCGGTCCGGGCCGCGTCCACCCGGGCCTGCGCGACGGCCGTGATGTCGTCCGCGACGGCGATGAAGCCGCCGTGGGCCTCGCCGAGGCTCAGTGGCAGCAGGGTGACGTCGATCGTGCGGCGCTCGCCGTCCCGGCGCAGGAGCTCGGTCTCGAAGAACTGGGTCTCGCCCGCCATCGCCCCCTGCCAGTGCTCCCGGTCCGCGTCCCTGCGCTCCGGTGGCGCGACGCGACGCAGGGTGCGCCCGAGGAGCGCCTCCGTCGGCCAGCCCGTCAGCTCCACGCTGGCGTCGTTGCCGTCGAGGACGCGGCCGTCGGGGTCGCAGAACCACACGGCGGCTCCCGTGGCCTGGACCAGCGAGGTGAAGCGCTGCTCGGACCGCGCCATGGCCGCCACCGTCCGCCGCAGCTGGCCCACCGCGGCCACGACGGCCGCGGCGACGAGGCCCCAGACGCCGAGCTCGAGCAGCGCCCGGGGCAGCTCCGTCGCGACGGGCGTGCCGACCCACGTCAGGGGCAGGAGCCGGGCCGCGGCGCAGCAGGCGAACACGACCGCGACGCGACGGGCGCGGTGCAGGAGGGCGTCCTGGAGCAGGATCAGCGCCAGGAACGTGGTGAACCCGCTCGTCGCGCCAGCGGTCCAGGTCACGGTGACGATGGCCACGATCCCGAACGGGGCGGCGAGTCGTGGCCACCAGGCGCGGTAGCGGGGGGTCGCCAGCAGCCCGAAGAGGGACCCGAAGACGACCGACACCACGGCGGTGTCGCCACCGGCGTCGGACAGCAGCACGGCCGTCATCGCGAGCGCGAAGGCGCCCACCACGGCGACGTAGCCCCACCGGTCACTGCCGGGGAGGAGCGCGCGCAGGCCGTCGACCCCCCGTGGGGTCTCGGCGGCGACGGTCAGCGTGGACATACGGGTTCCGTCGGCCGTTCGCGGCCGGACTCAAGCACGACCGGCACCCGGGAGCCAGACCCGGAAACGGGCCCCGCCCTCGGGCCGGTCCTCCGCGGTGACCGTGCCGCCGTGGAGCTCGGTGAACCGCGCCACGAGCGTCAGTCCGATGCCGGTCCCGGGGTTCGGAGCGCGGGCGCTGTCCTGGCCCTGGGTGAACGGCTCGAAGAGCATCTCCGCGACCCCTGGCTCGATGCCCGCACCGTCGTCCTCGACGACGATCTCGGCCCCGCCGCCCTCGGGCGCCACCCGCAGCCACACGGTGGTCCCCTCGGGGGTGTGACGGACGGCGTTGTGGAGCAGGTTCTCGAGGATGCGCTCGACCTTCGGGGCGTCGGCGACGACCCTCGTCGGCTGGAGGTCCACGACGACCTCCGCGCCGAGCTCCTCGGACTCGTCGAGGACGCGGGCCGCCACCTCGGCGAGGTCGACCTCCGCCAGCGACGGCACGAGCACGCCGCGCGCCATGCGGTCCACGTCGAGGAGGTCGGACAGGAGGCGCTCGAGCTTGCGGGCGTTGGCGACCGTGCGCGACAGCAGCAACCGGACCTGCTCGTCGGGGAGGCTGTCGAAGTGGGTGACGACGGTGTCGGCCAACCCCACGACGCTCGTGAGGGGCGTGCGCAGCTCGTGCGAGACCGACTGCAGGAAGGCGTTCTTCATCTCGTCGACCCGGCGGAGGTGCTCGACGGCGGCCTGCTCGCGCGCCAGCGCCGCCTCGCTCGCCTCCTGTTGCCGGACGAGGTGGGTGACGTCGTGCACGATGCCCTGGACCCCCACGACCTCGCCGGTGTCGTTCTCGTAGGGGACCTCGCGGAACTCGAGCCACCGGTCGCCGTCGGGGTGCGACCAGCGCAGGAGCACCGGCTCGGCGTACGGCTCACCGCGCGGGTTGTCCCGCAGCACCCGTGCCGCCTGGTCCGCACTGACGTAGCGGTGACCGACCTGCGGGTCGCGGTAGAACTCCTCGGCCGACACGCCGGTCAGATCGGTCATCGCCGGGTTGACGTACAGGAACTCGCGGGCATCCCCGTCCGTCCGCACGACGTAGAGGCCGTCCTGGGTGGTCTCGGCGAGGCGCTCGAAGCGCCGCTCCGACGCCTCACGGGCGCGCCGCTCGCGCAGCGCCGGCGTGAGGTCGCTCGCGATGCCGTGGATCGCCGTCCGGCCGTCCGCGAGGGTGATGCGGACGTTGGTCGCGAGCACCGGGACCCGCGTCCCGTCGGCCCGCAGGATGGCCGCCTCGAACGTCTGGGGTGCACCCCCCGCCGCCAGCTCGAAGTACCGCCGGGCCTCGTCGTGCAGCTCGGGCGGGACGAACCGGAGCGAGGGTCGGTCGATGAGCTCCTCGGCGGGGTAGCCCGTCAGCTCCTCCGCTGCCTCGTTGACCTCGAGCAGGTGGCCGTCGGTACCGATGATGTAGACGGCGTTGGCGTGGCTCTGGACGAGCACCTTGTGCATCTCGTCGGTCCGCGCGAGCTCGCGCGACGCCCGGCCGAGCGACGCCCGGAGGGCGTAGGCCGCGGTCGCGATCACCAGCGCGACCACGAGCTGCATGACGATCCCCGCCACCTCGCCCGCGGTGATGGGCTCCCCCGCGAGCAGCACCAGCCGTGCGCCCAGCACCACGAGGGTCAGTCCGGCGATGTGGGGCCAGCCGTGGACGCCGGCCACGTAGACGATGGGGATGATCAGGAGGTGGCGCAACGGGCTGCTGGACCCGCCCGAGAACCACGCGGCGGCCGTGATGGCGGCGACCGTGACGGGCGCCGCCGAGGCGTCCCACAGCTGCCGGAACCGCGGTCGCGAGAGGATGGCCAGGATCCCCGTGCCGAGGAGCACGACGGCGAGGAGGGGGATCGGACGGCCCGGGAGGAACAGGGCGACCAGGATGCCGCTCACGGCCCCGATCGCGATCGTGACGGTGGTCCACCGCGAGGTGCCGGCCACCATCCCGGTGTCCTCGAGGTCGAGCAACGACGGCAGGGGGCCGGTTCCGCGTCGGGTGGTGCCCATCGCGAACACCTCCTCGTCGTCGTCGCACCACCCCGGCACGGCCGAGCGTAGAGGCGGGCCCGGGACCGGGGGGCCCCGTCGGTGTAGCGTGCCGACCTCCCGGGCGGGACGCCCGGCCCGTGCCCACACCGGCTCCCGCCCCACGCCCGGCCCCCCGCTGGAGGCGACGTGCACCTCGACCCCGTCCTCGATGACCTCCGGCGTCTGGTCGAGGTCGAGTCCCCGAGCAGCGACCCGGCCGCGTTGCGCGCCTCGGCCGCCGTCGTGGCGGAACTGCTCGACCGACGGCTCGGCGGCAGCGTCGACGTCGGCGACGACGGGCGGGTGCGCTGGACCAACGTGGCCGCGGGATCGGCCGCCGTGCTCGTGCTCGGCCACCACGACACCGTGTGGCCCGTCGGCACGCTCGCGCGACTGCCGTTCGAGGTCGCGAACGAACGGGTCACCGGTCCGGGGGTGTTCGACATGAAGGCCGGGATCGTCGTCACCGTCCACGCCCTGGCGTTGCTCGCGGCGGAGGGGGAGGCTCCGCCGGTGCGGATGCTCCTCACCACCGACGAGGAGGTCGGATCGTCCGCGTCGCGGGCCGAGATCGAGGACGAGGCGCGGCGGTGCGGACGGGTGCTGGTGCCCGAGCCGTGCGGGCTGCACGGCGCCGTCAAGACGGCGCGCAAGGGGGTGGCGCTGGGACGGCTCGTGTGCACCGGCCGGGCGTCGCACGCCGGCCTGGCGCCGGAGGAGGGGGTCAACGCCGCGGTCGGCCTCGCCTCGGTGCTGCCGTCCGTCGCGTCGCTGGGCGACCCCGCCACCGGGACGACGGTGACCCCCACCACGATCTCGGGCGGGACCACCGTCAACACCGTCCCGGCCCGCGCGGAGGCGACCCTCGACGTGCGCTTCTTCGACGCGGGCGAGCTCGACCGCGTCCGCGCCGGCCTCGAGGCGCTCCGCCCGGTCAACGGTGCCGCCCTCGAGGTCGACCTGCCGATGAACCGACCCGCGATGCCGCCCTCGGCGTCCGCCCCGCTCCTGCCGGCGCTGCGCTCCGCGGCCACGGAGGCGGGGCAGGAGGTCGCGACGGTGGCGGTCGGCGGTGCGTCCGACGGCAACATCGCGGCCGCGGCCG
This sequence comes from Actinomycetota bacterium, assembly GCA_019348135.1. Lineage (GTDB taxonomy): Bacteria > Actinomycetota > Nitriliruptoria > Nitriliruptorales > Nitriliruptoraceae > JAHWJY01. The sequence goes on from JAHWJY010000002.1 coordinate 52,252, forward strand.
GCGCCGCGGTCCTGGACGGCCTCGGCCCCGACGGCGACGGGGCCCACGCCGACCACGAGCACGTCACCCTCCTCGGGATCGAGCGCCGGATCTCGCTCCTGCGCCGCCTGCTCCCGCACGTGGCGGTGGTCGAGGTCCCCTGAACCCGGCGAGGTACCGTCCTCCCGTGTCCCTCCTCCGCCGCGCCGCTGCCCCGGCCGCCGCCGTCCTCGGCACGGTCGGGCTGCTGCTGTCCGCGCCGGTGGCCGCCTCGGCCGCCACCGCGGGCGTCGCCGTGCGTGACTACGAGTACGTCCCGGCGTCGATCGAGATCGAGGCCGGCGACACCGTGCGTTGGACCTGGCAGTCCGAGGACCGCCACACCGTGACCGCGCCGGGCGTCTTCGACTCCCATCCCGACTGCACGGTGCTGACGCCCGACGCCTGCGGGGCGAACGGGACGGTCTTCTCGTGGACGTCCTCCGAGCCCGGCACGATCGAGTACGGCTGCCGGCTCCACCCCGAGCGCATGCGCGGCACGATCGTGGTCGTCGCGGCCGCGGCCGAGCCCTCGCCGAGCGAGGCACCACCGCCCACCTCGGCCCCGGAGCCCTCCCCGGCGCCGTCCCCCCGGCCCGAGCCCGCCGGTCCGTCGCCGGCGGCCTCGCCGCGCCCGACGTCCGAGCCGGCGCCGACGTCCGCGTCGCCGTCGTCGCGCCCGACGCGACGTTCGGCGCCGTCGCTCGGGTTCGGGCAGGCCTCGGAGGTCCCGGCCTCGCCGCTGCCGACGGACGGTCGCGGGGTGGCGCCCCCGCAGGTCTCGGACGCCTCCCCGGAGCCCCTCGAGCCCTTCCCCGCCGCGCCGTCGCCGACCCCGACCCGCGACGACGTCGCCGACGACGTGGTGGCCGTCGGCACGCCCGGAGGGGCGGGACGGGACGCCGTGCGCCTCGCCGGCGTGGCGGCCGTCGCCGTCTCGCTCCTCGCGTTCGGCCGGATCGTCCTGTTCGGTCGACCCTGGGAGTGATCCCGCCGACGCGGTCCGTGCGGTGGGCGTCCACGCGTGCGCTCTGGCGCGCCCCCGTGTCCACAGATCCCGGCGCGACCCTTCTCCACAGCCTGGGGAGGACGCGGGACGCCCGTGTCACGGGGGCCCTCTAGCGTCGAGGTTGTCGGAGGACGGGTCCCGCGGTACCGTGCCGCGTCCCACTGCCTGGTGGTGTGTCGCCGCGTGTCCGCGGGTCCGCCACCCGGGTCGACCGGTCAGATGCCGGTTCCACGTGGGAAGCACCCCTGCCCCCACCGGTGTCCTCGCGCTGCCTGCGCTGGACACGCCCGAGAGGGGCCGCGAACGACCATGGGAGGTGCACGATGCGCCGCTACGAGATGATGGTGATCATCCCGGACACTCTGGATGACGAGGCCGCCGAGGCGGTCTGGGAGCGGGTCAAGGGCCTGCTCGCCGACCAGGGTGGCCAGCTCGTCGACGAGGCCTGGTGGGGCAAGCGCCAGCTGGCCTACGAGATCGACAAGCGCGACCACGGCTACTACGGCGTGCTCGACTTCGAGGCGACGTCCGAGGGCCTCGACGAGCTCGAGCGTCTGCTGAAGCTGTCCGACGACATCGTCCGCTACAAGACGGTCCGTCCGACCCTCCGCATCCGCAAGCCGGCCTGACCGCAGGCCCGTCCTCCGACACGGACGGAAGCCACCGGTCGGTCCACGCGGATCGACTCGACGAGGGAACGGAGACGCCGATGGCGTACGAGAGCAACTTCATCACGATGATCGGGAACCTGACCGACGACCCGGACCTGCGCTTCACCCAGAGCGGGGTGCCGGTCTGCAACTTCCGCATCGCCTCGAGCCGGCGGTTCACGGACAAGGCGGGTCAGCAGCAGGAAGAGACCGTCTTCATGACGGTGAACCTGTGGCGGGACATGGCCGAGAACGTCGCCGAGTCGCTGCACAAGGGCGACCGCGCGATCGTCATCGGCCGGATCAAGGTCCGGTCGTACGAGAACAAGGAAGGCCAGACCGTCTGGGTCACCGAGATCGAGGCCGACGAGGTCGCGCCGTCGCTGCGCTGGGCGCGGGTGAGCGTGTCGAAGACCTCCGGCTCCGGGACCGGTGGCGGCGGTGGCGGTGGCTGGGACAGCGCGCCGCCCCCCTCCGACGACGACGTCCCCTTCTAGGCCTCCCGCCGCGCCCCGCGTCCCGACCGGACCGGGGTTGCCGCCCCACTTCCTCTCTGACCCTTCCAGGAGCGCGTCATGCCCCCGAAGAAGAAGCGCAAGCCACGCAAGGACAAGCCCTGCCCCATCTGCCGGCAGGGCATCGAGTACATCGACTACAAGGACCTGGGCCTGCTCAAGTCCTTCCTCAACGAGCGCGGCAAGATCAAGGCGCGCCGCACGACCGGGAACTGCGCCAAGTGCCAGACCCAGCTCGGCGGCGCGATCAAGAACGCCCGTGAGATGGCGCTCATCCCCTACACGGTCCGATAGGAGACGAGCGATGAAGGTCATCCTCAAGAACGAGGTCGACAACCTCGGCCTGCCGGGTGACGTCGTCGACGTCGCCGACGGCTACGGCCGCAACTTCCTCATCCCCCGCGGGCTGGCGATCCTCGCCACCAAGGGTGCGATGAAGGAGGCCGAGGCCATCACCCGCAGCCGCAAGGCGGCGGAGGCCAAGACGGTCGACTCGGCGTACGCCATGAAGGAGACGCTCGAGTCGCGGACGCTGCGCGTCCCGGCCCGCGTCGACGAGTCGGGCAACCTCTACGGCTCCGTCGGTGTCAACGACGTCCACCGCGTCCTGAAGGACCGTGGGCACGACATCGAGAAGCGCCGCATCGACCTCAAGGGCACGATCAAGCGCATCGGCGAGTACGAGGTGCCGATCCGGGTCCACCCGCAGGTCGAGGCGCTCGTGACCGTCGAGGTCGTGGACGAGGAGGGCAAGGTCACCCTCGGCGGCCCCGCCGTCGACGAGGACGCGATCACCGACGCCGCGACCGATGCGGCCGAGGGCTCCGAGACCGACGCCGACGTCCTCGCCGAGCAGGCCCTCGAGGCGGCGAAGGAGTACGAGACGCAGCGCGTCGAGGCGGGGGCCGACGTCGAGTCCATCGTCCCGCCCGAGGCCGGGACCGACGAGGCCGTGGCCTCCGAGGCCCCGTCCGAGGCCGACACGGCCGACGAGACCGTCGCCGAGGACGAGCCCGCCGGCACCGCCTGACGCGCGATCCCGCACCACCGGAGGCCACCCCGCGGGGTGGCCTCCGTCGTTCCCGCGGCTCGCCGCGGACACGCTGTCCACACGACGTCCACAGCGTCGGGCCGGGTTGTCCCCAGGCAGCCGCCGCGGGTCCACAGCGTGTCCACCGCGGCGTTGGGAGCGACGCTCCGTGGTGTCACATCCCGTCGGTAGCGTCCGGTCCATGAGCTCCATGCCTCCCGCCCCGCCACCGCCCGTCGCGACCCGTCCCGAGGACGAGGGCGGCGGGAGCAACGGCGCCCGCCGCGGCTACGACCGCGTCCCACCGCATTCGCTCGAGGCCGAGGTGTCGGTGCTCGGGGCGGCCCTGTTGTCGCGGAACGCGGCCAACGAGGTCGTCGAGATCCTCAAGCCGAGCGACTTCTACCGCACCGCCCACCGGGTCGTGTTCGAGGGTGTGCAGGAGCTGATGCACCGCGGCGAGCCGTGCGACGCGGTCACGATCCTCGACTGGCTGGCCCGCAACGGCCGGCTCGACGAGGTCGGCGGTGCCGGCGCCGTCCACGACCTCACCGCGGCCGTCCCCACGGCGGCCAACGCCGTGCACTACGCCCGGATCGTGCGCGAGAAGGCCGTGCTGCGGCGCGTCATCGACGCCGGCACCGAGATCGCGGCGCTGGGCTACGAGTCCCCGGACGACGCCACGAACGTCGTGGACCAGGCCGAGGGCATCGTCTACGAGATCGCCCAGAGCGACATCACCTCGGACTACGCCCAGCTGAAGGACCTGCTGAACGAGTCCTTCGAGCAGATCGAGAAGCTCGCCGAGAACCGCTCCGAGGTGACCGGCCTCGCCACCGGGTTCAACGACCTCGACCGCCTCACCGCGGGCCTGCAGCCCCAGAACCTCGTCGTCATCGCCGCACGCCCGGCGATGGGGAAGTCGTCCCTCGCCCTGAACCTGGCGCAGTACGTGACGGTCGAGACGCGACAGCCGGCGATCATCTTCAGCCTGGAGATGAGCAAGATCGAGATCGTGAACCGCATGCTGGCCTCCGAGGCGCGCATCGACTCGAACCGGATCAAGACCGGGCGGCTCGAGGACGCGGACTGGCGCAAGCTCGGCGACGCGCTCGGGCGGCTCTCCGACGCGCCGCTGTTCATCGACGACACGCCGTCGATCACGCTGATGGAGATCCGCTCGAAGTGCCGGCGGCTGAAGGCCAAGCACGGGCTCGAGCTCATCATCGTCGACTACCTGCAGCTGATGCAGTCGCACCGCCGGGTCGAGAACCGCCAGCAGGAGGTCTCCGAGATCTCCCGTGGCCTCAAGATGCTCGCCAAGGAGCTGAACGTCCCGGTCATCGCCCTGTCGCAGCTGTCGCGTCAGCCCGAGTCCCGCACCGACAAGCGCCCGCAGCTCGCCGACCTCCGTGAGTCGGGCTCGATCGAGCAGGACGCCGACATCGTGGCGTTCATCTACCGCGACGAGGTCTACGACGAGGACACCCCGGACAAGGGCATCGCCGAGCTGATCATCTCCAAGCACCGCAACGGCGCGACCGGCATCGTGAAGCTCGCGTTCCTCAACCACCTCACGAAGTTCGCCAACCTCGCCCGTGGCGGCTCGGCGGGTGGCGGCGGTGGCGGCGGGGCCCCCGCCCAGCACGCCCCGCCCCCGACCGTGACCCCGGTCTGACCCGTGCCCGGCGGACGCAGGGAACCGTTCACTGAACCGCGCGGCCGGGATACCGGCCAGGACGTTCACTGAACCGTGGAGCCGGGGCGGGGGAACCGGGTCCCGGGGGGCGGCGTCTGATAGCTACGACCGGCGGACGCCGGCGCCGGCAGGTGCCGGACCCCCAGGAGCCGAACGCCGATGACGACCTCCCTCCGCGCCGTCGCCGCTGCCGCCGCCCTCCTCGCCGTCCTCCTCGCGGCCTGTGGCACCGGCGCCCCCGTCGCCGGCGACACCACCCAGATCGCACCCGTCGTCCCCGGCGACGGGGACGACGCCGCGAGGTGCCTGCCCGACGCGGTCGACTGCGACGACACCCCCGGCAGCGACGAGCCCGGGCCCGCCGACGACGGCGACGCGATGGTCCCCGAGGAGATCACCATCGTCGACGCCGTCCCCGCGGACGCGCGGGGGGTCGAGCTCGCCGGCGGCTCCGTCGACGAGACGTGGGCCGTCTTCCTCCAGAGCGCGGTCGTCGACGGGCGCGACGTCACCGTCACGTTCAGCGGCGGTGAGGCTCCCTGCTCCGTCGTGGACCACGTGGAGACCGACGAGAACGCCGAGCGCGTCATCGTCTCCGTCATGGTCGGGATGCCCGACCCCGGTGCCGACTGCACCCAGCAGGAGATCAGCACCCAGAGCGTGTCCCTCCAGCTCGAGGAGCCGCTCGGGGACCGGCCGCTGAAGGACGGCTCGCGCACCGTGCCGGACGACGCCCAGGCCTGACCGGCCGCACGCCGGCGGCACCTCACCCGCCGGCGTACCGACCGTCCGAGGCGTGCTCGGTGTCGGCGCGCAGCCGGTCGAGCCGGTGCAGGACCGGGGCGGCGGTCATGCCGTGCACCACGACGGCGATCAGCACCACGAGGCTCGCCACCGCCCACACCTCCGCGGACTGCTCGAACTCCGCCGCCTCCAGGCCGTGCGAGAGGTAGTAGAAGGTCCCGATCCCGCGGGTCCCGTAGAAGCTGATGGCGGCGCGGTCGCGCCACGGCGACCGGGTCATCCCGGTCAGCCCTGCGAGGCCCGCCAGCGGTCGCACGACGAAGACGAGCGCCAGGGCGACCAGCACGAGGTCCCAGGTCAGCGGCGCGAGGATGCCGCGGGCGATGGCCCCGCCGAAGAGCAGCATCACGAGCACCAGGACGACCCGCTCCATCTGCTCGCCGAAGCCCTCGAGGTGGGTGTGGTAGTCGTTCCAGCGGTCGCTCTGGCGCAGCGTCAGCGCCGCCACGAAGGTCGCGAGGAAGCCGTAGCCGCCCACGAACTCGGTCCCGCCGAAGGCCAGCAGCGTCCCCGCCAGCGCCGCCATCCCCGTGACGTCCCGGGCGACCTCGGTGTCGGCCGGGAAGCGCAGGATCGTGGCGCCGAGCGCCCGGCCGAACAGCCATCCGAGGACGATGCCGACGGCGACCTTGTAGCCCACGTCCACGAGCACCCAGCTCGAGAACCAGTTGCCGGGCGCCACGCCGAACATCGCCATCGCGATGGCGAGGTTGGTGTACGGGAACGCCAGGCCGTCGTTGAGACCCGCCTCGGCGCTGAGCGCGAACCGGACCTCGTCCTCCTCTCCGGCGCCGGTGAGGTCGTGGGTCTCGGTCTCCTCGCCCTCGGCGCCCTCGCCCGGCGGGCCGACCTCGAGGTCCTTGCCGAGCACCGGGTCGGTCGGGGAGATGACCGCGCCGAACAGCGCGGCCGTGGCGGGCACCAGCCCCGCCCACCAGCCGAGGAGGGCCGCCGCGCCGACGCTGAGCGGCATCGTGATCGCGAGCAGGCGCCAGGTGGAGGCCCAGCCGCGCCAGCTGAACCGGCGGTCGATCGACAGCCCCGCGACCATCAGGGACACGATCACCCCGAACTCGGTGAGGTGCTCGGTGAGGTTGCCGTGGATCCCGACCGGGTCCGGGGTGTCGAAGCCGAGCGGGAGGGTCCACGCGAGGACGCCGACCCCGAGGACGAGGATCGGCACGCTCAGCGGCTTGTCGTGCAGGAGACGCGGGAGCACCGACACGCCGAGCAGACAGACGCCGACCACGAAGAGCAGCAGGTCCCACGCCTCGAGCCCCGTGAAGGCGTCGCCGAAGGTCACGGGGGGTCCTCCAGGGAGGGGCCGGGGGACGGGAGTCTCCCCGGCGCGTCCCACGCGGGCCACCCGCCGCCCCGGTCGACCGACCCCTAGGCTCGCGGACCCCTTCCGACAGGAGGCGTCGATGAGCGAGCCACGCGCCGTGCGCGCCCCGCGGGGCCCCGAGCTCTCGTGCAAGGGGTGGGGCCAGGAGGCCGCCCTCCGGATGCTGATGAACAACCTCGACCCGGACGTCGCCGAGCGCCCCGACGACCTCGTCGTCTACGGCGGGACCGGTCGGGCGGCGCGGTCGTGGGAGGCGTTCGACGCGATCGTCGCGACCCTCCGTCGGCTCGAGGACGACGAGACCCTGCTCGTCCAGTCCGGCAAGCCCGTCGGCGTGTTCCGCACCCACACGTGGGCGCCGCGGGTGCTGATCGCGAACTCGCTCCTCGTCCCCGACTGGGCCGACTGGGAGACCTTCCGCCGGCTCGAGGCCGAGGGCCTCACGATGTACGGGCAGATGACGGCCGGCTCGTGGATCTACATCGGGACGCAGGGGATCCTCCAGGGCACCTACGAGACGTTCGCCGAGATCGCGCGGCGCCGGTTCGGCGGCACCCTCGCCGGCACCATCACGCTCACCGCCGGCCTCGGCGGGATGGGCGGGGCGCAGCCGCTCGCGATCACGATGAACGACGGGGTGGCGCTGTGCGTCGACGTCGACGCCCGCCGCGTGCAGCGACGGGTCGAGACGCGCTACCTCGACGAGGTCGCCGACGACCTCGAGGACGCGGTCGCCCGGTGCACCGCGGCCCGGGACGAGCGCCGCCCCCGGTCGGTCGGTGTCGTCGGCAACGCCGCCGACGTGCTCCCGCGCCTGCTCGAGCTCGACTTCCCCGCCGACATCGTCACCGACCAGACGAGCGCGCACGACCCGCTGTCGTACGTCCCGGTGGACCTCTCGGTCGAGGCGGCCGAGCGTCTCGCCGCCGAGGACCCCGACGGCTACGTCCGCCGCGCCCGCGGGTCGATGGCGCGCCACTGCGCGGCCATGGTCGCCTTCCTCGACCGCGGTGCGGAGGTGTTCGACTACGGCAACTCGCTCCGGCGCGAGGCCGAGCTCGGCGGGTTCGACCGCGCCTTCGCCTACCCCGGCTTCCTCCCCGCCTACATCCGACCGCTGTTCTGCGAGGGCAAGGGCCCGTTCCGGTGGGTGGCCCTCTCGGGCGACCCCGCGGACATCGCCGCGACCGACCGCGCCGTGCTCGAGGAGTTCCCGGAGGACGAGGCGCTCGCCCGTTGGATCCGGCTCGCCTCCGAGCGGGTCGCGTTCCAGGGCCTCCCCGCGCGGATCTGCTGGCTCGGCTACGGCGAGCGGGCGCGGCTGGGCCGGCGGTTCAACGACATGGTCCGCGCCGGCGAGGTCTCGGCGCCGATCGTCATCGGCCGCGACCACCTCGACTCCGGATCGGTCGCGAGCCCGTACCGCGAGACCGAGGACATGCGCGACGGCTCCGACGCCATCGCCGACTGGCCGATCCTGAACGCGCTCGTGAACGTGAGCTCGGGCGCGAGCTGGGTGAGCGTCCACCACGGCGGCGGCGTCGGGATCGGGCGCAGCATCCACGCCGGCATGGTCGTCGTCGCGGACGGCAGCGAGCTCGCGGCCGAGCGGCTCGAGCGGGTCCTCACCGCCGACCCCGGGACCGGGGTGATGCGTCACGCGGACGCCGGCTACGAGCGCGCCGTCGAGGTGGCCCGGGAGCGGGGGGTCGACCTGCCGATGGTCACCGGACCCGCCGCCCCGTGACCGAACCCCGCCGCGCCGACCTCCTCCTGACGGACGCCCGCATCGCGACGATGGCGCCGGACGCCGCCGTCCCCTACGGCCTTCTCGACGACGGCGTCGTCGCGGTGACCGACGGACGCATCAGCCACGTGGGGCCCCGCGGCTCCGCGGCCGACATCGTCCCGGAGCGGACGGGCTCCGCGCACGGCCGGCTCGTGACCCCCGGGCTCGTCGACTGCCACACCCACCTCGTGTTCGGGGGCCACCGCGCGGACGAGTTCGAGCAGCGGCTCGGGGGTGCCACCTACGAGGACACCGCCCGCGCCGGCGGCGGCATCGCCGCGACGGTCGCCGCGACCCGTGCGGCGAGCGACGACGAGCTCCTCGCCTCCGCCCGTCGCCGTCTCGGCTGGCTCGCTGCCGGCGGGGTGACGACCGTCGAGGTGAAGTCCGGCTACGGCCTCGACCTCGACACCGAGCTCCGCATGCTCCGCACCGCGCGCCGGCTCGGCGCCGAGGACACCATGCGGGTCACGACCACCTTCCTCGCGCACACCGTTCCGGCCGACCGCCGCGACGACCCCGACGGCTACGTCGACGAGGTGTGCCGCGACGTGCTGCCGACGGTCGCGGCGGAGCGCCTCGCCGACGCGGTCGACGTCTTCTGCGAGAGGATCGCCTTCTCGCCGGCGCAGACCGAACGGATCCTCGCCACCGCCGTCGACCTCGGCCTGCCCGTGAAGCTCCACGCCGAGCAGCTGTCGGACTCGGGCGGCGCCGTGCTCGCCGCGCGGTACGGCGCGTTGTCCGCGGACCACCTCGAGCACCTCTCGCCGGCCGGTGCCGCCGCACTCGCCGGCGCGGGCACGGTGGCCGTGCTCCTGCCCGGTGCGTCGGCGTTCCTCGGCGAGGCACGGCTGCCACCGGTCGGGCTGCTGCGCGAGCACGGGGTGCCGATGGCCGTGTCGACCGACCTCAACCCGGGGACCTCGCCGCTGGGGAGCCTCCTGCAGGCCGTGAACCTCGCGTGCACCCGCTTCCGGCTGACGCCCGAGGAGGCCCTGCGCGGTGCCACGTGGAACGCCGCACGGGCGCTGGGGCACGACGACCGCGGCGTGGTGGCCGTCGGCGCCCTGGCGGACCTCGCGATCTGGGAGGTCGAGCGCCCCGCCGAGCTCGCCTACTGGCACGGGGTCGACCTGCTCGCCGCCCGCATCCTCGGGGGGCAGCTCACGCTCCCCGGCGAACCCGTCTGAGGAGCCACGCATGGCCGATCCCCACCCTCCGGTCGTCCTGGCCGTCGACGGCGCGAGCCGTGGCGACGTGCTCGCCGTGGCACGCGCCGGCGCACGGGTCGAGGTCTCGGACGAGGCGCGGGCGGCGATGGCCGCCAGCCGGGACGTGGTCGCCGGCTACGCGGCGTCCGGCACCCCCGTCTACGGCGTCTCGACGGGCTTCGGTGGGCTCGCGAGCACCTACATCCCGGCCGACCGCCGCGAGGAGCTGCAGGAGTCGATCGTGCGGAGCCACGCGGCCGGCATGGGCGACCCCGTGGAGGTCGAGGTCGCCCGGGCGATGGTGTTCCTCCGGGCCCGGTCGCTCGCGATGGGGCGCTCGGGCATCCGCCCCGAGGTCGTCGACGCGATGCTGGCACTGCTCAACGCCGGCTACACGCCGCTCGTGCCGGAGCACGGCTCGCTCGGGGCCTCGGGCGACCTCGCGCCCCTGGCCCACGGGGCGCTCGTGCTCCTCGGGGAGGGAGCCGTACGCGGCCCGGACGGCGTCGTGGTCCCCGCCGGCGAGGCGCTCGCCGCGGTGGGACTCGCCCCGCTCCACCTCGAGGCCAAGGAGGGGCTGGCGCTCGTCAACGGCACGGACGGCATCCTCGGGCAGCTGGTGATGGCGCTCGACGACCTCGACGTGCTGCTGCGGACCGCCGACGTCGTCGCCGGCATGACCGTCGAGGGGCTCCTCGGGACCGACCGTGCCTTCGCCGCCGACCTGCTCGCCATGCGCCCGCAGGTCGGGCAGGCCGTGAGCGCCGCGAACCTCCGGCAGGTGCTGGCGGACTCAGCCATCGTCGCGAGCCACCGGGGCGAGGACGACCCGCGGGTGCAGGACGCCTACTCGCTGCGCTGCACCCCACAGGTGCACGGCGCCGCGAGGGACACGCTCGCCTTCGCCGGGGACATCGCCGACCGCGAGCTGCGCGCCGCGATCGACAACCCCGTGGTGCTGCCGGACGGTCGGGTGGAGTCGTGCGGCAACTTCCACGGCGCCCCGCTGGGGTTCGCCGCGGACTTCCTCGCCATCGCCGCCGCGGAGGTGGGCGCCATCGCCGAGCGCCGGGTCGACCGCATGCTCGACCGGACCCGCAGCGCCGGACTCCCTCCGTTCCTCGCCGTCGACGCCGGCGTCCGCAGCGGGTTCATGATCGCCCACTACACGGCGGTCGCGATGTGCACCGAGAACCGGCGCCTGGCGGCCCCGGCCAGCGTCGACTCGCTGCCGACCTCCGCGATGCAGGAGGACCACGTCTCGATGGCGTGGAGCGCCGCCCGGAAGCTGCGCACGGTCGTGACGAACCTCGGCCGCATCCTCGCCGTCGAGCTGCTCGCGGCCACCCAGGCGATCGAGCTGCGCGCCCCGCTCACGCCGGCGCCGGTCACCGCAGCCGTGGTGGCGCGCGTCCGACGGGAGGTGCCGCCCTACGACACGGACCGCCACCTCGCGCCCGAGCTCGCGACGGCGGCCGCGATGGTGACGGACGGTGCGGTGCTGGCCGCCGCCGAGGAGGTGTGCGGCCGCCTCCCGTGACCCCCGGCCGTCCGAGCCGGGCGCGTGGCCGGCGCGGTCGTACGCTCCGCGGCATGAGCGAGACGAGTTGGACGGGCAAGGTGCTGGTGGCGACGCCCGTGCTGACGGACCCGAACTTCCACCGCACGGTCATCCTGCTGCTCGACCACGGGGAGGACGGGGCGGTCGGTCTGGTGCTGAACCGGCCGAGCTCGCTCCGCCTCGCCGAGGCGATGCCCGGGTGGGAGGACGTCGCCGCCTCCCCGCCGGTGCTCTTCGCCGGCGGTCCCGTCGAGCCGGATGCCGTCATCGCGCTCGGACGTGCGCGCCCCGGGACGCTGCCCGGGCCGGACTGGATGCCCATCGTCGACCGGCTACGCGTCGTGGACCTGTCGGCCGGTCCCTCCGTGGCGGACGAGCAGGTGGAGGCGGCGCGGGTGTTCGTGGGCTACGCCGGCTGGGCGCCCGGTCAGCTCGAGGACGAGGTCGCGGCGGAGGCGTGGTTCGTGGCGGACGCCCGCGATCTCGACGCCCTCATCGACGATCCGGAACTGCTGTGGTCCGAGGTCCTGCGCCGCCAGCGCGGCGAGCTGCGGCTGTTCGCCACGTTCCCGGAGGACCCGTCGCTCAACTGACGCAGTCCAGGGCACGGCCGGTGGCCGTGAACTCCCGGGGATCGCCCCGGCCCGCCGCGAGCACCGCGTCGCCCGAGACCTCGACGCGGTCGACCTCGACGCCGGTCGGCAGGAGGTCGACGAGCTCGTAGCGCAGCGCCAGGCGGTCGAGCTCGACGGGTCCCAGCGTCGGGGTCAGGGTCACGGTGCCGGCCTCGAGACGGACGTCGGTCGGCACGGTGACGCCGGTGGTCGTCTCGAGCCGGAGCCGGCCGTCCTCGACGGCGATCCCCGACACCGCGGCCGGGAGGGGCACGAGCAGCTCCAGGACGCGCTCGTCGAAGCGGGCCTCGAACGGCACCGCGCGACCCGCCAGCACGCGCAGGAGCACGGGCGTCGCGAGGTCGACGTCCGCGCCGCACAGCGCCTCCGAGGCGCTGCGCTCGCCGTACCAGCCCGTGCCCAGCTCGAGCACCGCGAGCAGGCCGAGCAGCCCCGTGGCCGCGAGCGCGGCACGGCGTCTCACCGGAGCAGCGCCCCCATGACGGCGTCGGCCATCTCGAGGTCGAGCTCGGTGTCGGTGATCTGGTCGGCGTAGAGGAAGCCCTCGCTGATGCGCACCATCGCGTAGGCGAGCGCCGTAGCGTCGACGTCGGGCTTGATGTCGTCGCGCGCCCGCTCCTCGCGTATGCGGTCGGCGTGCCGCTTGATGATGCGCGGCTGGACCCCGCCGTGCTTCGTCGTGAGCACCCGCAGCGCCGCCTCGGGCTCGCTCGTCAGGAACCGGCGCAGTGCCCGGGATCGGCTGATGTCGCGGTTCGTCCGTGCGACGACGGCGAGGATCCGGTCCGCGCCGGCGGCGCCGTCGGCGTCGGCCGCGGCCTCGGCGCGGTCGACGAGGTCGCTGTACTCGCGCCAGATGACCTCGCCGATGAGCCGGTCGCGGTCGCCGAACCAGCGGTAGAGCGTCGACCGTCCGATCCCGAGCGCCGCCGCGATGGTGCGCATCTCGATGCGCTCGCCGGCGAGGAAGGTCTCGCGGGCGAGCCGCAGCGCGTCGTCCGGTGTCGCGCGGCCGTCGGACCCGGCGGGGTCGTCCGCGTGCACGCCGTCGGCCGCCGCGGCGGAGCGGCGGACGGGGGTCGGGTCCGGTTGAGGCGGCGTCACGGGACGGGACGCTAGCGGTTCGCCCTCAGGCGGAGCCGGCGTCGTCGTCCGGGCCCCAGTCGTCGTCCTCCTGCCACTGCTCCTGCTCGTCCCAGTCGAGGGGGCCGGCGTTGAGCTTGTCCGCGTGCGCCTGCGCGTCCGCCCGCTCCCGGAAGCTCGCGACCGGCCGGCTGCGGTCCTCGACGTTGAGGACGAGGTACTCGGCCGTGCCGGAGGTGCTCCGGTCACGCTCCTGGACGACGAACTTCCCCACCGGACCCGCTCCTCGATCGGCTCGCGTCAGTCTGCGCCCCGCCGGCCCCGGATGCGGCCCCGCAGGGCTGTCCGGGCGGGCGGGCTCGTCGGGACACTACGCTCCGGGCCTGGACGGCCCCCGACGGACGGCGAACACGGTGGAACGGTTCCTGCTGGTGGGGACCTTCGGTGCCGTGGGGGCGGCGTTGGCGGTCGGCACCGGGGCGGCGCTGCTGCGCTACCACCGGACCGGCGAGTTCCCCGGCGCGGACGACGAACGGATCGGCCGGTCGCGCCTGGTGGCGCTGTGGCTGCGGGTCGTGGTCGGCGCCGCCATCGCGGCGTTCGCGGCCTACGACCTCACGGCGGCTGGCCTGCTGCTGTGACCACGAGGTTCCTGATCGTCGACGACGACCCCGATCTCCGCTACCTCGTCAACGTCGCCCTGTCCCGCTGGGGGCACCAGGCGATCGCGGCGCCGACGATGGCCGAGGCCCGCCGGGCCTGCGCCGAGGACAGGCCCGACGTGCTGCTCCTCGACGTGAGCATGCCCGAGATGGACGGGCCCACCTTCCTGGCGTCTCTGCGCGCCGAGGCGCTCGCGCCCCGGCACGTCTACCTGCTGTCGGCGCTCGACCCCCAGGAGCTGGCCGAGCTGGCGGACGCGCTGGGGGTGCGCTACCTCGTCAAGCCGTTCACGCTCCAGGGCCTCCGCGACGGGCTCGCCGACGTCCTCGGTCCGTCGGCTCCCTGAGAGGTCACCGACCCGCGCGCGTCACCGGGGCGGCGGGTAGCCGAAGCGTTCGCCGTCGGCCCAGCGGCGCGGTTGGTTGCCGAAGGCCGGGATGCCGCCGGCGTCCTTGAGCAGCCGCGCCAGGTGGAGCAGGTTCCACGTCATGATCGTCGTGTTGCGGTCGGTGAAGTCGGAGTCGAAGCCCACCGGCAGGCCGCCCTCCTCCTCGGGGGGGTCGCCGTAGCTCGGCCCGGGACCCACGGCGCCGATCCAGCCCGCATCCGCCTGGGGCGGGATGGTGTAGCCGAGGTGCTGGAGGGCGTAGAGGACGTACATCGCGCAGTGCTTCACGCCGTCCTCGTTGCCGGTCACCAGGGCGCCGCCCACACGGCCGTAGAAGTCGTACTGGCCGTGGTCGTTGAGCTCGCCCGAGTACGCGTAGAGACGCTCGATCACCTGGACGCAGACCGACGACGGGCTGCCGAGCCAGATCGGGGTGCCGAGCAGGAGGATGTCGGCGGCCAGCACCTGGTCGAGCAGGCCCGGCCAGTCGTCGCGCTCGGCCCCGTGCTCGGTCATGTCGACCTGGACGCCCGGGGCGAGGACGTGGTCCACGGCTCGGATGGTGGTGACCTCGACGCCCACCTGCTCGAGGATGGCGATCGAGCGGTCCATCAGCGTCTGCGTGTGCGACGGCTGTGGGGAGCGCTTGAGCGTGCAGTTGACGTAGACGGCCCGGAGATCGTCGTACCGGGCGGGTGCGTCATCGGGCAGCGTCGCCATCGCGGTTCCGTCCTCCGGGTCGTCGCGAGGACAACCTAGCGGTGGCTCAGATCGTCCCCGTGGCGAGCAGCGTCCCGGCGACCAGGGCGATGCCGATCCGGTACCACCCGAAGACCCCGAGGCCGCGACGGTTGAGGTACGCCACCATCCACCGCATCGCGACCAGCGAGGCCACGAACGCCACCACGAGCCCGAGCAGCGGTGTCCCGTACCCGTACGCCGCCACCATCGTGGTGCCGGACGAGACCGTCTCGTAGGCCGTCGCGCCGCCGAGCACCACGAACCCGAGGAGGAAGCTGAACTCCACCGCGGCCGGCACGGCCAGCCCCACCGCTGTCGCCGCGAGGATGGTGACGAGGCTGCGGCTGACGCCGGGCCACAGCGCCAGGACCTGGGCGAGCCCGATCACGAGCGCGCCCCGCCACGTCAGCGACGCCAGCAGCTCGCCGGCGTCCGGCGCCACGTCGCGACGCCGGCGCGCCACCAGGAGGATCGCGACGCCGCCGACGAACCAGGCGGCGACCACCGGACCGATCCCGAAGAGGCGGGACTTGATGAGATCCTCGAACAGCAGGCCCGTGACGGCGGCGGGCAGGCTCGCCACGAACAGCGCGACCAGCAGGCGCCGTCCCTCGGGGTCCCCCCCGCGGATGCCGTCGACGATGGACACGAACCGGGCGCGGTACAGGCCGAGGACCGCCAGGATGGCTCCCGCCTGGATCGCGATGGCGTAGCTGTCGGCGGCGTCGCCGTCGATCCCGAGCAGCTCCTGGGTGACCGCGAGGTGCCCGGTGGAGCTGATCGGGAGCCACTCGGTGACGCCCTCGATCAGGCCGAGGAGCACCGCCGCCGCGACGGAGAGGCCGTCGCCCGTCGCCTGCAGCACGAGGGAGAGGGCGCTCGCGAGGTACAGCGTCCGGCTCCCGGGATGGTCGTGGAGCGGGTGAGGGGAATCGAACCCCCGTCACCAGCTTGGGAAGCTGGGGCTCTACCATTGAGCTACACCCGCGGAGCGGCCGGGAGCGTAGCGCGGGGCTCGACCCGCCTCCATTTCGACGCGGCCCGGTGGGCCCGTCGGCGGGACGTCGGACTACGGTGCGCCGCACCCGACCGTCCCGCTCCCGGAGTGCCGCCGTGATCCTGTCGGACCGCTCGATCCGCGCCGCCCTCGACGAGGGGCGGATCGTGATCGACCCGCTCGCCGCCGACGCGATCCAGCCGTCGAGCGTCGACGTGCGGGTCGACAACGGGTTCCGGGTCTTCGCCAACCACCGCTACCCGTACATCGACGTGCGCGAGGAGCAGCCGGACCTCACCGAGCTCGTCGAGGTCCCCGACGACGAGCCCTTCATCCTCCACCCCGGGGAGTTCGTGCTCGGCGCCACGCTCGAGCGCATCTCCCTGCCGGACGACATCGTGAGCCGCCTCGAGGGCAAGAGCTCGCTCGGCCGTCTCGGGCTCCTCATCCACTCGACCGCGGGTTTCATCGACGCCGGCTTCGACGGCTACGTGACCCTCGAGCTGTCGAACGTGGCGACGCTGCCGATCGCGATCTACCCCGGCATGAAGGTGGGCCAGTTCGCGTTCTTCCAGCTCGACCAGGCGGCGGAGTTCCCGTACGGCTCGGCCGAGACGGGCTCGAAGTACCAGGGCCAGCGCGGTCCCACCGCGAGCCGCTACCACCTCAACTTCCCGCGCTGACCGCTCCCGCACACCGGCCCGCAGGCGTGCCGGGTCGCGGACGAGCCCCTTGACGGCTGCGTAACTCTTTGTTAGTTGTGTTATCTAACAAAGGAGTCCGCGGTGGTGCTCGACCCCTTCGTGCCGCGCGTGGCGACCGCGCAGGACACCCGGCAGCAGAACCTGACGGCCGCCCTGCAGATCGTCTTCCGCGGGTCGGCACCGAGCCGCGCCGACATCGCGCGCCTCACCGGCCTGACGCGTCCGACGGTGTCTTCACTCGTCGCCGAGCTGATCGAGGACGGCCTGGTCGTCGAGCTCGGGACCGGGACCTCCGCCGGCGGCAAGCCGCCGACGATCCTCGGGATCGTCCCGGGCGCGCGCTCGATCGTCACCCTCGATCTCAGCCGCCAGCCGTTGCGCGGTGCGGTCGCCGACCTCACCGGCGCGCTCACCCACCACGCGACCCACGCCGGGGGACCGGCGCTCGGGGCCGCCGCGGTGGACCAGCTCCTCGACCTCGTCGACGAGCTCGTGGTCCTCGCCCCGTCGCCCGTCATCGGCGTCGCGATCGCGACCCCCGGTCTGGTCGACACCGACGGGACCGTGCTCGAGGCGTCCAACCTCGGCTGGCACGGGCTCGCGCTCGCCGACCGCGTCGGCGAGGCCACGGGCCTGCCCGTCTTCGTCGCCAACGACGCGGACGCCGCGGCCTTCGCCTGCATCGCCACGGCGCCGGACGAGGACGGGCGTGACGTCGTCGCCCTCCGCATCGGCCAGGGCGTCGGCGCCGGCGTCGTCCTCGACGGCGTCCTGCGCCACGGGGCCGCGTCCGCCGCCGGCGAGCTCGGACACGTGGTCGTCGACGTCGAGGGCGCCGCGTGCGCCTGCGGCAACGCCGGCTGCCTCGAGACCGTCGCGTCGGTGCCGGCGATCCTGCGGGCCGCCCGCGGGCGCAGCGCCACACCCGAGGCCGCGCTGGCACGGGCCACCGCCGACGCCGGCGAGGCCCTGGCCCGCGCGCTCGCCCCGGTCGTCGGGCTGCTCGACGTCGAGCGCATCGTCCTCGACTGCGAGCTCGAGCAGGGCGGCGCCGACCTCGCGGCGGCGCTCGGCACGGAGCTCCGGCGCCGGCTGCTCCCCGCCGTCGCCCGCCGCATCCGCATCGACGTCGCCGGCCAGGACGACGAGCTCGTCCTGACCGGGGTGGCGGCCATCGCCCTGCGCGCGTCGATGGGCGTGATGTGGCGGTGACCGCGGGCCCCACGATCGGCGTCGACGTCGGCGGCACCACCACCCAGGTGGTCCGGATCGACGCCGGCGTCCCGGCGACCGCACGCGCCACGACCACGCCCGCCGATCCCGCGTCGCTCGCGGACGCCGTGACCGCCGCCATCGCGGCGACGCTCGTCGACGGCGAGCTCCCCGCCCGGATCGGCATCGGCATCCCCGGACAGGTCGAGCCCCTGGCGGGCGTGGTCCGGCACGCGGTGAACCTCGGGGTCGGCGGCGAGCCGCTCGCCCTGGGCGACGCGGTGCGCTCCCGCTGGCCGGTCCCGGTGCTCGTGGAGAACGACGTCCGCGCGGCCGCCCTCGGAGCGCGCGCCTGGCTCGCGGAGGAGGACCGTCTCGTCCCCGACCTCGCCTACCTCGCCATCGGCACGGGGATCTCCGCCGGGGTCGTGCTCGGGGGCGTGCTCCACCGCGGCCGTGACGGACTCGCCGGCGAGATCGGGCACATCCCGGTGGTCCCCGACGGCGTCCGGTGTCCGTGCGGCCTCGACGGGTGCCTCGAGACGGTCGCCTCCGGGACCGCCATCGCGCGCCGCTGGCCCTCTCCGGACGGTCGCTCCGCCTTCGCGCTCTTCGCCGCCGCCGAGGCGGGCGATGCGCGGGCCGCGGGCATCGCCCGGGACGTCGCCGGCCACCTCGCCGGCGCCGTCCACTGGCTCCTGCTGACCTACGGCGTCGACGTCGTGGTGCTCGGCGGCGGGGTCGGGGCCGGCGACGGCCCGCTGTTCCGCGCCGTCCAGGCGGAGCTCGCCGCTCGTGCCGGGCGCTCCGCGCTGGCACGTCACGTTCTGCGACCGGACCGGGTGCTCGCTGCGCCCGCGGACCGGCCGATCGGTGCCCTCGGTGCGGCCGCCCTCGCGGCGGACGTGGCCGGGAGCCAGGAGCAGGTGTCCCCAGCGGGCGCCTACGGGAAGGAAGCGACATGAACCGCAGCGTGATGATCGCCGCGGTAGCACTGGTCGGGTTGGCCCTGGGGGCCTGCGCGAACCCCGCTACCGACGACGCCGTCGCGACCGAGACGCCGAACGCATCGGCGTCCGAGTCGCCTGACACCACCGAACCGGCGTCGGAGCCGGAGAACGAGCTCGCCGCCGCCGAGGCCCGGGAGTTCGACGGCACGACCGTGAGCATCCTCGGCCAGTGGGTGGATGCCGAGGGGGACAACTTCGAGCTCGCGCTCGCGGACTTCGCCGAGCGCACCGGCATCGACATCCAGTACGACGGCGTCTCGGACTACGAGACGGTCCTGAACGTGCGGGTCGAGTCCGGCGACACGCCGGACCTCGCGCAGCTGGCCCAGCCGGGCCTGATGCGGGAGTTCCAGTCCGAGGGCCACCTCGTGGACGTCTCGACGTTCCTCGACCGGTCGGCGCTCGAGGAGGACTACGCCGCCTGGATCGACCTCACCGAGGTCGACGGCGGGCTCTACGGGCTCTTCTACCGCGCCAACGGGAAGTCGATCGTCTGGTACCCGGTGCAGGCCTTCGCCGACAACGGCTACGAGGTCCCGCAGACCTGGAACGAGATGATGGCGCTGTCGGAGCGGATCCAGGCCGACGGCAACGGCGCGCCGTGGTGCGTGGCGCAGGAGCACGGTGACGCCACCGGCTGGGTCGCGACCGACTGGGTCGAGGACGTCCTGCTCCGGACCGCTCCCGCCGAGACCTACGACGCGTGGGTCGCCGGTGAGCTCGCCTTCGACGACCCGGCGGTCATCGCCGCGGCCGAGAAGGTCGGCGAGATCTTCTTCGCCGACGGCATGGTCTACGGCGGTCCGACCGCGATCAACTCCACCTTCGTCGGCGACGCCCAGACCCCGATGTTCGACGAGGCCGGGCCGAAGTGCTGGCTGCACAAGCAGGCGGCGTGGATCCCGGACTTCTGGCCGAAGGACGCGAACGAGGAGCCGCTCTTCACCCCCGGTGAGGACAGCGCGTTCTTCTACTTCCCGCCCATCGACGAGGCGCAGGGACGACCGGTGCTCGGCGGCGGCGACATGATCGTCATGTTCGAGGACCGGCCCGAGGTCCGTGCGGTGATGCAGTTCCTGGCCACGCCCGAGGGCGCGCAGGGCTGGATCGAGCAGGGCGGCTTCCTGTCCGCCAACGCCTCGACCCCGACCGACTGGTACGAGACGTACACCGACCAGGAGCTCGCGCGGATCTTCGCCGATGCGACGACGGTCCGGTTCGACGCCTCGGACTCGATGCCGGCCGAGGTCGGCCAGGGGACCTTCTGGTCCGGGATGGTCGAGTGGATCTCGGCCGGTGGTGCGGACACGGAGGGCGTGTTCGGCCGTATCGCGGACAGCTGGCCTGCCGGCTGACAGGCTGACCGAGGTCGGGCCGCCCTCCCGTGCGGCCCGGCCTCGGGTCAGGTGAGGCGAGCGAGCGAGGGACGGAGCGCAGGGTGGTGGCGACGGCGGTGCAGGGAGGCAGGCCGCGTCGTCCACGCCGCTCGTGGCCGGGAGCGCTCGCGGCGCTCGTCGGGCTGGCCGTCCTGGTGCTCGTGCCCGTCGCGTTCGCCTGGCTGCGCGACCCCGGCGGGATCGAGGCCGCGCTCGTCGGCGGCCTGGACCTGCTCGGGGCGGACGCCGCGGCGGAGGCGCTGCGGGACCGGGGCATGACGCCGCTGTCGGCGAAGGCGTTCACGGCCGTCGTCGCCATCCTCGTCGGTGTCGGCGGTGTGTGGGCGTACTTCCTCGCCGGTGACGCCGTCCTCGAGCACGTCGTCCCCAGCCGTCTGCGGGCGCCCCTGCGCGCGTGGTTGTTCGTCGGCCCCGCCATCGCCCTCGTCGGGGTCTTCCTCGTGTTCCCGTTCGTCGCCACGATCTGGACGTCGATCGTCGAGGACGGCGGGTTCGTGGACAACTACCGCTTCGCCCTCACCGACCGGGCGATGCTGATCGCGTTCCGCAACAACGTGCTGTGGCTCGTGCTCGGCACCGGCGGCAGCGTGCTCATCGGCCTGGTCTTCGCCGGCCTGGTCGACCGGGTGAAGCGGGAGGCGCTGGCGAAGACCTTCATCTTCCTCCCGCTCGCCATCTCGTTCGTCGGGGCGAGCGTGATCTGGCGCTTCGTCTACGCCTGGCGGCCGGCGGGCGAGCCGCAGATCGGGATCGTCAACGCGATCGTGACCGGCCTCGGCTCCGAGCCGGTCCCGTGGATCCAGACCCCGTGGCTCAACACGTTCGCCCTCATCGCCATCATGGTGTGGCTCCAGACCGGCTTCGCGATGGTCATCCTGTCGGCGGCCATCAAGGGGGTGCCCTCCGAGGTCATGGAGGCGGCACGCATCGACGGGGCCAACGAACGCCAGCTGTTCGTCCGGGTGGTCCTGCCCATGATCCGCGGCACGGTGCTGACCGTCGCGACGACCATCTTCATCGCGATCCTCAAGGTCTTCGACATCGTCTACGTGATGACCGGCGGCAAGTTCGAGACGGAGGTCGTCGCCAACCGGATGTTCAGCGAGATGTTCCGGTTCCGGAACTTCGGCCGGGCATCGGCCCTGGCGGTCGTGCTGCTCGTCGTCGTGGTCCCCGTCATGGTGCTGAACATCCGCCGGCTGCGGACCCAGGGCTTCCGCGCGTGACGACCACGACCCCGCCGCCCCCGCTCGCCGCGCCCGGCCCCCTCACGCGCCTGCGCCTGCGCACCGGCGGGACCCGGTTGGGCGCTCGGTCGCCGCTGGTGCGGGTGCTCGTCGTCGTGATCTGCGCTCTGTGGTCCATGCCGACCGTCGGGCTGCTGATCAGCTCGTTCCGCCACCCCGCGGACATCTCCAGCAGCGGCTGGTGGACCGTCCTCGCCCACCCCTTCGAGACCGCGCAGTGGACGGTCGCCAACTACGCGGCCGTCCTGG
Organism: Actinomycetota bacterium; assembly: GCA_019348135.1. Taxonomy (GTDB): domain Bacteria; phylum Actinomycetota; class Nitriliruptoria; order Nitriliruptorales; family Nitriliruptoraceae; genus JAHWJY01. The sequence goes on from JAHWJY010000002.1 coordinate 74,212, forward strand.
GCTCGCAGGGCATGGCGAACGCGTTCCTCAACAGCCTCATCGTCACGATCCCCGCGACCCTTATCCCGATCTCGCTCGCCGCCTTCGCGGCCTACGCGTTCGCGTGGATGCGGTTCCGCGGCCGCACGATGCTGTTCGTGGTCGTCGTGGGCCTGCTGGTCGTGCCGCTGCAGATGACGCTCGTCCCGCTGCTGCGTCTGTTCCTCCAGTTCGACCTCGCGGGGACGTTCGTCGGCACGTGGCTGGCCCACACGGGGTTCGGCCTCCCCCTCGCGATCTACCTGCTCTACAACTACATGGCGGACCTCCCCCGGGAGCTGTTCGAGTCGGCCTTCGTGGACGGCGCCTCCCACCACACGGCGTTCCTGCGACTGGCGCTGCCGCTGTCCTTCCCCGCCCTCGCGGCCTTCGCGATCTTCCAGTTCCTGTGGGTCTGGAACGACCTGCTCGTCGCGCTCGTGTTCCTCGGCACGCGCTCGGAGGTCGGCGTCGTGACCGCCCAGCTCAACGAGCTCGTCGGCACCCGCGGCGACTCCTGGCACCTGCTGACCGCCGGCGCGTTCCTGACCATGGCGGTCCCGGTCGCCGTGTTCCTGCTGCTCCAGCGCTACTTCGTGCGCGGTCTCCTCGCCGGGGCGGTGAAGGGATGAGCGGCAGCCCGACCGACCGGATGCTCGTGGCGGCCTTCAGCGGTCACACCCTGCCCGACGACGTGCGCAGCGAGCTGCGCCGCCACCCACCCGCCGGCGTCACGCTCTTCCGCCACCACAACGTCGACACGCCGGCCCAGGTGCGCGCGCTCACCGACGACCTGCAGCGGACCCGGGAGGACCTCCCGCCGCTGCTCGTCGCGGTCGACCAGGAGGGTGGCCAGTTCCTCGCGCTCGGCGACGGGTCCACGCCGTTCGCCGGCAACCTCGCGCTCGCCGCCACGCGCGATCCGGTCCTCGCTGAGCGCGTCGGCTCCGCCCTCGCTGCCGAGGCACGGGCGTGCGGCGCGGACGTCGTCTACGCCCCCGTCGCCGATGTCGCCCTCCAACACGATGCCCCGACCCTCGGCATCCGCTCGTTCGGTGACGATCCGGCGCTCGTGTCGGAGATGACCGCCGCGGTCGTCCGTGGCATCGCCCGCGCCGGCGCGGCCGCGACCCTCAAGCACTTCCCCGGCACCGGGGATCTCGCCGTCGACCCGCACCACGCGCTCGGGGTCGTCGACGGCCACCGTGACCGGCTGGACGACGTCGAGCTGCCGCCCTTCCGCGCCGGCATCGCGGCCGGCGCCGACGTCGTGATGTCCGCCCACGTCGCCGTCCCGGCGCTGACCGGACGGGACGACCTGCCGGCCACCCTGTCCCGCGCGGTGATGACCGACCTGCTGCGGGTCGAGCTCGGCTTCGCCGGCGTCACCATCACGGACGCGCTCGACATGCACGCGCTCGCCCAGGGCGACGGCCAGGTCGGCAGCGCCGTCGAGGCGCTCCGCGCCGGCGTGGATCTGCTCCTGTGCGGCCCCGACCGCGCCGACCAGGCGCGGCTGCGCGACGGGCTGGCCCGCGCCCTGCAGCGAGGGGTCCTCGACGCACGGGACCTCGCCACGTCCGTCGAGCGCGTCGCGGCCCTGGCCCGTCGGCTGGTACCCGTGCCGCGCCCCGACCCGGACGTCGTCGGCTGCCGCTCCCACCGGGACCTCGCGGCGGAGCTGGCGCGGGCCGCGACCACCGTGGTGGCCGACGCCGGCGTCCTGCCCGTCCGGGACGCCGCGCGCATCCTCGCCGTCATGCCCGCACCACGCGACCTGACCCCCGCGGACACCTCCTCGACCGCCCCTCCCGCGCTGGCCGCGTCCCTCCGCGCGCGGTTCGCCGCGGTCGACGAGCTCGTCACCGCGCACCCGCCCACCGACGCCGACGTGGACGAGGCCCGCACCCGGGCACGTACCGCCGACGTGGTGGTGCTCGGCACGATCGCGGCCACGGCCGACCCGGCACAGCGCGGGCTGCTCGCGGAGCTGGTGGCCACCGGGACCCCCGTCGTCCACGTCGCCCTGCGCGGTCCGCACGATCTGGCCGGCGTCGACGGCGTCGCCGCGTCGATCGCGACCTACGGCCTGCTGCGGCCGTCCCTCGACGCGCTCGCGGCCGTGCTCGCCGGCGCTCCCGCGCCGGGGCGGCTGCCCGTGTCGCTCGCCGGCGGACGCGTGCCGTGACCGTCGTGCTGCAGGGTGCCGAACGGCTCGACGGCGGGGCCGGCCCGGTCGCGTACCGCGACGGCCGCTTCGTCGCCCCGGACACGGGTGCGCGGACGGTCGACGTGGGTGGTCTCGGGCTCGCCCCGGGCTACGTCGACCTCCAGGTCAACGGCGCCGCGGGTGCGGACCTGACGTCCGACCCCGGCACCGTGTGGGACGTGGCCGCGTCGGTGGCCGCCTGGGGGGTCACGGCCTTCCTACCCACGCTCGTGAGCCCCGGCGACGAGGTGGTCGGCCGCCTCGCTGCCGTGCTGGCGGACGGCCCGCCGCCCGGCTGGCGCGGTGCCGTCCCGCTCGGGATCCACGCCGAGGGTCCCTACCTCGCCGTGGATCGGCGCGGTACCCACCCGGCCGGCGCGCTGCGGTCGCCGGTGCCGGTCGACGCCGGCGCGTGGGACCCGGCCGTGCGGCTCGTCACCATCGCGCCCGAGCTCCCCGGCGCCCTCGCGGCGGTGCGGGCGCTGACGGCCGCCGGGGTCGTCGTGAGCCTCGGCCACA
>JAHWJY010000002.1:77057-78991 GCA_019348135.1 Actinomycetota bacterium
CTCGCGGCGGTGCGGGCGCTGACGGCCGCCGGGGTCGTCGTGAGCCTCGGCCACACCGACGCCACGGCCACCGAGGTCCGGGCCGCCGTCGACGCGGGCGCCCGCGCCGTGACCCACGCCTGGAACGCGATGCGGCCGCTGCACCACCGCGAGCCGGGTCCGCTCGGGGTCGCCCTGACCGACGACCGGCTCACCGTCGGGCTGATCGCCGACGGCGTGCACGTCGCCGACGACGTGCTGCGGCTCACCCTCGACCGTGCCGGCGGGCGCGTCGCGCTGGTGACGGACGCCACGGCCGCGTCCGGCGGTCCGGAGGGCACGAGCTCCCTCGCCGGCGTGCCCGTGACCGTGCGCGCCGGCGAGGTCCGCAACGCCGACGGGGCGCTCGCCGGGTCGGCGACGACGCTCGACGCGTGCGTCCGGCACGTCGTGGGCCTCGGGACGCCGCCGGCCGAGGCCGTCGCGGCCGCCTCCCGCGTCCCCGCCCGCCTCCTCGGCGACGACACCCGGGGGTCGCTCGGCGCCGGCGCCCGGGCCGATCTCGTCCTCCTCGACGACGAGCTCGAGGTCCGGGCGGTCGTGATCGGCGGCCGGGTGGTGGTCGACCACGACGGGCGCTTCGCGGCGGTGCCGGCGTGACGCTCGACCGCGAGCTCCACGAGCAGCCGGAGGTCCTCGCCCGCTGGCTCGACGCCGGCGACCGCACGTTCCCCGAGCTGCGCCGCGACCTCGCGACGCGCGGCGCCCGCTACGTCGTCGTGGCGGCGCGCGGTACCTCGGACAACGCGGCGCGCTACGCCGGCTACGTCTGGGGCATGGAGGCGGGGCTGCCCGTGGCGCTCGCGACGCCGAGCGCCTACCTCGGGTACGGACGTCCACCCCGGCTCGACGGGGCGCTCGTGGTCGGCCTGTCGCAGTCCGGTGCGTCCCCCGACCTCGTGGCGGTGCTCGCCGAGGCGCGGCGGCAGGGGCGGCCCACGGTCGCCGTGACGAACGACACGACGTCGCCGCTGGCCCGCACGGCGGACCACGTCGTCGGGCTCGGGGCCGGGCCGGAGCTCGCGGTCGCGGCGACCAAGACGTACACGGCGGAGCTGCTGGCCGTGGCGGCACTGGCCCACGCGCTCGGCGGGGCGGACCGGCGCCTGGCGCTGACCTCCGTCCCCGCCGCGGTGGCCGCGATGCTGGCCGAGCCCGGCGCCGACGCCCTCGCGGACGTGCTCGCCGACGCCGGCCGGGTGGTCGTGCTGGGGCGCGGGTTCCACCTCGCGACCGCGCACGAGTGGGCCCTGAAGCTGCAGGAGCTCGCGTCCGTCGTCGCCCAGCCGTGGTCGACCGCGGACCTGCTGCACGGTCCCGTGGCCGCCGTCGACGCGACCGTGCCGGTCCTCGCGGTGGTGAGCGCCGGCCCGTTGGCGCTCGGGGTGCGGGACGTGCTGAGCGACCTCGCCGGACGCGGGGTCCGCATCGGGGTCGTCACCGACGTCCGTGCTGTCGCCGCGGTCGCCGGCGTGGCCGTCCCGCTGCCGGACGTCCCGGAGTGGCTGGCGCCGATCGTCGCCATCGTCGCCGGTCAGCGCTGCTCCGTCGCCGCCGCCCGCGCCCGGGGTCTCGACCCGGAGCACCCGCGCGGGCTCGCCAAGGTCACCCGGACCCGCTGACACCTCGGTAGCGCTGTCAACCGTTGACGATGACGTCCAGGGTGAGGTCGGGGTGCTGCCGCTCGATGCGCTCGAGCTGGAAACGGTCCCGGAACAGCACCAGCGGGGTGTCGTCGGACCGGCGGTAGATCTCGACCTCCGACATCGCGCTGAAGGCCGGCACCGACCCCTCGTCGGTGCGGCGGGCGACCGAGCGGGACGTCGGCTCGAGCCGGACCGGCGCGCCGAACTCGTGCTCGAGCCGCCAGGACGCGACCTCGAACTGCAGCACCC
>JAHWJY010000164.1 GCA_019348135.1 Actinomycetota bacterium
GACGGTTCCGTGGGATCAGCGCCAGGTGAGCTCGAGGTCGAGGGCCAGCGACGGCCGCTCCGGGTCGTCCTGGTCGACCACGCCGAGGAGCGTCACGGCACCGTCGCCAGCGGTGACGACCGCGATGCCCTCGAGCTTCACGGCCTCGCCGGTCGCTGCGATCGGCGCGACGCCCACGACGGTGGTGCCCTCGATGACCGCGAGCGCCGACCCCACCACCGGGCCGTCCGCGACGGCGTCGGCGGTGTCCTCCGCGCTCGCGGAGACGACGATCCGGCCGTCCGGCAGCACCGCCGAATCCGTGACGGCGAGGGTCACGCCGCCGACGGCGCCGAGGTCGTAGGTCCGCGGATCCGAGACCGTGATCGACCCCCCGTCCCCGTCCCCGCGGAGCGTCGCGACGACCGCCGTCACGTCGACGTCGACGCTGCCGGACGGCACCGAGCCGCGGTGGTGTCCGCGCTGGAACCAGCGCAGGCGGTCACCCACCACGCAGGCACCCTCGAGGTTGAGATCCGCCGGCGCGAGCCCGAGGACCGTCGTCACGCGCTCGTAGAGGGGCCCGAGGTCGGCCACCAGGACGTCGACACCGGCCGTCCGTTCCGTCACCAGCACCGCGCGTCGGCGGTTCGGCAGCGAGCCGGACCCGAGGAGCAGCACGCCGCCACCGAGCGACGCCGGCAGCTCCACCGCCGCTTCGAGGTCGGGCTTGGACCGCTTGGTCCCGCCGGCCTCGCTGAAGACGTCGTGCCCGTCCACGGGTGGGAGGAGGCGGACCCGCTGGGCGGAGACCGCGTCCCTGCCGGCGAGCCACGCGCCGGCGGTCGCGTCGTCCTGGGCCACGAGCCAGCCCGCCCCGAGCCGCGCCACCGCCGAGGCGGCCCGGACCGGCGAGCCGTCGGCGAAGCGCAGCTCCCGCTCGCCGGCGATGCGGGCCTCGAGCACTACCGGCCCAGGTGGGTGAGGGTCCGGGCCAGGAAGCTCGCCATCTGGGCGCGGTTCACGGCGTCGATGGGGCAGAACCGGAACTCGTCGCAGCCCCCGGTGATCTCGGCGGTCGAGAGCGCGTTGATCGCCCCGCGGTAGGCCGACGCCGCGGTGTCGGCGTAGCGGAGGCCGTCCTCCTCCTCGAGCTGCAGCCCACGCTGGAGCATCGCCGCCATCTGCTCGCGGTTGAGGATCTGCTCGGGTCGGAACGAGCCGTCCGGGTAGCCGGACGCGAGCCCGGCCGCGACGGCGGCCGCGATGCCGTCGGCGTGGGCGTGGGCGTGGGGCACGTCCGAGAACGCGACCGGCTCCCCGGCCTCGAGCTCGAAGGCGCGGGTGAGGAAGGTCGCCATCTGCGCCCGCGTCACGCGGTCCCCCGGGCAGTACCGACCGCCCCCGCAGCCCGCGGTGACCCCCGCGGCCGCGATGCGCTCGATGCTCGCCTCGTGGACGGAGCCGTACGTGTCGACGAAGGCGGACGAGCCCTGGGCGACGAGGCCGCGGATGCGCGACATCTGCGCGTAGAAGGCGTCCCCCGGGCAGGCCGTGCTGCCGACGTCCCGGTGGGCGATGAGCGTGTCGACCGTCGTGCCGTTGTGGGCCGTGGCCGTGCCGTAGGCGTCGATGCCGTGGACGCGGAACTTCCACGCGAGGGTGTCCGCGACCGCCTGGACGGCGACCTCCGGCGGTGCCTCGGCGACGAAGTTGCCCATGACCGAGATGCCGAAGGAGGCCGTGTTGTAGCCCGCCGCGTGGGCGCCGATGACCGCACGGTCGAGCCCGCCCTTGCGACCCTCGTAGACGGTCCCGAAGCGGTCGACGAGGACGTTGTAGCCGATGTCGTCCCAGCCCATGTTGCGGGTGTGGTAGTGGTAGATCCCGCGCACGATGGCGGGTGCCTCGGCGGCGGTGTAGTCGTTGGAACCCGCGGTGTGGTGGATGACGGCGAAGTCCACGTCCGAGGCGTAGTCGGGGCTGTCCGGGCTCCGCAGGGACTCGTCGGCGCCCCACTCGGCCCGGGACACGTACGAGAGCCCGGCGAGGCTCGCCGCCTCCGCCGCGGGGCTGCCCAGGACGAGGCGGGTGCGGGGTGGTGCCGGGGTGCCGTCGTCGGACAGGCCGAGCGGGTCGATCGCGATGACCTCGACGTCCGCGAGGGGTGCGCCGGCGACCGAGACCTGGACGTACCGCGAGGCCCCGACCCACAGCGGGTCGCTGAACCCGCGCGAGGCTCGGGCCGCCTCGGCGCTGTCGGGGTCGGGCCCGTCGTCCTCGCCGAGGACCTCGGCGTCGTGCCAGGGACCCCAGGTGGTGCCGTCGAGCGAGGTGCGGACCTCTGCGCTCGCGCCGGCGGGGAGCTCGAGGCCGACCATCGCGAACGGCTCGGCCGCCCGGACGGCGGAGGAACGCTCGGCGCCCTGGCCGACCGACGTCCGCGCGAAGCCGTCCGTGGGCGCCGTCTCCGACCGCAGCCCCGTGATCCGGATCGAGGTCGTCTCGGGAGGGGCAGCCAGCACCACGGCGGTGCCGAGCGGCAGCACCGTCAGCAGCATGGCGAGCACGAGCAGGGTCGAGAGGCGGCGGGTCAAGGGGTGCGCTCCTGGCGGCGGAGGTCGGTGCACGGCGGGCGGGCGGGACGATCGGTCCGGGCCCCGTCGCGGGGCGAGCGTCGGATGACGCCCGGACGGGGCGGGACCATGCCCGAACGGCCGGTGGCCGACCGGAGCTCGTCGCCCTGCGCACCCGGGGAACCTCCGACCGGATCCCGTCGTACGGGACGTCCGGAGTGCCCGACTGCTGTACCCGAGCTGTCGGACGCGGACCGGCGGGTGTGAAGGCCGGCGCGACCCCCGGCGTCCGCCCGGGCGCTCACCGCTCGGTCCGGCGCGGGTGGCTCTAGCCTCGGGCGGTCCGAGCCGAGGAGGCCCGCGGTCCGCGCCATGACGGCCGACGACGTGGTCGCCACGTCCGAGATCCACGCCCGTGAACTGCCGCACGGCTTCTTCGCCGAGCTCGGGCCCCGGTTCCTCGCGGCGTACCACCGCACCTTCGTCGACAGCCCACACGCCGTCGCCCTCGTGGCCGTGCTCGACGACCGGGTCGCCGGGTTCCTCGTGGGCACGGTCCGGACCCGGGACCACTACCGCGACGCGGTGCGCCGGCACGGTGCCGAGCTCGCCCTGTGCGCGGCGCTCGGGCTCCTGCGGCACCCGCGCGCGCTCCTCCACCTCGTGCGCCACCGTCTGCGGCGCTACGCCCGGAGCCTGCTGCGGTACGCGGCGCCGTCCGGCGTCTCGGCGCGGTCCGACGGCGGGGACGTCCGCGGGCCCGTCGCGGTGCTCACGCACGTCGCGGTGCTGCCGGGAGCCGACGGCCACGGCCTCGGGGCCGACCTCGTCGCGCACTTCGTCGCGGCGGTGCGCGACGCCGGCGTGCGGGAGGTCCGGTTGGTCACGCTCGCCGGCGGGGACGGCGCCGCCGGGTTCTACGAGCGGCTCGGGTTCCAACGCCTGCGCCAGCGGCGGTCGGCGGACGGACACGACGTGGTCGAGTTCCGGCGGACACCGTGACCGGCGCCGCACGCCGGGGGTGGTCGGGCTGGACCGTCCTGCTCGTGCTCATCGCCGGCGCGTGCGGTCCCCACGAAGGCGGTCCCGCGCCGGCGGCGCCGAACGGCGACCCGACGCCGCCACCGAGCGCCGCCGCGACCACCACGCCGACGGCCGTGCCGACCCCCACGCCGAGCGCCACCGGCACGCCGGCCGCCGCGCCACCGCGCGCGGCGCCCTGGCGGCCGGGTGACCGGGAGGTCCTGCCCGAGGCCAAGCAGCTCGCGACGCGGATCGTCGAGGCGCTGACCACCTACGACGCCGGCGAGGCCGACGACGTGCTCGAGCGGGTCGTGCCGGACGCGGCCCTGCGTGAAGCGACGGCGGCGGTCGCCGCTCCCCTCCTCCACCACGACCGGTGGTCCCGAGGACGGGTCCTCTACCCCCAGCTCGGTGGCTACCGCCAGGACGCCGCGTCGGTGATGGTCGTCGTCGAACAGCGCTCGGCACGGCCCGCCGGCGACACCGCGACCACGACCCGCACCGTCGACATCCGGCTGCGGCGGGTGGACGGCCGCTGGCGCTTCGCGGCGCTCCCGTCGATCGGGGGCGACCCGGTCGCGCGACCGGACGACCTCCCGCCCGAGGCGATCACGGTGCTGGACGACCCCCGCATCCACCTCCCGGACTCCTCCCGCTGGGACATCCACGCCGGGCTCGTGGACCGGGACCTCCTGCGGGTCATGGCCGGGATCGCCGAGCGGACGTCCTACGTGGTGGTGACGATCACGAGCGGCCACCCACACCACGTGTTCGGCACCGACCGGTTGAGCGACCACACGGACGGCCGTGCCGTCGACATCGCGCTCCTCGGCGACGCGCCGGTGGTCGAGGACCGCGCCGAGGGATCGGCGGCGCACGCGCTGGTGCGGTGGCTGTGGCAGCACCCCGACGTGCGCCAGATCGGCTCCCCGTGGGCGCTCGACGGCTACGGCGGGCGCTCGTTCACCGACCTGGTGCACCAGGACCACCTCCACGTCGCGGTCGCCCCGGACGAGCCCCCCGACGACCCCGGGGACGGCCCCGGCTGAGCGCCCCGCGGGCACCGCGTCCTCGCCGGCGCCCGGGGACGTCCGGTTCGCCGGGGGGCCTGCGGCGAGTCGCTCCGCCGGTCCCCTACCATCCGGCCGACCCCTCCGCCGACCGCACACCCGCACCGACGAGGATCCGCCGTGTCCGCGCTCCGACCGATGTTCGCCGTTGCCGGCGTCCTGTTGCTGATCGCGCTGATCATGCTCGGGGTCCGCAGCGGGGACGACCCTGCCGTCCCGACCGCCGGCGGCACGATCTCCCCCGGCGAGACCGCGACCGAGACCACCGGCGAGGACGCCTCGCCGCTGGACGAGCCGACGACCACGGCG
>JAHWJY010000049.1 GCA_019348135.1 Actinomycetota bacterium
TGAGCACCGTCTCCCGCCGCCAGCTCCTCGGGGGCGCCATCGCCGGCGCCACGCTCGCCGGGCTGCCCCGGCCGGTGCTGGCCTCGTCCGGTGCGACCGCACGCGGCGAGATGGAGGCCGACGTCGTCGTGATCGGCGCCGGCCTCGCCGGGCTGACCGCGGCCCGGCGGTTGGTCGCGGCAGGCCGTTCGGTGCTCGTCGTGGAGGCCAACGACCGCGTCGGCGGCCGGGTCCTCAACACCACCCTCCCCGACGGTCGGCCCATCGAGATCGGTGGTCAGTGGGTCGGTCCGACCCAGGACCGGCTCCTGGCGCTCGCACGCGAGGTCGGTGTCGCGACGTTCCCGACCTACGACGAGGGCCAGTACGTCGACCACCGCAACGGGATGACCTACCCCTACGACGGCCGCATCCCGTACGGCGCCGGCGCCGGCGTCGCCGAGGCCGGGCTCACGATCGAGCGCTGGAACGACAACGCCTCCCGCATCGACCCCGAGCGCCCGTGGGAGGCCGACGACGCACCGGCGTGGGACAGCCAGACGGTCCACACCTGGATCGAGGACAACATCGTCTCGCCCGACGGCAGGGACCTGATCGAGCTCGCCATCGAGGCGGTGTGGTCGGTGCAGCCGCGGGACCTGTCGTTCCTGCACGCGATGTTCTACGTCGCCTCCGCCGGCTCGGTCGAGGCGCTCTTGAACACCTCCGGCGGGGCGCAGCAGGACCGCTTCGTCGGCGGGTCGCAGGAGGTCGCGCTGCGGGTGGCCCGCGAGCTGGGCGACCGGGTCCTGCTGTCCGCGCCCGTGCGGTCGGTGGAGCGGTCCGGCGGGGGCGTCCGGGTGGTGGGCGACGGGTTCGCCGTCCGCGCCCGACGGGCGGTCGTCGCGATGGCGCCGGCGCTCGCCGGACGGCTCGCGTACGACCCGCCCCTGCCGGCGTCGCGCGACCAGCTCACGCAGCGGATGCCGATGGGCAGCGTCATCAAGGTCATGTGCGTCTACGACGAGCCGTTCTGGCGCGCCGACGGCCTCGCGGGCCAGGCGACGAGCGACACCGGCCCGGTGAAGATCACCTTCGACAACACCCCACCGAACGGCACGCCCGGCGTGCTGCTCGGCTTCTTCGAGGGCGACGCGGCGCGCGAGTGGGGCCGGCGCACCCGCGCCGAGCGGCAGCAGGTCACGACCGAGTGCTTCGTGCGCTACTTCGGCGACAGGGCCGGCAGCGTCCGCGCCTACCTCGAGAAGGACTGGCAGGCCGAGCCCTGGGCACGGGGCGGCTACGTCGGCGTGACCCCACCCGGGGTGCTGCTGTCGTACGGGCCGGCGCTCCGCGAGCCGGTCGGCCCGATCCACTGGGCCGGCACCGAGACCGCCAGCACCTGGAACGGCTACATGGACGGCGCGGTCCGCTCCGGCGAGCGGGTCGCCGGCGAGCTGCTCGCCGTCCTCGACGACCCGACGGCACCGCCTCCCCCCGCCGAGGAGACGGACCCCGGGGCCGGGGCCGGTGGCGCCCCTCCGCTGCCGGCCACGGGGGGCGGGGCGGCCGCGGTCGGCGCGGCGGCGAGCCTCCTGGGTGCCCACCTACGGCGCCGTCTGCGCTGAGGCACCGGTCGCGTCGCATCGTCGACCGCTCCGGGCCGCGCCCCGGCCGGCGTCGTCCACAGGGTCGGCGGGATCCGTCCGGCGCCCCCGGTGCCACCACGGCACCGTCGCCCTCCCGACGGAGGAGGCGACCGTGGACGTGCCGGCCTGGGAACGACGTGAGGAGTGGGCCCTCGCGGAGGTGGGCTGCTGGCTCGACCGCGGGCTGCAGCCCCGACCGATCCTGCTGCTCTTCGAGGACGACGAGGCGACGCTCTACGTGCGCGGTGCCCTCCGGCCGGCGCCCCAGCTCGACCAGCAGCTGGCGTGGAGCGAGCTGTTCGCCCTGGGGTGGGCGCTCACGCCCGAGGCAGCGCTGGTCGTGACGCCGGTCCGGGTGCGCACCGACGCGGACGGGGCGCTCGCCGGCGAGGCCGAGGGCGGGGCGGGCATCGGCATGGAGTGGATGCGCCGTCGGCACGACGGGGCACCCGAGCACGGCGGGGTCGTGCACACCTACGGCATCGACGACGCCGGCGACGTGATCCGGCGCGACCGGGTGGAGCTCCCGGACGACGACGGGCCGCTCCGGGACCAGCTCACCGCGGTCGTCACGGGCCGGTGGCCCGCCGGCGCGGGCGGAGGTGCCGTCGGCGGGGGACCCGAGGCCGATCTCGGGCTGCCGCCGGCGAGCCTCGCCTACTCCCTGCGTGCGTTCGGGCTCACGATCGGCGTGGCGGACGGATGGTTCGCGCGCTACGGCTTCGACGCGCCGGTCGACCCCCGGCACGTCCGGCCCGAGGACCGGCAGCGCGCCCGGGCGTGGCGGTCCCACCGCCGCGGACGCACGGAGGTGGCACGGTGAACATCGGCGACCACGACCTGGCCGACGACCACGGGTTCCCCGCCGCGTTCCTCGCGCTGTCGGACGGGGACGGGGCCTGCCGCTTCGAGGTCCACGCGCGCCGCGACGTGCCCCGCGACGGCGTCGACCCGCTGTCCGAGCTGGCGGTCCTCGCCGGCGTCAGCCGCCTGCCGCGGGCGATGTGCTGCATCCCGGTGCGGATGCGCGACCTCGCCGACGACACGATCGTGTCGCGGTCCGTGCTCGTGACCACGGCGACGCGGCTCCCCGACGGCCGTCTCGACCTCACCGCGTCGTCGGTCCTGCTGCCGCCGGAGGACGACGCGGACCTGCCCGCGTCGACGCAGCCGGTCGACCCCGACCTGTCGCCGGTCGGGTCGCTGCTGTGCGACGTGCTGGCGACGATCGACGTCTCCGTGCGGGTGGAGGAGGTCGCGGCCGTGCTGGCGTCGTGGGGCCACGACGTGTCGGTCGACCCCGACCTGCCGCCGGTCGACCACGCGCGGCTCGACCGTGCGCGCTACCGCGTCCACCGGACCGCCGACGAGCTCGCCCGACGTCACCGCCCGATGGCGCTCGGCGGCGACCACCGGCGCCCCGCCGCGCCGGCGAACCTCCCGCCCGGCTTCCGCCCCGCCTGCCCGCTGTGAGTTCGGCGATCCGGGAAGCAGATGTCGGCATCGCGACATCCGGTTCCCGGATCCGCCGCCGGCGGGCGTCGCCGCGGCGATACTGGGCCCCATGGAGCCCACCCCGCGCGAGCAGCTGCCGTACACCGACGCCGACGTCGCCGCCGCGACCGAGCGGCTGCGCGCCCTGACCGCGGACCTGCCCGAGGTGACCGAGCGGCTGAGCCACGGCGCGGTGACGTTCTTCGTCCGCGCCAAGCGCACGCTCGCCTACCTCACCGACGACCACCACGGCGACGGCCGCCTCGCGCTGACCTACCCGGCCGCTCCCGGCGTGCAGGAGGAGCTCCTCCGCGGCGACGGCGAGCGCTTCTTCCGCCCGCCGTACGTCGGCCACCGCGGCTGGGTCGGCCTGCGCCTCGACGTCGACCCCGACTGGGACGAGGTCGCGGCGATCCTCGAGGACGCCTACCGGACGGTCGCCCCGAAGACGCTCGTCCGCCAGCTCGACGACCGGCGCATGCCGCCGGGGTGATCCATCCGGAACCGACGCGGGAGGCCCGTCGTGCAGGTGCTGTTCACGAGCGTCCCGGCGCCCAGCCACGTCGACCCGCTGCTCCACCTCGCGACGGCGCTGGACGCCGCCGGCCACGAGGTGACGTTCATCACGGGACCGGCGCTGGTGCCGCGGATCGAGCGGGCCGGCTTCCGCGCCGTCGCCGCGGGGTTGGACTGGAACGAACCCGAGGCCGACCGGACCTTCCCCGAGATCCGTGGGCTGTCCCTGCCGGACCTCGACCACTGGTGGGTGCACAACATCTTCTTCGACCGGCACGCCCGGCCGATGGCCACCGACGTCGCGCGGCTGCTGGACGACGGGTCCTTCGACCTCCTCGTCCGGACCCACGTCGAGTTCGGGGGGTGGGCCGCCGCCGTAGCCCGTGGTGTGCCGCAGGTCGTCGTCCAGCTCGGGCAGGCCTGGAGCACCGAGCGGCTCCCGTGGATCGGGGACGGGGTGGCGCACGTGCTGCACGGCCTGGCGCCGGGACGGGACGTCGACCTCCCCTCCCTCCACGGCGACCTCATGCTCCTGCTCCACCCCGCGAGCTACGACCCCCTCACGCCGCAGGTGCCGTGGTTCCGCTGCCGGCCGCCGGTCCCGCTGCCGCTGGACCCGGTACCGCCGCGTCCCGAGGCCCTCGCCGGCGCGCCGTCCGACCGTCCCGTCGTGCTGGTGACGTTCGGGACGGTCTTCAACCGCACCGAGGGAGCGTTCGAGGTCGTGCTCGAGGCGCTCGCCGGTCTCGACGTCACCGCGATCGTCACGGTCGGCTCGACGCGCGACCCCGACGCCCTCGGACCGGTGCCCGAGCACGTCCGGGTGCTGCGGTACGCCGCCTACGCCGAGCTCCTGCCGCACTGCGACGTCGTCCTCGGTCACGGTGGGTTCAGCACGACGATGAGCGCGCTGCTCCACGGCGTCCCGCTCGTGACGATGCCGCTCGGAGCGGACCAGCCGTGGAACGGCGGGAACACGGCGCGGCTCGGGCTCGGCCGGGTCGTGGAGTTCGAGGGCGTGACGCCGGCGCGCGTGGCCGACGCGATCACCACCGTCCTGGGCGACCCCGCCTACCGCGCCGGTGCGAGCGCGTACGCCGACGAGCTGCGTGCGCTGCCCGGTTGGGACGAGGTCGCCGCCCGCGTGGCCGAGGTCGGGTAGGAGCGCGCCCGGGCAGGGATCGGAGCCGATGCCCGGTGGTGCCGTACGGTGGGAGCGGGAACGACTCCGGCCGCGTCACCCGACGTCTGGACCGCCGGCGACCTCGTCCCGTTGGGACCCGCATGACCGCCTCCGGAACCGTCCACGACGCCCTCGCCGACCGGGCGTTCCTGCACGACGACCCGGCGGCCTACCTCGCCGGCGTCGACGACGCCGTCGCCGAGGTCGACGAGCGGGACGACGACGACACGCAGGACGACGTCCCGGAGGACCTGCCGGCGGGGCCCGCGGCGACCTGACGCCGGTGACCTCCTCCCCGCTGCGGATCGCGATGCTCGCGCCGATCTCCTGGCGCGTCCCGCCGCGGCACTACGGGCCGTGGGAGCAGTTCGTCTCGCTCCTCACCGAGGGGCTCGTCGCGCGCGGGGTCGACGTGACGCTGTTCGCGACCGCCGACTCGGTCACGTCCGCGCGGCTGGTCGCGACCGCCCCGACGGGCTACTCCGAGGACCCGACGCTCGACGCCAAGGTCGAGGAGGCGCGCCACATCGCGGCCGTGTTCGAGCGCGCCGGCGAGTTCGACCTCATCCACAACAGCTTCGACTTCCTGCCGCTCTCCTACAGCCGGCTGGTCGACACGCCGGTGGTCACGACCATCCACGGGTTCGGCTCGGACGTGACGGTGCCGGTCTACGCCGACCACGCCGACCACGTCGCGTACGTCGCGATCAGCGACGCCGACCGGCATCCGGCGCTGCCGTACGTCGCGACCGTCCACCACGGCATCGACGTCGCGGCGTTCGACCTCGTGACCACCCCGGGCGACCACCTCGCGTTCTTCGGCCGCATCCACCCCGACAAGGGCACCGCGGTCGCCATCGAGGTCGCCGCGGCGGCCGGGCTGCCGCTGGTGATCGCCGGCATCGTCCAGGACCAGGCCTACTTCGACCGCGAGGTAGCCCCGCACCTCGACGGCGAGCGGGTGACCTACCTCGGCCCGGTCGGACCCGACCGTCGCCAGGAGGTGCTCGGCGGCGCCCGGGCGCTCCTGCACCTCATCGACTTCGACGAGCCCTTCGGCTTCAGCGTCGTCGAGGCCATGGCCTGCGGCACGCCGGTGATCGCCCACCCCCGGGGCTCGATGCCGGAGCTCGTGCTGCCGGGCCGCAACGGCGCCCTCGTCGGCTCCGTGGACGAGGCGGTCCGCGCCGTGGCGGAGGTCGCCCGTCTCGACCGCGCCGGCGTGCGCCGCACGGTCGAGGAGCGCTTCACCGTCGACCGCATGGTCGACGGCTACCTCGCGGTGTACGCCGCGGTGCTCGGGGCCGACGCCGCCGGGCTGGTGAGCTCGGCGAGCAGGACGTCGAGCGGGACGCTCGCGAAGCGGGTGCTCGAGTCGGACGCGCCGTAGGCGAGGACCAGCCGGTCGGCGTGCACGATCGAGCCACACGAGTACACGACGTTGGGGACGTAGCCGTCGCGCTCGTGCTCGTCCGGGACGAGCAGCGGGTCGCGGAGGTGGCCGAGCACCTGGCGCGGGTCGTCGAGGGCGAGCAGGATCGCCCCGAGCGAGTAGGTCCGCATCGGGCCGACGCCGTGGGTGACGACGAGCCAGCCCTCGGGCGTCTCGATCGGCGGCCCGCAGTTGCCGATCTGGACCAGCTCCCACGGCCGCGTCGGGACCTGGATCCGGGCCGCCTCGTGCCAGAACCGCACGTGGTCGGAGTACATCACGTAGGTGTTCTCGTTGTCGGCCCGACCGAGGGCCACGTACCGGTCGCCGATCTGCCGTGGGAACAGCGCCATGCCCTTGTTCCTGGCGGCGGGTCCGTTGAGGGTGGCGATGCGGAAGGTCGCGAAGTCGACGGTCTCGACCAGTTGGGGGAGGACGTTGAAGCCGTCGTAGGCGGTGTAGGTGGCGTAGTGGGTGACCGCGCCGTCGGGGTCCTCGAAGCGCACGAAGCGGGCGTCCTCCATGCCGTGGCTCTCGGCCGGGCTCGCCGGGAAGATCACCCGCTGCGACACGTGGCTGGCCGGGGGGAACGCGAGCTCGTAGTTGGACGCGGCGAGCCAGTGGATGGTCTGGACCGCGTGCTGGGTCGCCGGCGAGCGGTGGTCCGCGGCGAACTCCGCCAGCGCCGACTCCAGCTCCCGCATCGAGAAGTGCTCGCCGAGGCGGGCGAGGATGCTCGGGATGGGCTCGTCGGTCGCGCCGGCCTCGTGGAGCTTGGCCGCGAACAGCGCGCCCTCGAAGGTCGGGGGTCGGCGCTCGCCCTGGACCGGTGCCAGCGGCGGGTCGAGGGTGACCTCGCCGTCGCGGTCGACGGTCCCGCCCCGGAACTCGATGCTCGACAGGTGGCCCTCGCCGATGGCCCGCAGGCTCACGATGACGCGCAGGGAGCCGTCGGGGACGCCGGTCTGGTCGGGCGCGGGGACCAGCGACGGGTTGGTGAGGGCGGCCGCCTCGATGGCGTACTCGTGCACGAAGTAGGCCCCCACGAGCGCGCGGATGTCGGCGTCGAGCGCCGGCCGGTCGGCGAGGAGGTGGGCCACCGCACGCAGGCCGACGTCGAGGACGGCGTCGAGGTCGTCGTGGCGCAGGTCGAAGCGCGTGCGGACCTCGTCGAGGGTGCGCGCGACGTCGGCCGGCTCCATCGCCAGCACCCGGTCGAGGATGTGCTCGACGCGGGTGCGGTCGTCGTCGGGGTTGCGCCCACCGGGCAGGAACGACTTCACGATCACCCGTCGCGGGTCCGGGTGGAGGTGGACGGCGGAGCGTCGCACGGGGACGGGAGCCATCAGGTCGCGACGACGGACGGGGTGTCGACGCCGAAGGCGATCGCGATCTGCAGCGCCGCGAGGCCGGCGAGGGTCGACTCGGCGCCCTGGTTCTCGTTGACCCGGTCGATCATCAGCCCGTCGCGGGTGCCGCCGGTGAGCTCGTCGTAGAGCACCCCACCGGTGTCGTTGTCGCCGAGGAACCAGCGGACGGCCCGCATCCCCTGGTCGCGCCACCACTCGTCGCCGGTGACCGTCCAGGCACGGTGGCACGCCTCGGCCATCGCGACCGCCTCGACCGGCTGCTGGTCGAACGCCGGCCGCGGCTCGCCGGGCACCCACCCGCGGGCGGGGACGAAGCTGAAGTGGCCGTCGGTGGTCTCGACGTCGACGAGCCAGCCGAGCAGCCGCAGCCCGGTGCGGACGAGGTCCGCCTCGCCCAGCGCGACACCGCCGGCGATGAGCGCCTCGGGCAGACGGGCGTTGTCGTAGGTCAGCCGCGTCTCGAACCACGGGCCGTCGCCGGTCGCGGCGCCGGCGAGGCGGTCCACGCTCCGGCCGAGCAGCGCAAGGGCGTCGGCGTGGTCGGGCGCGACCGTCAGGAGGTCGACGGCCCCGAGCACCGCGAACGCGTGCGGGCGGAGGTGGTCGCTGGAGTCGAAGCTCGCGCAGCGGTCGAAGGCGGCGACGGCCTCGGCGCGCATCTCCGGGCTGCGTCCGCCGCGGGCGGTGACCCCGAGCGCCCACCAGGCCCGGCCCTGGGAGTCGTCGGAGCCGACCTCGTCGAGCCAGGTGCCGTCGTGGCGGCGACGGTTGTGGAACCGCCCGTCGTCGTCACGGGCGTCGAGCACGAAGCGCAACGAGGTGACGGCGAGCTCGTCGAGCTCGTCCGAGCGGGTCGTCTCGCGCGACAGCACGATCAGGGCTCGGGCGTTGTCGTCGGTGCAGAAGCCGTGGGCCGGCCGCGGAGCGAGCAGCTCCGCGTGCTCCCACATCCCGAGCTCGGCGCTCATGTGGACGAGGTGGTCGAAGCGCGGGAGCGGGAGCGGACCGATCGACCCGGCGGCGTCCCGGGGGAGGGGCGGGGCGTCAGCCGACACGGTGGGCTCCGAACGGGCGGAGGAGGTCGTCGTCGAACCCGGTCGCGACCATGCGGGCGAACATGCGGTCGTAGCGGAGCCCGATCGTGGGCCAGTCCCACCCGGCGGCGATGCGGCCGGCCGCGCGGGCCATGCGCTGCGCCGCCGGACGGTCGGTGACCGCCGTCAGGAGCGCGGCCCCCAGCGCGTCCGCGTCGCCGTGCGGGACGAGCATGCCGGCGCCGCCCGAGAGGACCTCGACCGAGTGGGGGAAGTTCGTCGCGATGACCGGCTTGGACGCGGAGATGGCCTCGACCAGCACGCCGGAGGTGACCTGGTCGACGGAGGCGTACGGCAGGACCACGAGGTCGGCGCTGCGCACGAGCTCGGCGAGCTCGTCCGACGCGAGGTAGCGGTCGTCGAACTCCACGACGTCCTCGAGGTCGAGCCGGCGGACGAGCGCCTGGAGCCCCTCGCGGTAGGCCTCGCCGTCGTGACGGACCACGTTCGGGTGCGTCGCGCCGGCGATGAGGTAGCGCGGTCGCGGCGTGAGGTGCCGGATGCCGGCGCAGGCCTCGATGGCGACCTCGAGCCCCTTGCCCGGACCGATGAGGCCCCAGGTGAGGATGAGCGGCCGGTCGCCCTCGGCGAGGGAGGGGCCGCCGAAGCGCTCGTCGGCGCCGTGGGGGATGACGACCACGCGCTCGGGGTCGACGTCGTAGTGTCGGGTGAGCCGGTCGGCGGCCGTCTCGCTCATCACGACCGACCGCTGCGACGCGGCGGCCAGGCCCTCGACGATGCCGCGCTGCGACGCGGTCGGGGTCGCGAGCATCGTGTGGAAGGTCGTGGCGACGGGGACGTCGAGCCCCCCGACGAGGTCGAGGACCTCGCGGCCGTCGTCGCCGCCGAAGATGCCGAACTCGTGCTGGATCGAGACGGCGTCGAACGTGTTGAGGATGTCGACGCCGGCGCGCAGCGAACGGTCGTCTCCGCGGCGGTGGACCGACACGCCCTCGCGGCCCCAACCGTCCTGGGCGTCCTCGATCAGGCGCAGCACGCCGAGCCCGTCCGGGGTGCCGCGGGTCGTGGCGATGGCCCCGAGCAGCGACGCGGTGAACGTGGCGAGCCCGCAGACGGTGGGCGGGTAGGTGCTGACGAAGCCGATGGACGGCTCACGGGTGCGGACGGTCACGTTCCCTCCAGGATGGACCCGCCGTGGCACGGCGGGATCGACACTCACTGACGGGGTGACCGGGCGCCAGACGGCGGCTCCGTGAGTCGAGTCGGGCGGCACGAACGCCGCCCTCCGACGACGGTACCGGGTACGGACGCCGGCGGGGCGGTCGCCCCGGACGAGGCGGGTTTGTGAGGTGAGGCTTACCTAACTAAGCTCCCGGGTCGGCCGACCCCGGAGCCGTCCGCGATGACCCGCAGCCCCCTGCTCTCCCCGCCCGTGCAGACGAGCCCGCGACGGCTGACCGCGGACGCGCTGGCGCTGTCCTACGCCGGCACCCCCGTCGTCTCGGACGCCTCGCTCGAGCTCCACGCCGGGGAGGTCGTCGCGCTGGTCGGTCCCAACGGCAGCGGCAAGTCGACCCTCCTCCGTGCGCTGGCACGTCTGCACCTGCCGGACGCCGGCTCGATGGCGCTCGGCGACGGCACCGACGCGCTCGCGCTGTCGCCGAAGGCGTTCGCACGCCTGGTGACGCTCCTGGCGCAGTCGCGGCCGACGCCCACGGGGGTGCGCGTCCGCGACCTCGTCGGCTACGGCCGTCACCCGCACCGACGACGGTGGGGTGCCGGCGATCCCGACGGCCCGCTCGCGGTCGCCCGCGCGATGGAGCTGACCGGCGTGTCGGCGATGGCCGACCGCAGCGTGGACGAGCTCTCCGGCGGCGAGCTGCAGCGGGTGTGGCTCGCCACGTGCCTCGCACAGCGCACCGACGTCCTGCTCCTCGACGAGCCCACGAACCACCTCGACCTCCGCTACCAGGTCGAGACGCTCGACCTCGTCGCGGAGCTGGCGGTCGACCACGGCGTGGCCGTCGGCATCGTCCTGCACGACCTCGACCAGGCCGCCGCCGTCGCCGACCGCGTGGTCCTGCTCGAGGGCGGACGCGTCCGCGCCGCCGGAGCGCCCCGCGAGGTCCTCACCGCCGACGCCCTCACCGCCGTCTACGGCATCCCGGTCGAGGTCGTCGTCGATCCCACCACCGACCGCGTCACCACGCGCCCGATCGGTCGCCACCACCGGCGACGGGCGGCGGTCGACGCCGCCACGGCGTAGGCGACCGTCCACGTCGATCCACCTGAGGAGAACCTGCATGCGAACGCACCACCTCGTGGCGCTCGCCGCCACCCTGTCCCTCGCGGCCGCGGCCTGCGGCAGCGTCGAGGCGGGCAACGCCGAGACCGCCCAGTCCGCGCCGTCGACCTCGGCGCCCGATCCCGGGACGTCCGGACCCGTCACCGTCACCGACGGCCGCGGCGAGGAGCTCACCATCGACGCCCCGGCGACCACGGTCGTCGGCCTCGAGTGGGGCATCGTCGAGAACCTCGTCTCCCTGGGCGTGATGCCCGTCGGCGTCGCCGACCCGGCCGGCTACGGCGCGTGGGTCGGCGCCGCCCCCCTCGACGACGAGGTCACGGACGTCGGCATGCGCGGCGAGCCGAGCGTCGACGCGATCGTCGCGCTCGACCCGGACCTCGTCGTCGCCACGACCGACCTCGCACCGAACGTGGTCGACCAGCTCGAGGCCGTCGTGCCCGTGCTGATCGTGCGACCCGCCGCGGCCGAGCGGCCGGTCGAGCAGATGCGCGACAACCTGACCCTCGTGGCCGCGGCCGTGGGACGCACCGACGAGGCCGGGGAGCTCCTCGCGGACCTCGACACGGCGCTCGCCGACGGTGCCGCGGCGCTCGAGGCGGCCGGGGTCGCCGGTGACCGCTTCACCCTCGCCGACGGCTGGGTCGAGGGCAGCAACGTGAGCGTCCGCGCCTTCACCGACGCGTCCCTCGCCGGTGCCGTGGTCGAGGAGCTCGGGCTCGAGTCCGCCTGGGAGCTCGAGGGCGATCCGGACTACGGCCTCGCGACGACCGACGTCGAGGGTCTCACCGGCCTCGGCGACGTGCACTTCCTCTACTACACGAACGAGGTCGAGGAGGACCCCTTCGCGGCGCTCGACGGCAACGCCATCTGGGACTCGCTCGGGTTCGTCGAGTCCGGTGACGTCCACCGGCTCCCGGACGGCATCTGGATGTTCGGCGGTCCTCGCTCCGTCGAGCAGCTCGTCGAGGCCGTCGTCACGACGCTCACGGCGTGACGGCCGCGAGCCTGCCGGTCGTCGGGACGTCGCGCATCGCGGCGCTCGTCACCGGTGGGCTCGCGCTCGTCGCCCTCCTCGCCGGCGTCCACCTCACGCAGGGCACGTCCGCGGTCGACGCCGGCGACCTGCTCCGGTTCGCCTCGGGGCGGGGGACCGACGAGACGGCGGCGGTCCTCGTCGCCTCCCGCGTCCCGCGGCTCCTCGCCGGGGTGCTGGTCGGGGCGGCGCTCGGGGTGGCCGGGACGGCGTTGCAGTCGCTCGCCCGGAACCCGCTGGCGGCGCCCGACACGCTCGGCGTCGACGCCGGCGCCTACCTCGCGGTCGTCGTGACCGCGGGGTTCGGCGTGTCGCTGCCGGTGCTGCCGGCGGGCGGGGTCGCCTTCGCCGGCGGGCTCGCCGTCGCGGCGCTGGTGCTCGGCATGTCGGGCGGTGGGGCCGCCGGTCCGACCCGGCTCGTGCTCGCGGGCTCCGCCGTCGGCATGGCGCTGTGGTCGACCGCGACCTTCGTGCTGATCCTCGACCCGGAGGGGACCGTCGGGCTGTTCGCGTGGCGTGCCGGCTCGCTCGTGCAGACCGGGCTGGGAGGCGTCGCTCGGATGGCGCCGGTCGCGCTCGTGGGCATCGCCGGGTGCCTCCTCCTCGCGCGCCGGCTCGATCTCCTCGCCCTCGGCGACGCCACCGCCGCGGTGATGGGGATCGACGTCCGACGCACCCGGATCGCCG
This sequence comes from Actinomycetota bacterium, assembly GCA_019348135.1. Classification (GTDB taxonomy): domain Bacteria; phylum Actinomycetota; class Nitriliruptoria; order Nitriliruptorales; family Nitriliruptoraceae; genus JAHWJY01. The sequence continues at coordinate 12,707 of JAHWJY010000049.1, forward strand.
TGGTCGTGCTGGCCGTGCTCCTGACCGCGGCCGCGGTGGCGGTCGCCGGACCGGTGGGGTTCGTGGGCCTGGCGGCGCCGGCGATCGTGCGCGTCGGTGGGGCCCGCCTGCCCGAGATCCACCGCCACCACGTCCTGCTCCCGCTGGGCGGTCTCGCCGGCGTGGCCGTCGTGCTGGCCGCCGACGTCCTGCTCCGGGCGTTGCTGGGCGGGCAGCGCGGGGTGGAGGTCCCGACCGGGGTCGTGACCTCGATCTTCGGGGCGGGCGTGCTGGTGTGGCTCGCGAGCCGCCACCGCGACAGCGGCCACGTCCGCCAGCCGCCGGGCACGGTCGGTGCCGGCGCCCGGTCGCGCCGGCGGACCGTCGTCGTGCTGGCCGTCGCGGGCGCGGCGGTCGTCGCGGGTGGCTTCGTCGGGATGCTGGCCGGGGACACGGTCGTCCTGGGCGGCGACCTCGTGAACTGGGTCGACGGCCGCTCGGGTCGCGTGCTCACGTTCGTGCTCGACGCGCGCCTGCCGAGGGTCGCGGCGGCGCTCCTCGCCGGCGCGACGCTCGGCGTCGCCGGCACGGTCGTCCAGGGCGTGTGCCGCAACCCGCTCGCCGAGCCGGGCCTGCTCGGCATCACCGGCGGCGCCGGCGTCGGCGCGGTGCTGGTCCTCGTGTACGTGCCGCAGGCCGGTATCTGGCCCCTGACCGCGGCGGCCGCCGTCGGGGCGCTCGTCGCGTTCGCCCTGGTGTACGGGCTGTCGTCGCGCGCCGGCCTGACGGCCGACCGGCTCGTGCTCGTCGGGATCGGGATGTGGTCCGGGGCGACGGCGCTCATCACGATGATCCTCGTCGTGACGAACCCGTGGAACCTGGCGCTCGCGCTGACGTGGCTGTCGGGATCCACGTACGGGCGCACCCTCGCGCAGCTCGTGCCCGTCGCCGTGGCGCTCGTGGTGCTCACCCCGGTGGCGATGGCCGGCCACCGCGAGCTCGATCTGCTCGCGCTGGACGACGACACGCCGCGCGTGCTGGGGGTGAGGCTGTCGCCGGCGCGGCTCGTGGCACTCGTCGGCGCCGCGCTCCTCACCGCCACCGCCGTGTCGGCGATCGGCGTCGTCGGCTTCGTCGGTCTCGTCGCCCCGCACGCGGCGCGGGTGCTCGTCGGCAGCCGGCACCTGCGCGTGATCCCGGTCGCCGCGCTCCTCGGGGCGGTGCTCGTGAGCGTCGCCGACACGGTCGGCCGGACGGTCATCGCGCCCGGACAGATCCCCGCCGGGCTCCTGACCGCGATGCTCGGCGCGCCGTACTTCGTGTGGCTGCTGTGGCGGTCGCGTCGGCCTCCGGCCGCCTGAGGGCCGCTACTCGCGCCACAGGCAGAACGGATGTCCGGCGGGGTCGAGGTAGACGCGGACGTCGTCCTGGGGCTGGTGCTCGGCGAGCGTCGCTCCCGCGGCGACGGCGACCGCGCCCGCGGCGTCGAGGTCCTCGACCTCGATGTCGAGGTGCATCTGCATCTGCTGGTCGCCGGGGCCGGCGGGCCACCGCGGCGGGACGTGGGCTGGCTCGGTCTGGAACGACAGGCCGGCGCCGCCACCGGCCGGTCGCAGGGTCACCCAGTCGCCCTCGTCACGGCCGATGGGCCAGCCGAGGAGTGCGGCGTAGAAGTCGGCCAGCGTGCGTGGATCGGGGCAGTCGATCACCGTCGAGGTCAGTCGCATGGTGGTGTGCTCCGCGTCGGGTGTCACGGACCGCGATACTCCCAGCATGACCTCCCCACCGCCAGACGTCCCACCCTCCGCCGGCGACCTCCTCGACGGTCGGTACACGCTGATCGAGCGCATCGGCCGCGGCGGCATGGCCGAGGTGTTCCGGGCCCGGGACGAGCGGCTCGGGCGCGAGGTGGCGGTGAAGCTCCTCGCCCCGCACCTCGTCCAGGACGCGGTCGCGGCGCGTCAGCTGGTCCGCGAGGCGCGCGCGGCCGCCTCGATCCGGCATCCCGGCATCGTCGGGGTCTACGACACGGGCAGCGACGGGGACACGCACTACCTCGTGATGGAGCTCGTCGAGGGACGCACGCTCGGCGACGTGCTGGCGTCGGACGGTCCGCTCGCGGTCGTGGAGGCGGTCCGGGTCGCCACCGAGGTCGCCGACGCGGTCCAGGCCGCCCACGACCGCGGGGTCGTGCACCGCGACCTCAAGCCCAGCAACGTCATCTTCGACGTCGACGGGCGTGCCCGGGTCACCGACTTCGGGATCTCGCACGCGGTGACGGCGACCGCCACGGCGACGGCCATGATGGCCGGCTCGGCGCCGTACCTCGCGCCCGAGCAGGCGGCCGGGGACGAGCCGCGGCCGACCGCGGACGTGTACGCGCTCGGATGCCTGCTGTTCGAGATGCTGACGGGGCGGGCGCCGTTCGAGGGACCCACGGCCGTCGCCGTCCTCGCGGCCCACCTCCACCGCGATCCCGTCGCCCCGTCGTCCCTCCGGCCGGAGGTCCCGCCGCTCGTCGACGCCGTGGTCGCACGTGCGATGGCCAAGGACCCCGGCCAGCGCCAGCCGGACGCCGGCGCGTTCGCACGCGAGCTGCAGGGCGTCGACCGGATCCCACCGGCGGCGACGATGCTGCTGGAGCCGTCCGGGCACGCTCCGACCGTCGCGATGGCCGCTCCCGCGGCCCGGGCGGATGCGGCCGCGTCGGCCCCGCCGGCGGCCTCCGCCGCGCCGGCCGAACCGGCCGAACCGGCCGAGCCGGTCGAGCGGCGACCGTGGCTGTGGGCGCTCGGAGGCGCCGCGGTCGTGGTCCTCGCCGCCGCGCTCGTCTGGGGGCTCGTCGGCGACCGCGCGGGGGAGGAGACGCCCGAGGTCCTCGTCGCCCCGAGTCCGAGCGACGTACCGACCGCCGCCGTCACGCCCAGCCCGTCGCCGTCCCCGTCCCCGTCGCCGTCGCCGTCCCCGTCCCCGTCCCCGTCGCCCGAGCCCCCGG
>JAHWJY010000165.1 GCA_019348135.1 Actinomycetota bacterium
GCGAGGTCGCGGCACCGCTCCACCAGCGACAGGTGCCCGGCGTGCAGCGCCCCCATCGTCGGCACGAGCCCGATGCGGGCGCCGCCGGCGCGGGCCTCGGCCACGGCGGCACGCACGCCGGCGATGGTCGTCACCCGGTCCACGCGGGGCCCTCCCGGTCGAGCGCGGCCGCGATCGACGCCGCCTCGGCGGGGCTGAGCGCCGGGCGGACCTGGTCGAGGATCACGCGGGTGAGCCAGCGGTAGTCGTCGGCGAGGTGGGGGACGTCGCGGTCGAGGATGGCCAGGTGGGCCGCGACGGTGCCGACGTCGCCGCGGGACACGGGGCCGGTGATCGCCGAGGCGCCGTCGCGCAGCACGTTCGCGGTGCTGGCCGCGACGAGCGGGCCGAGGAACGCGGCCGGCTCGGCCACCCGCGCCCCGAGCAGGAGCTGACGCGCCAGCGCGGTCGCGGCCGCGACCGCGTTCGAGCCGATGGTGAGGGCCGCGTGGTACATGCCGCGGTCGCCGTCGGCGACGTCGTGCGGGTCGCCGCCCAGCTGGACCACGAGCTCCCGCGCCCAGCTCCGGTCCGCCGGCGCGGCCGTGACGGCCCACGCCACGCCGACGATGGCCTCGGGATCCGACACGCCGGCGGGGAACGTCTGCGCCGGGTGGCACGCGGCCACGCCGGCACCGGCGAGCGCCGCGCGGCGCAGCGGCGCGAGGCCGAGCGCGCCGGCGACGTGCACGACGAGGTCGCCCTCCCCCACCGTGTCGGCCACGACGAGGTCGGTCACCACCGCCTCGATGGCGTCGTCCGGTGTCGTGACGAGCACGAGGTCGGCGTCGCGGGCGGCGTCCGCCGCCGCGTCGGCGGGCCGCGCGCCGGCGATGGCCGCGGTGAACCGTGCGCGCGCGTCCGGGCTGCCCCCCGCGACCGCGACGACGCGGTGGCCGGCGCGCGTGAGGGCGGCGGCGAGGGTCGTCCCGACGCGACCGGGACCGATCACGGCGACCCGCCGACGGCCGAGGTGGTCTGCGGACGGGATGGCGGACCTCCGGTCGACGGGCGGACGCCGGAACCTACCTGGGGTCAGTCGGGCGGCGGGGGGTCGGGGCGGCCGCGGGCGTGCCACTCCTCGGCGAGGTACGCGCCGCCTCCGCCGTGGATCTCGGGGCGCGCGACGTGCTGGCCCGGCACCTCCTCGAGCCGCACGATCAGGTCCATGTCCTCGATCGGGCCGAGGTCGAGCAGGAGGCGGGTGAGCCGGCGCCCGTCCGGCAGCGTCCCTCCGGGGAAGACCTCGAGGAGCGGGACGAGCGCGAAGGCGCGCTCGGCGAGCCGTGGGTGCGGGATCGTCAGCTCGGGGGTGTCCACCGTCTCGTCGCCGTACAGCAGGAGGTCGATGTCGAGCGGTCGCGGACCCCAGCGCTCCTCGGCCTCGCGGTCCCGGCCGTAGGCGGCCTCGGTCGTCTGGCACTCGAGCAGCAGCTCGCGCGGGTCGAGCGTCGTGCGGATGCGGACCACGCAGTTGGCGAACGGTGCCTGCTCCACGGGGCCCCACGGCGGGGTCTCGTAGATGCCCGACACGTCCTCGACGGCGATGCCGTCGCTGTCGTGGAGGGCGTAGACGGCGCTGGCGAGCGTCTCCACGGCGTCCCCCACGTTGCCACCCAGCCCGAGGAAGGCCGTGACCGGCGGACGCGGCGTCACGACCGGTCCCGCTCCCGCCGGACCCGGACGAGCACCTCGGCGGCCGGCACCGTCAGCGGCACGCTCGGCTTGTGGACCGTGACCTCGGCGGCCGCCACGCGGTCGTCGGCGAGGCACACGTCGAGGACCCGCTGGGCCACGCGCTCGATGAGCTGGTCCCTGGCCTCGGTGACCGTCGTGTGGACCTCCTGGGCCAGGACGCCGTAGTCGAGGGTGTCCGCGAGGTCGTCCGACGCCATCGCCGCGGCGAGGTCGAGCTCGACCGCGACGTCGATGACGAACCGCTGCCCGAGCGCCTGCTCGTGCAGGAGCACGCCGTGGTGCGCCCACACCTCGAGCCCGACGATCTCGATCCGGTCCACACCCGCTCCTGGTCGCGACGCCGCCAGCCTACGACGCCTCAGATGCGGTCGAGGAGGTCACGCTTCTTGGCGTCGTACTCCTCCTGGCTGATGAGCCCCCGCTCCAGGAGCGTGCCGAGCCGTTCGAGCTGACCGACCGGATCGGCCGCGGCGGGGCCGCCCTCGAGGTGGACGGAGCGCAGCTCCCGGGCGCGGTAGACCTCGGACTGGAAGGACTCGGGGTCCGGGATGTCGACGAGGCGGCTCTGCCCCTGCGAGCCGGCCGACTCGATGAGGACGTCGCCGTACCCGAGCAGTCGCTCGACCACCGACTGGCTGAAGAGGACGTTGTTGATGTTCTCGAGCGGGATCTCGACGCCGCTCTTGGACACGATCCCCTGTCGTACGACGATCCGCTCGGTGGTGAGGACGTACAGGGTCCCGATCCACCGCACGAGCGGCACCACGGCGACCAGCACCGTCAGGACCAGCGCGGCGACGACGGCGATCGGACCCACCGCCGAGCGGTCCCCGCCGCGGGCGTCGAACCACCACACGAGGCCGGCCACCGCCCCGAACAGCAGGGCCCATCCCACGACCGGCAGGAAGACCCGCCAGTGCGGACGGAACTGCCGCAGGACGGTCTCGTCGTCCGTCAGGAGGTGCTCCGGGTAGGCCATCGTCGGATGCTACGCCCCGGGCTCCTGGCCCGGGCGGGGATCACCGGAGAGCGCCGCGGCGACGCGCACGGCCCGGACCGTCTCGGCGACGTCGTGGACCCGCACGATCGAGGCCCCCCGGGCGACCGCGATGGCCGCGGTCACGATCGAGCCCTCGAGCCGCTCCGACGCCTCCTCCACGCCCGAGATCGTCCCGAGGAACGACTTCCGCGAGGTCCCGATGAGGACCGGCCGCCCCAGGGAGGTGAACTCGCGCACCCTGCGCAGGAGCTCGAGGTTGTGCGCGACGGTCTTGCCGAACCCGATGCCCGGGTCGACGACGAGGAGGTCCCGCCGGATCCCGAGCAGCTCGAGCCGGCGGATCTGGTCGGAGAGGAAGTCGTAGACCTCGGCCACCACGTCGGTGTAGCGCGGATCGCGCTGCATCGTCCTCGGCGTGCCGCGCATGTGCATCACGACGTAGGGGACGCCCAGCTCGGCGACGGTCCGGAGGAGCAGGCCGTCGTTGGTCCCGGCCGAGACGTCGTTGACGATCGCCGCGCCCGCCTCGACCGCCCGGCGGGCGACGTTCGCCTTGCTCGTGTCGATCGACACGGTCACGTCGTCGGCGGCGAGCGCCTCGACGACCGGCAGGACCCGGCGCAGCTCCTCGTCCTCCGGGACGGGCTCGGCGCCGGGACGGGTGGACTCGCCGCCGACGTCGACGAGGTCCGCCCCCTCCTCCAGCATGCGACGGGCGTGGGCGATCGCGGCCGCGGGGTGGTCCTCGGGGCGGTAGTGCGAGCCACCGTCGGAGAACGAGTCCGGCGTGACGTTCAGGATCCCCATCACGACCGGCCGGCTCCCACAGGGCAGCGCCCCGGACGGGGTCGCGAGGTCGACCGGCCCGCCGAGCCAGCTGGCGACCGCGCGCTCCACCTCGATCTCGAGCGGCCCCGCCAGGTCCGCACCGCCGCGACGACCGGCGGCGTCCACGAGCTGCGACGGCCGCGCGGTCGCCAGCAGGCGGTCCTCCACGACCTCGGCCACCCCGCCGGCCGCGGCGACCGCGGAGGCCACCTCGGCGGCCAGCGGCAGGCGGCTCACCGAGATCCGTGCGGGACCGCCGGACGGCACCAGCGACGCGTCCACGACACGCACCACCGGAGCGTCCGTCACCTCAGGCGCCGCGCGTGCCGGTGAGCAGCGACATCGCCTCGGCGCGGGTGCGCGGGTCCTCGCGGAGGGTCCCCCGCACCGTCGAGGTGACCGTCGAGGCTCCGGGCTTGCGGATGCCGCGCATCTCCATGCAGAGGTGTCGCGCGTCGAGGACCACCAGGACCCCGCGCGGCGCCAGCGCCTGCTCGAGCGCGTCCGCGATGTCGGTCGTCATCCGCTCCTGCAACCCCGGGCGCTTCGACACCACGTCGACGAGCCGCGCGAGCTTGGACAGGCCCGTGACCTGTCCCCGCGTGTTGGGCAGGTAGGCCACGTGCGCGTGCCCGAAGAAGGGCACGAGGTGGTGTTCGCAGACCGAGTAGAAGGGGATGTCCCGCATCATCACCAGCTCGTCGTGGCCCTCCTCGAAGACCACGGACAGGACGTCCGCCGGGTCCACGAGCAACCCCGCGTACATCTCGTCGAACGAGCGTGCGACGCGGTCGGGCGTGTCGCGGATCCCGTCGCGGTCGGGGTCGTCGCCGATGGCCTCGAACAGCATCCGCACGGCCTCACGGATCCGTGCGTGGTCGAACGTCCGCCGCGGCTCCACACCGGTGATGTGCTTGACGCGGTCACGGGACGGGAGATCGAGGTGCGGCTCGTCGAGCTCGTGCGGCATGGTCGCGCTCCCGCTGGTTCGTCGGGGGCCTCAGTCGGACCGCTTCGACGAGCTCCGCTTGGTCGCCTTCTTCGGCGTCGTCGCCTTCTTCGCCGGCGTCTCGCGGGCGCTCGTGCGCTGCTTTGCCGATCCGTTGCCGTTCCCGCTGCCGCTGCCGCTGCCGTTCAGCCGGCGCAGGGTGCGCAGCACCGACGCCGGCGTCTTGTCGTGGGGAGCGGCGACGGCGCGGCTCGGCCGCTGGCGGACCTTGGCCATGATCTCGGCGAGCGCGGCCGCGTCGAGGGTCTCCTCGTCGAGCAGACGCTCGGCCATCGTCTCGAGCACGTCGTCGTTCTCGACGAGGATCTCGAGCGCCTCGTC
>JAHWJY010000050.1:0-2703 GCA_019348135.1 Actinomycetota bacterium
AGGTCGATGACGTCGCCGTCGTCCTGCGCCGGCTCGGGGATCGCCACCTCGCGACCCTCGGCCTTCTGCTCGAGGAAGGCGACCACGCGCTCGTGGTGGCGGTCCTCGTACGCGCTCGGGTCGAACTCGGTCGACAGCGACTCGATCAGGCGCTCGGCCATGTCGAGCTCGCGGTCGTTGACCTCGACGTCGGCGGCGAACTCGAGCTCGCCGATCTGTCCCGCCGGGCGGATCTCGTCGGCGTAGTTCATCGTGTTCGCGACGAGGTGGCCGTCCGTCGCACGCAGCGCGACGAGGTACTCCTTGGTCCGCATCACGAACGACGCGATCGCGACCTTGTCGGCCTTCTCCATCGCCTCGACCAGCAGCCGGTAGGCCTTGCCGGCCGGCTTCCCCGCCGGGGCGAGGTAGTAGGGGCGGTCGTAGTAGAGAGGGTCGATGTCCTCGCGGTCGACGAAGTCCCGGATGTCGATCGTGCGCGACGCCTCCGGGTCGAGACCCTCCAGCTCGTCCCGCTCGACCAGGACGTAGCGGCCGGCCCCCACCTCGTAGCCCTTGACGATGTCCTCGTAGGCGACCTCCTCGCCCGTCTGCTCGTCGACCCGCTTCTGCCGCACGCGTGCCCCCGTCTCCCGGTGCAGCTGGGTGAAGCGGATGTCGTGCGAGCTGGTGGCCGGGTAGAGCTTCACCGGGACGCTGACCAGCCCGAAGCTGATGGCGCCGGACCACATCGAACGCGGCATGGGGAGCCTCCTGTCCACCGGCCGGGGAAGGGCCGGGTGCTCTCCAGGGTCGCACCGCACGCTCCCCGTGGCCAGGCGCGGCACTGTCCCCCGGACCCCCGGCGCGCGCCTCCCCCGGCCGTCCGACCGGGTCAACGCCCCGCGTCGTCGAGGGCCGCCGCCAGGTGTCGGATCGCGCCGACCTCGGCCTGCAGCGGCCGCAGCACCGTGTCGGTCACCCGGGCCCGCAGCTGCTCCCGCACCCGCTCCTCCAGACGCCGTCGGTGCCGCCTCGCACCGCGCGCCACGAGCCGCCGGCGGAGCGCCCAGGACGCGAGCCACAGCACCGCACCTCCCAGCAGGAGCGCGGTCGGCCACCCCACCGGCCCCACGGCGGAGGGGGTCGGGAGCGGTGGCAGCTGGAGCCACGCGAGCACGCCCGAGACGGCGAGCCATCCGGCCCCCACGAGCACGGCCAGCTCCACGAGCGTCCAGACCGCCGAGAGGACCCGCCACCACCGCCGCGGTCTCGGGGTCAGCTCGACCCGCCCGAGATCGGACGCCAGCTCGGTCGCGAGGGTGACGCCGGACCCCTCGGCGAACGAGCGCAACGGCGGGCGCCACCGGTCGGCGGCGTCCGCGACGGTCGCGTCGACGAGCTCGAGCAGGGCGTGGCGCACCGCGACCGGGAGCTCCCCGGCCGGCGCCCGCAGGGCGACCGCACGACGTCGGGCGCGCTCGGTCCGCCACCGTCGCAACGGTCGGATGACCCGCGCGAGGAGCCCGAGCAGGACGCCGGACAGGAGCGGCCGCGTGCCCCAGCGGCCGTCCTGCACGTAGGCGCGCTGGGCGTCCTCCGCCACGCCGGCGACCCCGACCGCCCCGGCCATGGCACGCACCAGGTCGGGCGCCGCCGAAGGTGCCTCGGTGGGGACGGGCCGGACGGAGGCCGCCAGGGAGCGGGCGGCGGTCACGACGTCGGCGGCGATGCGGGCCGCGACCGCGTGGCGGGAGGCGACCTCGCGCCGCAGCTCGCCGAGGAGCTCGTCGATCCCCTCGCCGGTCGCCGCCGAGGTGACGAGGACCCGGACGGCGCCGAGCCCCTCCGCCGCCAGCAGCGACCGCAGGTCCGCCGTGACGGTCGCACGGTCGTCGGGCGCCAGCTCGTCGCTGCGGTTGAGGACCACGAGGAGCACGTCGGCGTGGGCCGCCAGCTCGCGGAGGTAGGTCTCGTGCAGGCTGCGCTGCGCGTACTTCAGCGGGTCGACGACCCACACCAGCACGTCGACCCGTTCGACGAAGCGGTCGACCACCTCGCGGTGGGCGACGGCCACGGAGTCGTGGTCGGGCAGGTCGAGCAGGACCAGGCCCGCGGGCAGGCGGTCGTCGGGCGCCACCTGGGAGCGCCGAGCGACCTGCAGCCAGTCGAGCACCGCGCCGGCGTCGTCGGGCGCCCCCACCGCCAGCGCCGTCGGCTCGGACGTCACGGGCCGCCGCGCCCCGACCTCGGCGATCGCGCGGGCCGCCAGCGCGTTGAACAGCGACGACTTGCCGCTTCCGGTCCCCCCACCGAGCGCGACGACGACCACGCGGTCTCCGCGGGCGAGGCGTTCGCCGGCGCGGCCCCGGACCTCGGCGATGGTCGCGAGCTCGGCCGCCGTCAGCCGGCCGGCGCCGACCGCGGCCGCCTCGTCCAGGGCGGCCAGCCGGTCCTCGAGTCGGGGGTCCCGCCTCACCGGCGTGCACCGGCGACGGCCGTGAGCGCCGCCGCGAGGTGGGTCTCGAGCTCCGGGTCGGGGGTGACCTCGGCGACGGCCCGGGTGGCGCGCTGACGCTCCGCGCCGGCGAGGCGGTCGAAGCGGGCAGCGAGGTCCTCGCGGGCGGCGTTGATGAGCCAACGCAGGTTCTGGGCCCCGAGGAGCTTCGTGAGCAGCGTCTGGTTGGCCGCGCCGGCGGCGGTCGCGATGCCCGCCTCCGCACC
>JAHWJY010000050.1:2803-15532 GCA_019348135.1 Actinomycetota bacterium
TGAGCAGCGTCTGGTTGGCCGCGCCGGCGGCGGTCGCGATGCCCGCCTCCGCACCCGTGAGCCCTCCGGTGGACGCGAGGGCCACCACGATGGCACCCGTCGCCGCCGCGTTGACGAGGGTCGAGACCCAGCGAGCGCGGGTACGCCGTTCGGAGCCCGTCGTGGCGACGAGGTCGACGACGTGGTCCTGCCACGCGGCGACCTCGGCCACGGTGCGCGCGCGCAGGTCCGGGGACGCCTGGCCGAGCTGCGGCTCCGCGGCCAACAGGGCCCGTCCCGCGGAGCGACGGCTCCAGGCCTCGGCGAGATCCGCCGCGGCGAGGTCGCCGAGCCGGGTGGCGAGGTCGCCGACCGTGTCGGCCACCTCGACCTTGACCTCACGCTCGAGACGCTCCTCCCGGCTGTCCGCCGTCGCCACCAGCACCGAGCGGAGCCACGTCCGCGCCTGGCCGGAGGCCTCCTCGGCGAGCCGGAGGATCCGGTTGCCGCCCACGAACCGGTTCCACCGGGACAGGACCTCCTGCTGGAGCGGCAGACCCTCCTCGATGGCGACCGCGAAGTCGCGGGTGGCACGTGCGTACGCCGTCGCCGCGTCGGCCGTGAGGAGGCGGGCCTCCTCGAGCTGCGTGTCGAGCCAGCCGGCGACCTGGGCGACGTCGTCGGGGAGCCGGTCGAGGGCGCCCTCGAGCGTGCGCCGTCGGTGGGCGCGTCGCGCCTCCGGCGCGGCCAGCGGCAGGACGGCCGCCGACAGCTCGGCCGAGGCCGACGCCGGGAGCCGGCCGTCGACGACCTCGGTCCACGGGACCACGACCACCTGGGCGCCGGCCGCGCCCGCATCGGCGAGCTTGCCGTCGAGGTCCTCCAGGACCTCGTCGCGGTCCGGCGCGTGGACCTGGGTGAGGGCCACGATCATGGACGTGTGCCGCTCGGCGGCGCGGCGGACGTAGCGCATCGACTCCTCGTCCGCGTACTTGCCGGCCGTCGTGAACCACACCCAGACGTCCGCCGCGTCGAGCAGCCGGTCGGCCAGCTCCCGGTTCGCGTCGCTGACCGAGTCCACGTCCGGGGCGTCGACGAGGGCGAGCCCCGGCGGGATGGCGGGGTCCTCGACGACGACCAGCACCTCGCCGGCGACCTCGCCGGTCGCGTCCGCCACCCGCGGGAGACCGGGCAGCACGCGGCTCCCGCGGAACCAGTGGGCGTCGTCGGGGTGGACGACGAGGGTCGGCGTGGCGGTCGTCGGCCGGACGACGCCCGTCCGCACCACGTTGCGGCCGACCAGGCTGTTCGCGGTGGTGGACTTGCCCGCGCCGGTCACGCCCCCCAGCACCACCAGCAGCGGAGCATCGAGGTCGCGTGCCCGCGCCGCCGTCGCCGCGATGTCACGCGCGATCCGGTCCCGTGCGGCTCGCGCCGCCGGTGCGTCGGGCGTGTCGAGGCCGTCCGGCAGGTCCGCGAGCGTCCGCGCCAGCGCGTGCAGCGCCGCCGGCAGCGGGGCGTCGCTGTCGTCGGTGGGATCGGAGGAGGCGGCCATCGCGCGCCAGCCTCGCGCACCGGACGCCGACGTGCCACTCCCGTGCACCGACGGCCGGTCTGTGGTTCCATCGCCGGACCAGAGGAAGGAGGTGGTCCGTTTTGGATAGCAGCAGTCATGACGGGACCCTGGAGGTGCTCGGCCGCTAGACCGGCCGCTGGACCCCTGGCGGAATCCACTCCGAGCACCGTCTGGAACGCCGGTCGGGGATTCGTCCCGCCCGACGTCCACACGCCCCCCACGAGCGAGCGCTCGACCGGGGACGTGCGGAACGGTCACCAGGTCCCTCCAGTCAGCACATGAACCCGAGAGGGGGACGTCCACCCGGACGTCCCCCTCTCGGCGTCCCGGTGAACGGCGGCGGGAGCGCCGCGTCGCCGATGCGCCCCCGCGTCCGCCTAGGCTCCGGTCCCCCCGACGACGAGGCGTGCGTCACCCGTGTCCGAGGACCTGCGCTCCCCCGCGCTCGAGGAGGCCCCGCCTCCCGCCCCCGCGATGCCCGCGTGGGCCCGCGCCCTGCTCGTCATCGGCCTGCTCTACCTCTTCCTGGTCGGCGTCGGTCTGCTGTCCGACGGCATCAAGGCGCTCGGGTCGGGGTTCCAGGAGGGGCTCCTCGAGTCGGTGACGAACCCCGTCGCCGGGATGTTCGCCGGGATCCTCGCGACCGTTCTCGTGCAGTCCTCGTCGGTGTCGACGGCGACGATCGTCGGGATGGTCGGCGCCGGCACGCTGTCGATCGAGGCCGCCGTGCCGATGATCATGGGCGCCAACATCGGCACGAGCGTGACCAACACGCTGGCCTCGATCGGTCACGTCCGGCGGCGCGAGGAGTTCCGTCGGGCGTTCGCCGGCGCGACGGTCCACGACTTCTTCAACCTGCTCGCCGTCGCGATCTTCCTGCCCCTGGAGATCCTGACCGGCATCCTCTCGACCATCGCGCAGGAGCTCGCGGACGTCCTGTCGTCCTGGGGCGTCCAGGGCGGCGAGAGCGACAGCGTGATCAAGGCGGCCGTCGGCGCCGGCGAGGCGGTGGTCGAGCGCGTCGTCGGGGTGCTCGGGACCAGCGGGACCGTCCTCGGCGTCGTGCTCCTCGCGGTCGGGCTGGGGCTGATCTTCCTCGCCCTCAGCAACATCACCCGCAACATGCGCCAGCTCATCGCCGGTCAGGTCGAGACGGCCATGAACCGCATGATCGGCTCCGGCGGCGGGGTCGTGGCCATCCTCATCGGCATCGTGATCACCGTGCTGGTGCAGTCGTCCTCGATCACGACGTCGATCCTCGTCCCGCTGGTGGCCGCCGGCATCCTGTCGCTCGAGAACGCCTACCCCATCACGCTCGGCGCCAACGTCGGCACGACGGTGACGGCGCTGCTCGCGTCCCTGGCCGTCGACCTCCAGGCGGGCCTCGTGGTCGCCATCGTGCACACGCTGTTCAACGTCGCCGGCATCCTCGTCTTCTACCCGGTGCCGGCCATGCGACGGGTCCCGATCCGGCTGGCACGCGGTCTGTCCGACGTCGCCTACGACCACCGCAGCCTCGTCTTCGTGTACGTGCTGGGCGCCTTCGTCGTGCTGCCGCTGTCCGGCATGCTCATCCTCCGTTAGGAGCAGTCATGGTCCTCAGGTTCTTCCGCGGTGGCGGCGACGACACGCTCGAGCGTGTCGAGGCGACGCTGCAGCGGATGCTGCACGACGACCGGCACAGCTTCGATGCCGCCGCCTCGGCGCTCATCGGCGGGGCGGACCCCGACGTGGTGGGCCCCGACCTGCGGGCGACGGACCGGCGGGTGAACGCCGCCGAGCGCGAGATCCGGCGTGAGCTGGTGGTGCACGCGAGCGTCCAGACGGGCCCGGACGTGCCGGCCATCCTCGTCTACATGTCCATCGTCAAGGACGTGGAACGCATCGGCGACTACGCCAAGAACATCTACGACCTCGCCGCCGAGGGGGCGGACTTCTCGTCCGCGCCCGACCGGGACGAGCTCGTGGCGGTGCGCGACCGCGTCTCGCACCTCATCGCCGAGTCCGCGCGGGTCTTCGCCGAGCGCGACACCGAGGCCGCCCGGGACCTCATCGCCGAGGGGGACCGTCTCCTCGACACCTTCGACGAGGCCATCGGCGAGCTCGTCCGGTCGGACCGACCGTCCTCCTACGGCGTCCCGCGGGCGCTCTTCTGGCGCTACTGCAAGCGGGTCGTCGCGCACCTCATGAACGTGCTGAGCGCCGTCGTCATGCCGCTCGACCAGCTCGACTACTTCGACGAGGACCGGACGACGCGCGGCTGAGCCGGCGCGCGCTCAGGTCCGCGCGCTGAGGTCCGCGTCGAGGAGCTCGCGGCCGGCGGGCACGTCACCGCGGTCGCGTTCCACGGAGATCACCAGCCGGTCCGTCCGGCGGTGCAGGTCGCGGAAGGCGAGCCGGCCCTCCGGCAGCTCGTCGCGTCCGTAGGCCCGCCAGTAGCTGTCGGTCGGCTCCTCCCCGAGGAGCCACACGACGTAGCTCTCGTCGGGGCCGATCGCGGGCAGACCAGCGAGGTCGACGGTGACGTGGGTCGCGTCGGCGACGACCTGACCCGTGACCGCGCCCGCGAGCTCGGTCGGGACGGCCGCGCCGGTGGCGAGCCCCTCGAGGATGGCCTCGCGCGCGTCCGCCACCTCGAGCATGGCCGCCTGCTGGGCACGCAGGTGGAAGTTCCAGAAGGCGAGACCGATGGCGAGGGCGACGCTCACCGTCACGACCCACAGGAGCGCGCGGCTGGGCAGCAGCCAGGCCGACGCGAACGGTTCCGGGTGGTCGTCGCGTCGCGCCACCTCGGTCTTGACCCGGGCACGTGCCAGCTCGTCGCGTTCGGCCGCCTGGAGGTCGCTCGCGATGCCGCGCAGCTCGGACACGCGGGCGCGGCAGTCACGGCAGCGGGTGAGGTGGGCACGGAACCGCGCGGCCGCGTCCTGCTCGAGGCCGCCGAGCACGTGCCCGACGGCGAGTTCCTCGAAGTGGTCGTGCCCGGTCGCCATGACCGGAGGATACGCCGGCGGACACGGCCAGGGACAGGGTCATGCGTCCGGAGGGGTCGATCCCGGGCCCGGGTCCGTCTCCGACGTCAGCGCGTGCGGGTCGGGCGGCGGCGACAGCCAGGGGTGGTCGAACTCGCGGTCCCAGGCCCACGGGGTCCGTTGCCACGGCTTCTTCACGAGCAGGTAGACGGACAGCGCGACGATGGCCGCCAGCACCGCGTACTGGGACCCGGTGAGCCCCAGGAGCCGGCGGTCCTCCCGGGCGAAGTCGGACAGGAACCGCAGGCCGCCGTAGGCGTAGATCCAGGTGGCGACGAAGAAGCCGTCCCACCGGCGAGAGCGCTCGAAGGCCAGCATGAGCAGGAAGACCAGGCCCGTCGCGAGGAAGTCGTACAGGGCGGTCTGGTGCAGGACCGCGTCGAAGCAGCCGGCGGTCGGGAGGTCGGCGGCGCCGGTCGGGTACGGGGCGGGAGGGCTCCACGCGATGCTGTTCGTCGCACGGTCCCAGTAGTTGCCGGTGCAGCGCCAGCCGAGCACGAACTCGGTGGGTGGGCCGATGTGGTCGCCGATGACGAGGTCCCCGAGACGGCCGATCGTGAGCCCGAGCGCCAGGCCCGGGGCGGCCGAGTCGAGCGCCTGCATCGGCCGGTAGCCACGACGCACGAGGTCCGGCAGGACCGCCAGCACGCCGCCGGCCACGCCACCGAGGAAGGTCAGGCCGCCCTCCCACACCTGCAGGGCCCGCAGCGGGTCGGAGCCGTAGACGTCGAGGTGGTTCAGGACGTAGAAGAGACGCGCGCCGACGATGCCGCCGATGGCGACCTTGACCAGCAGTCCCTGGATCGTCTCCGGGATGTCCTCGACGTAGTGGTGGCCGAGGCCGCGCTTCTGGGCCCGGTCGATCAGGAGCTTCGCGCCGACGAGGAAGCCGATCGCGATCCCCAGCCCGTGCGGCGACACCGCGACGTCACCGAACAGCGGGATCCGCTCGAGGATGGGGAACGCGATGCTCGCGAGCACGGCGTCGGTCACGTCGGGCCTCCTCTCAGCAGCCGCCGCCCGGGAGGAAGCGTCGGGGGTTGACGGCGCCACCGTTGACGCGCGTCTCGAAGTGCAGGTGCGGACCCGTCGAGTTGCCGGTGTTGCCGACGGTGCCGATGCGCTGGCCGCGGGACACCACCTGCCCCGCGGAGACGGACTGCCCGGACTGGTGCGCGTAGGCGGTCACGACGCCGCCGTGGTCGATCAGCGTCAGGCGTCCGTAGCCACCCTGCCACCCCGCGAAGATCACGACCCCGTCCTTCGCGGCCATGATCGTCCGGGACCAGCTGTCGTCGATGTCCATGCCCGAGTGCATGCGCCCCCACCGGCGTCCGTACTCGGACGTCACCGGGCCGCAGAGTGGCCACGAGTAGCCCGCCGTGCTCGGGGACGACACGCGCGTGCCGGCGGCCGCCCGGATCTCGATGATGCGCTCGAGCGCCTCGGAGTCCGCTTCGAGCGTCTCCTTCTCGGACTCCAGCTGCTGCACCTCGGCGCGGGCGGAGGCCGCCTCGAGCGCCTTGCTGGCGCGCAGTCGCGCGACCTCGTCGAGCAGCTCCTGCTGTTCGACGTACATCGCCTCGAGCGTCTGCTGCTCCGCCTCCAGGAGCCGGCGCTGCGCCTCGACGGCGACCTGCGACGTCTCGACGCCCTCCAGGGTGGCCTGGTCCGCCGAGGTGATGACGCGCAGGAAGGCGCTGCGCTCCAGGGCGTCCTGCACGTTGCCGCTCGTGAGGACGATCTCGAACGACAGACCGCTCCCGCGCTTGTAGATGCCGGCGGCGCGCCGGTCGAACGCGTCGCGGATCCGTCTCCGGTCCGCCTCGAGGCGCCCCAGCGCGTTCTCCGCCTCCGCCACCGCGAGCTCCTGGCGCTCCAGGGCGGCCGCGGCGTCGTTCACGGCGGCCTCCACCTCCGCGAGACGTGCGTCGGCGTCGGCGAGCTCGGTCGCGGCGGTACGGGCCTCGGCCTGCGCCGACCCGATCCGGGCCTTCACGGCCTCGATGCGGGCCTTCGCCTCGGCGAGCGCCGCCTTCTCGTTGCCGGTCTGCGCCACGGCCCCACCGGGGACGACGAGGCACAGCGCCAGCGCCACGACGAAGGCCGTGGGACGAGCGAGGGGGGAACGCGGCACGGGCGACTCGGTGATCTGCGGACAGCACGGGGACGCGGTCGCGGCGGAAGGGGACCGCGGTGGCGGCGGCGGGGGTGCCGCTGGACGCGGTCCGTGCGGTGGCTGGCTACCCTCCGCACGCGCCGGCGGAGGCTACCAACCGCGCGGCCCGGGGCCCACCCCGCCCCCATCCCTCCCACACCTCGAGGACCGCCGTCGTGTCGAGCACGTCCCCCAGCGAGGACCGCCGCCGGTCCGGGCGCCGTCCGTCCACGATCGCCGTCGCGGTGCTCGCCGCCGCGCTGGCCGTCGTCGTCCTCGGCCTCGCCGGCGTGCGGCTGGCCCACCGCGGCGAGGTCGTGCCCGGGGTCCAGGTGGAGGACGTCGACCTCGGCGGCCGCAGCCCCGCGGAGGCGCACTCGGCCCTCGCCGGCCTGGCCGACGCGCGCGAGTCGGACCCGGTGACGCTGACCTTCCGCGACGACCGGTTCGTGCTGGAGCCCGCCGCGGTCGACTACAGCGTCGACCTCGACGCCACGGTCGAGGCGGCCATGGCGATCGGGCGCGAGGGCGGCATCCTCGACCGCACCTGGCGGCACGTGTCGGCCTACTGGCAGGACGAGCAGGTCGCCCTCGAGGAGCACGTCGACGACGAGGCGCTGTCCGCCTGGCTGAACGACGTCACCACCGAGGTCGACCGCGACCCGTTCGCCGGCGACGTCACCGCGGACCCGGCGACGCTCGAGGTCACGAGCGAACCGCCGGCCGACGGCGTCGAGGTCGACACCGCGGCCGCCCGCACGGTGGTGCTCGACGCGCTGTCGACGCCCGGGCCCCAGACCGCCGAGCTCCCCGTCGAGGTGCTGCCGGCGCGGATCGACCCCGCCGACGTCGAGGCCGTCGCGCGCCAGGCTCGGGAGGCGCTCGACGCGCCGTTGCTGCTGCGCTCGCCCAACCGAGACGTGACCCTGTCGCCGTCACAGCTGGCACCGCTCATCTCGCTCGTCGAGCGGGAGGTCGGCGACGACCGGTGGACCGTCGAGCTCGACGTCACGGCCGCCGAGGTCGAGGAGCTGTTCGCGGACCTCACCGGCTCCTTCGAGGTCGCGCCGGTCGACGCCCGCTTCGAGGTCCCCCGCGAGCCCCCCGTGACGTTCGACGCCAAGGCCGACGCGACGTGGCGACCCCGCCCCGTCGACGTCCCGATCGTGCCGTCCGAGAACGGGCTCACGTTCGATCCCGATCTCGCCGCGGCGCAGATGGCGGAGCTCCTCAGCCGGGGTCAGCACGAGGCCGAGCTCCGTCTCGCCGAGGTCGAGCCGGGGCTGTCCACCGAGCAGGCCCGCGACCTCGGGATCGACACGCTGCTGTCGACCTTCACGACCTACCACGCCTGCTGCCAGGCCCGGGTGACCAACATCCAGCGGCTGGCCGACCTCGTCGACGGCACGATCGTGCAGCCCGACGAGCAGTTCTCCATCAACCAGATCTCCGGCGAGCGGACCTGCTCGAAGGGGTTCGCGCCGGCCGGCATGATCCTCCGCGGCGAGATCGTGGACTCCTGCGGCGGCGGCGTGTCGCAGTTCGGCACCACCACCGTGAACGCGGTGTTCTTCGCGGGCCTCGATCCCGACGCCTACCAGCCGCACAGCTTCTACATCTCGCGCTACCCGATGGGACGCGAGGCGACGCTGAACTACCCGTCGCCCGACATCGACGTGAAGTTCACCAACGACACCGGCAACGGCATCCTCGTCCGCACCGCCCACACCTCGACGTCGATCACCGTGAGCTTCTACGGCAGCAACGACGTCGAGCTGGTCCGCGCCGTCCACGGGCAGCCGACCAACACCAAGCCGTACCCGACGGAGTACCGCGAGAACAAGGCCCTCGCGCCCCAGACCTCGCGCACCCTCCAGTCCGGCCGCAACGGGTTCTCGATCAAGGTCACGCGCGAGATCGTCCGCGAGGACGGCGAGACGGAGACCGACGACTGGAGCAACGTCTACGTCCCGGAGCGCCAGATCATCGAGCGCAACACCTCGCCCCGGCCGGCGCCGCCACCGAGCCCGCCGCCGTCGGACGAGCCGCCCGCCGACGAGCCGCCGGCCGACGAACCGCCGCCCGACGGCGGTGGCGGTGGCGGCAACGGTGGCGGCGGGGGTGACTGAGGGCGCCGGGCGGAACCGGTGAGCGACGCCGCCGGCGAGCTCACCCCCGACGCGCTCCAGCTGGCCTTCCACGAGGTCGAGTGCCGCACCTACGACGCCCGCTTCGGCATCTCCTACGACGAGCACGCCGCCCGGCGGGCCGCGCGGGAGGCCACGCGCCTGCTCGGTCGCCGGCGGCTCGGACGGGTGCTCGACGTGGGGTGCGGCACGGGCTACCTCGGCCTCGGCCTCGCCGCGGCCGGGCAGGCGAGCGAGCTCCACCTGTGCGACCTCTCCCCGGGGATGCTCGACCGGGCCCGGGACCACGCCGCCGCGCTCGGCGTCGACGCCGTGCTCGTCCGCGCCACCGCCGCGGAGCTGCCGTACCCCGACGACAGCTTCGACGCGGTCGTCACCCGTGGCGTGCTCCACCACCTCCACGACGTCCCGGCGGCGCTCGCCGAGTGGCGCCGGGTCGTGCGACCGGGGGGGCCGGTCCTCGCGCTCTCGGAGCCCACGCCCTGCGCCGACCGCGTCGGCGGGCTCGCGGCCCGGGCCGCCCTCCGCGGCCTCGGGATCGCCCGGCGCGCGGGCACGGCGCTCGGTCGCCCCCTGTCCGCCCACGACCCCGGGTCCGCCCAGGAGCACCGGTTCTGGGACCTCGTCGCGATGGCGGCCAACCTCCACACGTTCACCCCGGCGCAGCTGCGACGTCTCGGGCGCGAGGCCGGGTTCGGCCACACCCGCGTGCGCGGTTCCGGGCTCACGTCGATCGTCTGGGCCGCGGGCTACTACGTCACCGCCGGCGAGCTCCCCGACCTCGCCGCGTCCGACCGCGCACGGCGACTGGCGGGCCACGTGTTCGCCGCGCTCCGTCGGCTCGACGGTGCCGTGGTGGAGCCCGTCCTCCCCGACCGTGCGCTGCTCACGGTCCAGGCCGTGTTCTCCGACTGACGCTCACCCGATGCCGGCGAGCGTCCGGAGCTCGGCCTCCGGCAGCAGCGCCGGCACGAACGTGCGCCCCGCCAGGAGCACCGGCACCCCGCCGACACCCTCCGAGCGACGTGCCCCCATGCGTCGGCGGACGTCGAGGCGCAGGCGCGTGTCCCCGAGCGCCGCCTCGGCCGCTCCGTCCGGCAACCCGGCCGCGCCGGCGAGCTCGGCCAGGACGGCGTGGTCGGCGATGTCGCGGGCGTCCTCCCAGTACGCGCGGTAGGCCACCGACCGCCAGGCCGCGCCGAGGCCCAGGCGCTCCGCGACGTCCCCCACGACGTGGGCCGCCAGGGTCGGCGGCTGGACGTCCGGCCGGCGCAGCCGCAGGCCGAGGTCCGCCGCCGCCGACCGGTGCTGGTCCAGCTGCGCCAGCACGTCCAGCGTGACCGGCAGGGACACCTCCACGCCGAGCACGTCGATCCCCTCGAACGCGACCGGGAGCCCCTCGTCGGCCAGTCGTTGCAGGCGTCGCACCGCGACGGCCGATGCCGGCGAGGTGTAGTCGTGGAAGCAGACGAGCATCCCGGGAGCGTACGGGGGGTGACGCAGGCCCCGCGGCTACGCTCCCGGCCATGGCCCGTAGCACCCGCGAGCTCGTCGAGGACGTCCCCCAGGTGGGACGTCTCACCTGGATCGGTGTCCGCAGCGCCCGGCGCGGACCGGTCGAGAGCGTGCCGAGCGTCCGGGCCGTGGCGGGACTCGGCCTCGAAGGCGACCACCGCGCCGTGCGACGGGAGCCCGACCCGGCGGCGAAGCGACAGGTGACCCTGATCCAGGGCGAGCACCTGCCGGTCGTGGCCGCCATCGCCGGCACGGACGTCGCCCCGGCGGACCTGCGTCGCAATCTCGTCATCGAGGGTGTCAACCTCGCCTCCGTGCACGGTCGCCGGTTCTCGATCGGCACGGTCGTGCTCGAGGCCACCGGACCCTGCCACCCGTGCTCGCGGATGGAGGAGACCATCGGCCCGGGCGGGTTCCAGGCGATGCGTGGACACGGGGGGATCACCGCCCGCATCGTCACCGACGGCACGCTGGCCGTCGGGGACGAGGTCCGCCTGCTCGGCGACGCCCCCGTCGGGAACGACACGTGATGGCGCGGATCGTCCTCGACCCGGACGAGGTCAACCAGGACGAGCAGGTCACGCTGACCGACGGCACCGTCGTCGCGCTCGAGAGCGCCGACCGGCGGCTCCTCGACCGCATCGCCCGTCAGCTCCACGTCCACCGCTCGTCCTACGCGCACGCGTTCCGCGACCCGGCGGTCGGCGACCGCGTGGCCGCCGGGGAGCTCGACGTCGCGGCCCACGCCCCCCTCTACCTCGAGGTCGCCCGACGCCAGGAGCGCGCCCGGGAGGGTCACCGTCGCCCGCCCACGGACATCGACGTGGATCTGCTCCTGCAGGACCGCACGTGGACGTCGTCGTCCGGCGTCACGCGGGAGCTGGTGTCCCTGACGCCCACCCACCGACGGAACCTCCTCGGGTGGCTCGAGCGGAACTCGGACGCGCTCGAGGAGGCGACCGCGCGGGCGGACCTGTCCGACGAGCAGGCCCGCGACATCGTGGGCGCCGAACCCTGGGTCGCGGGCACCCCCCTCTACCGACGGCTCGCGGAGCTGGCCGCCCAGGAGACGGCCCGCGAGCGGGCGGTCGACGAGGCCCGGCAGGTGGCCCGGTCGATCGAGTTCGACCGGTCCGGCGACTGGCCCGACCGCTGAGCTAACCCTCGCCGGTCGCGACGGGGCGCGCCGGGTCGCTGCTCCACGCCGACCACGATCCCGGGTACAGGCGTGCCTGGATGCCGGCGCGCTCGAGCGCGAGCACGTCGTGGCACGCGGTCACGCCCGACCCGCAGTAGACGACCACGTCGTCCGCCGCGGCCGCCTCGGCGAAGCGGGTCCGCAGCTCGTCGACCGGCCGGAAGCGTCCTCCGTCGACGTTGCCGGCGAACGGGAGGCTGACGGCCCCGGGCACGTGCCCCGCGCGGGCGTCGATCGGCTCGACCTCGCCGAGGTAGCGCTCACGCGCACGAGCGTCGATGACGAGGCTCTCCGGCGCCGCGGCCACCCGTGCGACCTCGTCGGCGTCCGCGAGCCGGTCCCCGGGCCACGGGCGGGCCGTGAACCGCGCCGGCGGTCGCGCCACCTCGCCGGTCTCGATCGGGCCGTCCCACGCGGCGAGCCCACCGTCGAGGAGCGCCGCCGCACGGCCGGTCGCGCGCAGCATCCAGACGAGCCGCGCGGCGATGGCGCCGACGTCTGCGTCGTAGGCGACCACCACGTCGTCGTCGTCGATGCCGAGACGGGACATCGCCTCCGCGAAACGCTCGGGCGACGGGAGCGGGTGACGGCCCGCGGCGGCGGACGGCTCGCCGGCGAGGTCACGGTCGAGATCGACGAAGACCGCCCCGGGGAGGTGGCCGGCCGCGTGGACCGCGCGCCCGTCCGACCGGGGACCGGACGCCGCGGACGGCGTCCAGCGGACGTCCGCGAGCACCACGTCGGGGTGCCCGCGGACCCAGGCGGCGTCGACGACCGGCGGGACGGGCGCCACGCCGGTCAGTAGGTCGGGATGGAGTCGTCGACCTGACGTGCGTAGGCGTTGATGCCGCCCCAGAGGTTGTACGCCTTGAAGCCGGCGTTGCGCATCAGGGCCGTCGCCTCCATCGACCGGGCGCCGCTCTTGCACTGCATCACGTAGGTCTTGGCGTCGTCCAGCTCGGACAGCCGTCCCGGGAGGTCGTCCTTCGGGATGAGCACGGACCCCTCGATGCGGTTGATCTCGTACTCGTGGGGCTCCCGGACGTCGATCAGGACGACGTCCTGGCGGTGGCGCCAGTCCTCGGCGTACTCGGTCGGCAGGATCTCGAGCTCGCCCGCCTGCT
>JAHWJY010000166.1 GCA_019348135.1 Actinomycetota bacterium
GGGTCGGCATCATCTCGAGCCTCATCCCGGTGGTCGGCACCTACATCGCCGGCGCCCTGCCGCTGGTCATCGCGCTCGCCGCCGACCCGATCGACGCCCTGTGGGTGCTGATCGCGATCGTCATCTACCAGCAGGTCGAGAACTACCTCGTCGCGCCGCGCATCACCGCCGCGACGATGGAGCTCCACCCCGCGATCGCCTTCGTCTCGGTGCTCATCGGCGGGGCGCTCCTGGGAGCACCGGGTGCGCTGCTGGCGCTGCCGGCCACCGCCATCGCGGCCGCGCTGGTGTCCGCCTACGGCGAGCGGCACGAGGTGATGGACCACGGCCTGCTGAGCGCCCGCGACGGACGCGGCCCCTGACCCCCTGGCCGCTCACGACGGATGTGTGCGCACTTCCTTCGCCCCGTTCCGAACGAACTGCGTACGGATCCGGCGGTGTGCCCTCAGATGTCGGCACCCGCGCGAGCCAAGCTGCGTCGGATCGTGCCGACGACCGTCGGCGCATCGAACTGGAGGTCGAGGTCGTCGAAGCGCAGCACCCGCCAGTCGTCGATCAGGTCGTTCTGGCGGCGACCGTCACGGTGCCGGCCGATGGTGCCGTCATGGGAGGGATGGACATCGATCTCGACGCAGACGCCGAACTCGGGCCAGGCCAGGTCGAGCTCCCGCACGCGTCCCGCGGCGTCGACCACGCGGAGGTTCACCTCTGGCTCCGGTAGGCCCGCCTCACGGACGAGCCGGAGGACGAGCCGCTCCGCCTCTGAACGGGTGAGTCGCAGCTCGGGCGACAGGCGGTGCAGGAGATCCCGCAGGATCTGCACGCCGGCGCAGAACCGGAACCTGGGCACGCAGGCCGCCACCTGCTCGATCGAGAGCTTCCCAGCCGCCATCGCCGCGCCGACCGCCCTCTCCGTGTGACCCGCGCCGAGGTCGTGGGCGAGGCTCGAGAGGGTCCAGGCCACGGACGTGACCCGCCAGACACCCACCTCGACGACGTCGGACGGTCGGAACGGGACCTGGGTGTGGATGCGGACCGTCGAGGAGAAGCGTCGCGAGCCGCGCCTGACCGACATCTCGAGGTCCGGACGTCGGCCCGTGCGGGTGTACGTCAGCCCGTGCAGGTGAGCGGCCGCCCGGTGGCTGATCACCGTGTGCTCTCCCCCAGCGAGCTGGGCCGCCATCCAGCGTCGGTCGGCGCCGTCCGGGTAGAGGAGGCTCCCGTAGACCGAGCGGTACAGACGCTCGATCTCGCCCGCCCGTAGGAGCTCGGTGAGCCGTGGACCCCCCACACCCCGGTCGCGGGCCTGGCGTGTCGTGAACGTCCCGAACTGGCGGCGGAGCTCCGGGGCGAGCCGGAACAGGAGCGAGGTTCCCATCGCCGCATCGGACCACCCGGATCGTCCCCGTCCAGCTCTCTGGGGGCGACCCTGGGGACGACCCGGGACCGGTGCGCACTTCCTTCGCCCCGTTCCGAACGACGTGCGTACGGATCCGGGGTCGGGTCAGGCCGTGGGGGACGGCAGGCGGAGGAGGAAGGTCGCGCCGTAGCCCTCGGCGGTCGCCAGCGCGAGGTCGCCGTGCATGAGCCGCAGGAGGTCGCGCGCCACGGCGAGCCCCAGCCCGATGCCGCGGCGGCCGGCCACGCCGTGCTCGCCGACCTGGTGGAAGACGTCGAAGACGGCCTCCCGCTCGGCGCGCGGGATGCCCGGCCCCTCGTCGCGGATGAGGATCTCGACGGTGTCCCCCACGGTGCGGGCGTCGAGCTGGATCCTGCCGGCGTCCTTGGCGTACTTGATGGCGTTGTCGAGCAGTCCCTCGAGCACCTGCTGGAGCCGGAACGGGTCCGCGACGACGTAGGTGTCGGTGCCGGGCAGCACCTCGACGTGCGTCCCCCGGTCGCCCTTGAGCGCCTTGGCGACGACGGCGAGGAGGTGGCAGCTGGTCGCCTGGACCTGGAGCCCGCCCTGCTCGATCTGGGCCGCCAGGAGCATCTGGTCGACCATGTGCGACAACGAGCCCGCCTGCCGCGCGATCGCGACGGCGTACTCACGTGCCTTCTCGGTGGGCAGCCGGCCGACGTGCTCGGCCAGGACCTCGGCGAAGCCCATGACGACGGTCAGCGGCGTGCGCAGCTCGTGGCTGGCGATCGACAGCAGCCGGGACTTGAGCTGGTCGAGCTCGTGCAGCCTCGCGACGGTGAGCTTCTCGGCCGAGAGGAGCTCGGTGTTGTGGATCACGAGGCTCATCTGCTCGGCGAGCCGGGCGAGGACCTCGACGTCCTCCTCCGTGAAGTGGGCGTCGCTCGACTGGGCGTCGAGGACGCCGACGACGCGACCGGAGACGGTGAGCGGCGCGCACATCTCGCTCGTCGTCTCGGCGTGGAACAGCGTGTAGTAGGGGTCGGCCGCGACGTCGGCCGCGAGGTAGGGGCGGCCGGTCATGACGACGTGCCCGACGATCCCCCGGCCCTCGGGGATCACGACCCCCTCGGAGCCGTCGGAGGCGTAGGCCGCGACGACCTCGAGGCGCTGGTCGGCCTGGCGCAGCGCGACGAACATGCCGCCCCAGCTGAACCGGTCGCGGATCTCGCGCACCATCCGATCGAGCACGGAGGTGGCGCCCGACGCCTCGAGGCCGGCGGTGATGACGGCCGCCGACGCCTCGAGACCGCGCCGGACCCGCTCCTCGCGCTCCGCACGGTCGTCGGCGAGCCGGCGCTGGCGCACCGACTCGAACGCCCACCCCATCTGGTCGGCCAGGAGGGACAGCAGCGCGACGTCGCGGTCGTCGAACGCGAACGTCTCCGTCGACTCGACGGCGAGCGCGCCCCACACCCGGTCGGCGAGCCGCATCGGGACGGCGAGGCAGGACCGGTGCCGCCCGCCGGTGACGTCGATGTTGCGCGGGTCGGCGGCGGTGTCGTCGGACCGGACCGGCCGTGCCGACCGGCAGGCCGCGCCGATGAGCCCCTGGTCGACGGAGATGCGGTTGCCCGGCAGGGCCATGCCGGGGAAGCCGTGCGCCGCGACGAGCTCGAGGTGCTCGCCCTCGGCCCGGGCGACCAGGATCGCCGGGTAGCCGAGCGCGTCGGACAACCGCGCCAGCATGCCGTCGAGGAGCTCGCGGTCGGTCCCCACGGCGAGCGTCTCGCGGAGGACGTCGGCGAAGGTCCCGACGACCGTGAGCGGGTCGCGGCGGGCGTCCCCGTCACCGGCGGTCGCGCCGGCGCTCGGGAGGTCCACGACCCGGTCGCGTTCCTCGCCTCCCACGCCCGCTCCTGTCCCCCCCTTGCCGGACCTGCGGTCGGACCTTGCCGGCGGACCTACGGTACGCGCTTCGACCCCCGGAGGTGGCACACCTGCCGACCGTTCCTCTCCGTGCGGCCGTGCTCCTCGGGGGCGCGGTCGGCACCGCGCTGCGCCTGGCGGTCGTCGCCGGCGTCGGCGCGTCCCCCTGGGGGACGCTCGTCGCGAACCTCACGGGTGCGGGCGCGCTCGGCTACGTCGTCGCCCGCGCCGCCGGACGCCCTGCCACCTCGCCAGCGACGGCACTGCTGACGACCGGCGTGCTCGGCGCCTACACGACCTTCTCGGCGCTCGCGGTGGAGATCCTCGGCCTGCTCGACGGTGCCTCGGCGGCCGCGGTGGCGTACGGGCTCGGGTCCGTGGCGCTGGGGCTCGCTGCCGCCGCGGCCGGGCTCGTCGCCGGTCGGCGGCGCGCCGAGCGCGCGCGGGTGACCCCGTGACCGACGCGACCTCGGTGCTCGCGACGGTCGCGCTCGGGGCGGTCGGGGCGCTCCTCCGCGCCGAGGTCACCTGGTGGTCGGTCCGGCGGACCGGGAGCGCCCGCTCGGGCACCTGGGCCGTGAACGTGCTGGGGGCGCTGGCGCTCGGAGTCGTCGTGACCCTCGGGGCGGACGGGCACCTCGACGACCGGGCCGCGGCGGTCGTCGGCCTCGGGCTCCTCGGCGGGCTCACGACGTTCTCGACCTGGATGGTCCTCGTGCTGCGTCCGGACGGCTCCGGTGCGGACGGCGGACGCCGGTCCTCCCACGACGTGCTGGTCCACGGCGGCGGGATGCTCGTCGTCGGCGTCGCTGCCGCCGCGGTCGGGGCGGCCCTCGCCCGGCTCGCCGCCTGACGTGGGGCTTCAGGCCCCCAGCTCGGCCCGCAGGGCGGCGGGGAGGTCGACGGCGTGCCCACGGCGCTTCCACTCCCCGCCGAGCCGCTCGTGGTCGACCTCGCCGCTGGCGACGGCGGGGCGGCCGAGCGCCTGTTCGGCCCAGGCGCGCACCTGCGCCGGTGTGACCGTGTCCCCGAACGCCGGGTAGACCTCCAGCAACGTCCACACCGCGGCGAGGTCACGCGTCTCGGCACCGAGCTCGAGGCGGGTCCGCCCCTCCCCGACCTGGACCATGACCTCGTCCCACAGGTCGTGGTGCGAGAACGGCTCGTCCGGCGTCCCGGCGGGCTGGGTGAAGCCGGCCGGGGGGTGCAGCCGGTACTCGAGCTCGAGGTCGTCCGGCGCGTCCTCGGCCGCGACCTCCACCAGCCACACCTGCCACCCCATGAGGTAGGAGTCGATCGGGGGGCCGAAGGCGCCCTCGAGCGCGAGCAGCAGGTCGGGGTCGACGTCGAAGATCGCGACGGGTGTGTGCGCCATCGAGGATCCTCGCTTCCGGTCGGTGACGGTCCGTCGACCGTCGTACTACACTCGACGCCGGCGGTCTCCGGACCGCTTGCGGCCCCGTCTGTCCCCCCGTCGGACGGGGCCGCGTCACGTCCGCAGGTCGGGAGCGGGCCGTCCGCGCCCGACCGCTCATCGACGTACGGTAGCCCCGCGATGCCCCACTCCTCCGAGACCCAGCGCTACAC
>JAHWJY010000167.1 GCA_019348135.1 Actinomycetota bacterium
GAGTACCACGACGTGTCGCTCTTCGGGTGGCGCAGGGTCTTGTAGTAGTTCTGCATGCCCGCCTGCTGGCGGCCCTGGTCCCAGCCCTCGACCGCGTCGTCGAAGTTCGGGGTGTCGGTCACGATCGCCGCGACCTTCTTGCCCGAGAAGTTCTTCGCGACGTACCGCCCGAGCAGGACCCCCTGCTGGCGGTAGGTCATCGAGGTGGCGAAGTACCACGGGTTGTCCCCGAGGCCCTGCTCGGTCACGCCGGCGGAGAAGTACGGCGTCTTGGCGACCTGGGCGAACTGGCCGCACGCCTGGATCTGGTCGGTGCCGCCACCGCCCACCGTGAGGAAGGCCTTGGCCTCGAGCTCGCGGCACGCCTGCCGTGCCGAGTTGGGGTCGTACTTGTCGTCCTTGAACAGGACCTCGACCTTCTTGCGGCCGAGGACCGTCTCGCCCTTCGCCTCGGTGATCCAGCGCCAGTACATGTCCCGCGCCTTCTCGAACGAGGTCGAGGGCAGCGGTGCCGCACCCGTCACGGGAGCGTGGATCGCCAGGGTGATGGTGTCGTCGGTGACGCCGGTCCGGTCGGTGCCCGTCACCTCGCGCTGGCCACCACCGTCGGTGGTGCCCTCGTCGGCGTCGCCACCACCACCGCCGCCGGTGCCGCCGGTGCCGCCGCCGGTGCCACCGCCGGCGCCGCCTCCGCCCGTGTCGCCGCCGGCGGTGTCGCCGCCCCCGGTCCCGCCGCCGAGCCCGTCGTCGCCGCCGGTGTCCCCGGCGGTGTCGGTGCTCTCGCCGGTGGTGTCGTCGAGGCCGTCGCCGTCGGCGTCCGCGAAGCCGTCGTCCGTGAGGCCGTCGTCGACGACCTCACCGCTCTGCTCGCCCGCGAGGGGGGCGCCCCCTCCCCCGGTGCCGCCGTCGACGTGGACGCCGGGCTTCTGCCCGCACGCGGTGAGGACGAGCGCGAGGCCGAGGCCCGCGCTGGTGGCTCGTATGGATCGGGTGATGTTCATCGGTGTGGTTCCCCATGGTGGTCAGGAGGGGGGTGACCGGTGCGAGCACCGGTCACCGGACCGCTCGGGGTGCGGACGGTGGAAGGACGATGCCGCGGGTCAGACCTGCGTCATCGGGGCGCTCGGTGTCCCGGCCTGGTTGCGCGCGATCAGCCGTGTCATCGCCCCGTTGCGCGAGATCGCGCCGGTGGTCACGATCGGCTCGGCGGCGAGCGACTGGGCGGTCATCCAGGACCCGACCGCGAAGATCGGGACCAGCAGCCACAGCCACCACGCGCTGCCGGTGGCGGCGGGCTCGGTGGCCGGGCCGGCCACGGGCGTGTCACCGGCCGGGACGGCCGCGCCGCCCTCGTCGGTCTCCCCGGGGGCGACCTCCGGAGGCGCGCCTTCGTCGACGCTGCCGGACGCGGGTGCCGAGAAGGGATCCGAGGAGAAGCCGCCACCGCCACCGCTGGGCGAGGAGAAGCCGCCGCTGTCGGTGGCGAAGTCGCCGCCGCCCTGCGAGCCGCTGTCGAACGAGCCCCCGTCGAACGCCGGCGGGGCCTCGGGCGCGGGCTGGGACGCGGATGCGGCCAGGATCTCCTGGGTGAACGTGACCTGGGCCTGCGTCGAGGGGTCGGGGTCGCCGTACGCCATGTTCGGCGCGCCGCTGGGCCGGATCAGGATGCCGTGGTTGTCGAGCTCACCGCTGGCCCACGCCTGGGCCGTGAACGTGAGGTCGACGAGCCACGTGCCCTCGGTGCCCTCGACGCGCTGCGCGTTGGCGCCGTAGATGCAGTCGACGGGCTGCTCCGCCGGCGGCTCCTGGCTCGGCCCGGGCTCGAAGGGCGCCGTGAGCGGGCAGACCTCGACCTCGAGCACGGCCTGCTCCACCGGCTCGGTCTCGAGCGTGGCCTGGAACTCCTCGGCCGGGTCGCACTCGCGGACGCACGACAGGGCACCGAGGACGGCGCGGCGGAACGCCGGGCTGGACGAGTGGTAGGTCGGCTGCCGCTCGGTCAGCACCAGGGTGAACCCGGAGATCTCCTGGCCCGCCGGGAAGCTGGGCAGGGTGAACTTCACGGCCGACTCGTAGCGCTTCTCGCCGTTGACGAGGCTCGCGGGCAGGGAATCCGGCGGGACGGGCGACTGCGGCGAGTGGGGCTCGCCCTCCTCGACGGCGCCGAGGCCGCCCTCGACACCCTCCGACACCGGGTTCGGCTGGCACACGGGTGCCCCCGGGGCGACGAGGCAGAACACGCCCGGCGGGAACTCGGCGGTCGCGGTGTCGGGGGCCACCTCGTTGTACGGGTAGGCGTAGTAGGCGCTCTGCTCGACCTCGACCTTCTCGGCGTCCTCGGGGACCGCCGGACCCTCCTGGGCGGCGGCGGGCGCGAGCGTCGCCAGCACGGTGCCCACGGCCAGCGATCCGGCCATCAGCGTCGCGCCGATCCGGCGCCGGCGGACGTGGGGGGCGGGGGCGTCGCCGCGGTTGCGTCGTGTGGCCATCTGGAGCTTCTCCCGCTGTCTCGTCGAGCCCGTCGGGGGTCGGGCCCGGGGGACGTGCCGTCCGGTGATCGCGGAGGGTAGTCGTCTCCTCCGGGGGACTTCCCCGGGGGGTGGTGCGGTTCCTGCTGGTCGAACGAGTACGGACCCGGGATGGGGCCGTCTGCTGCTCGACGCTACGTCACATGTGCGTTCGCCGCACGTCCCGCGGATGGTGACCGCGGGACGTGTGGGCCTGGTTCGGGTCGGTCAGAAGCTCTTGGCGAAGCTCGCGACGGTCACGTACTCGCCGTTGCCGCCGTTCTTCGAGCAGTCGGCCTTGAGCAGGTGCACGGCCGTCGAGCCGAAGTGGTTCTCCGGTGAGTAGTTCG
Source organism: Actinomycetota bacterium (assembly GCA_019348135.1). GTDB lineage: Bacteria > Actinomycetota > Nitriliruptoria > Nitriliruptorales > Nitriliruptoraceae > JAHWJY01. Next base: position 2,858 of record JAHWJY010000167.1, read on the forward strand.
CGGTGGGGAAGATCTCCCCGCCCACGCCGGTCTGGGTCTCCACGAGGTCGCGGAAGTCCTCGCGGGTGAGGTCGGGCCCGTAGGTCTTCTCGTAGCGCTGCAGCAGGTCGTGCTGCACCGCCGCGGTGCCCCACAGGGCGAAGGCGATGTCGTCGGCCGGGGCGTTGAACCTCTTGGCCGTCTCGAAGAACTCCGGCACGTTCTTGCGGGCGAAGTCGATGCCGGGGAAGGGCGAGAAGAACATCCCGCCGTCGACGTCGTCACAGCCCGAGGCGAGCACCGCGTTCAAGCCCATGGAGACACCCACGCCGACGTACTGGAACTTGATGCTGCTCTGGGTGGCCTGCTGGGCGAAGCGGATGTAGTCGACCGGGGACGACAGGATGTAGAGCACCTCGACGCCCGCCTCGGCGAGGTCGGCGGCGTAGGCGTTGTACCAGGAGGTGTCGCCCTTGGGGTGGCGCAGGGTCTTGTAGTAGTCGAGGCCCTGCGCCTGCACGCCGGCCTCCCAGCCGTCGCGCGCGTCGTCGAAGTTGGGCGTGTCGGTGATGATCGCCGCGACCTTCTTGCCCGGGAAGTTCTTCTTCACCATCTGGGCGAGGAGGGGTCCCTGCTGGTTGTAGGACATCGACGCCGCGAAGTACCACGGGTTGTCACGCAGACCGGCTTCGGTGACGCCGGCGGAGAAGTAGGGGAACTCGGCGACCTTCGCGAACTGGCCGCACGCCTGGATCTGGTCCGTCCCGCCGCCACCGGCGACGGTGAAGGCCTTGGAGGCGAGCTCACGGCAGACCTGGCGCGCCGAGTTCGGGTCGTACTTGTCGTCGCGGAACAGCAGCTCGATCTTGTTGCGGCCGAGCACGGTCTTCTTCTGGACCTCGGTGATGTTGCGCCAGTAGAGGTCACCGGACTTCTCGAAGGAGGTCGTGGGCAGCGGCGCCGCGCCCGTGACGGGCGCGTGCGAGGCGAACACCATCTTGTCCGCGGTCAGGCCCGTGCGGTCGCTGCCCGTGACGGGGCGCTTGCCGCCGCTGTCCGAGCCGCCGCCGCCGTCGTCGGCGCCGCCGCCGCCCGTTCCGCCCGAGGTGTCGCCGCCGCCGTCCGAGCCGCCCGAGGTGTCGCCGCCGGACGTGGTGCCGCCGGACGTGGTGCCGCCACTCGAGGTGCTCCCGCCCGTGTCGGAGCTGCCGCCACCGGTGTCGTCGGGTGCGGCCACCTCGCCGCCGCTGCCGTCGTCGGCGACGAAGCCGTCGTCCGTGAGGCCGTCGTCGACGAGGGCGTCCTCGGTGGCTCCCGGGTCGGTCGCGGCCCCGCCCTGGGCGAGCGGCCCGCCGGTGCCGCCGTCGACGTGGACGCCCGGCTTCTGCCCGCAGGCGCCGAGCACGAACGCCAGCGCCGCGCTGGCGGCGATGCTTCGAAGGATGCGGCCGTTCATCGAGGGTCCTCCCGCGGGATGGTGACATCTGCTCCCGGTGTCTCAATTCGACGCCGGCTCTCCCTATCCCTCCTACAAACGCCCGGCGCCTCCGCCGGTGACGTCGGGTCTGGTCGTACCCTCCGCTCGTGCACACGGTCCGTCCGCCGCTCGTCCTGCTCCTCGTCGCGAGCCTCACCTCGGCGTGCGCCGGCGTGGTCGAGCTCGAGACGGGCGATCCGGTCACGTTCGTCCAGCAGCCGCAGACGTCGCGCATCCTGGCGCCGGACGGCACGGTCCTCGCGGAGCTGCACACCGAACAGGACCGCGAGGACGTCGCGATCCGGGACGTGGCCCCCGAGCTCGTCCAGGCGGTCGTGGCGATCGAGGACCGGCGGTACTTCCTCCACGCGGGCGTGGACGTGCCGGCGATCGCGCGCGCCGCCATCCGCAACGTCGAGAGGGGGGAGATCGACCAGGGCGGATCGACCATCACCCAGCAGTACGTCAAGAACACGATGACCGGCCCGGCGCGCACCCTCGAGCGCAAGGTCAAGGAGGCCGCGCTCGCCTACCAGCTCGAGGAGCGGTACTCGA
>JAHWJY010000168.1 GCA_019348135.1 Actinomycetota bacterium
AGATCATCGACACGACCCCGAGCGGGACGCGGACCTTGCGGATCTCGAGCCCGTCGGGGAGCGTCCAGCCGGCGACGACCTCGCCGACGGGGTCCTTCAGCCCCACGACCTGCCGCAGCCCGTTGGCCATGCCCGTGACACGCGCGTCCGTCAGCGTGAGCCGGTCGATCAACGCGTCGGTGAGCCCCGCCTCGCGGCCACGGGCGACGTCGTCCGCGTTGGCCGCCACGATCTCGGCCGACCGCGCCTCGAGGGTGTCGGCGATGTCCAGCAGCACGGCGTCCTTGGCGTCGGTCCGGACCGTCGCCAGGACCTTGCTCGCACGCTTCGCCGCCTCGCACGTCTCACGGACGCTGCGCATGTCCGGTCACTCCTCGGTCGTGGGCCCCGACAGTGTGGCCCATCGCCGGCCGTCGCGGGAACTCCGTCAGGGAACTTGGCCCCCTCCTGACCCTCGAGATGCCAAGGAAGTGGGTGCCAAGTCCACGGGCGACTACCAGGAGCCGCCGCCACCTCCGCCGAAGCCACCGCCGCTGAACCCGCCGCCGCTGAACGCCGACCCGCCGGCGCCGCCGGACGACGGCACGGTCGTGAGCGCGGTCGCGGCGGAGGTGGAGAAGTCGGACAGGCCGGAGGAGAACCCCGCGGGGTGGAACACCCCGTGGCCGATGTACCAGCCCCCGACGGTCGCCGACAGGTCGAGACCGAGGTCGGCGAAGGCCTTGGACCAACGCTCGACCTCGCCGAAGACCACGGCGTACGGCAGGTAGGGCAGGAACTCGCCCTCCGCGTCCGCGAAGCGGAGCCGGTCGGCGTCGGCGGTCGCCACGAACTCCCGGAAGCCCAGCGCCTGGACGAGCAGCGCGCTGCCGCGCCCGGTGCGGTGCGGCATCCACCGGTGGGCGACCGTGAGGACGATCGCGCCGATGATCAGGGGCAGGCCCACGATCGCGATGCGGGTGTAGGTCGCCGCGAGCACCGTCAGGCCGATCGCCAGGACCAGGGCCACCACGCCGGCGACGAGCCACCGCGACCGGGTCGAGTCCGGACGGGACGCGAACCAGTGCCGACGCTGGGCGTCGTCGTAGAGGTCGCCCTCGGCGAGCTCGTAGTGCGTGGCGAAGCTGCCGGTGAGCTCCGACACGCGGGTCTCGTCGCCGTCCTCGAACAGCCCCGCCAGCAGACGCTGCTCGTAGGCGAGCAGCTCGTCGGCCGGAGGCTCCGTCGGCGGCTCGGTGCGGCGCAGGATCCAGTCGGTGCGGGTCCGCCACAGCACCTTCTCGCGCTCCTCCTCGATCGTGAGGTGACCCCGGACCGCGAGGTCGACGATCGTCGCCGAGATGTCCACCGGGTCGACGCGCTCGTCGATCAGCAGCCCCAGCTGGCCGGGACGCAGCCCCTCCGGCGGGCGGAACTCGACCGGCACGGGGCGCGGTTCGAGCAGCCCCCTCCGGCGGTCGCTCGCAGCGGTGGGATCGACCTGACCGCTGACCCCGACACCGCCGCGCGCGATGCGGTCGCGACCCTGCCGGTAGAGCAACCGCGCCAGGCCGCCGGCGACGGCGATCGCGACGACGCCCGCGAGGGGGAGCGCCCAGGGACTGCCGACGAAGGCCTGGCCGAGGCTCCACCGCCGGCGGAGCTGCGGCTCCGGCACGGCGACCGCCCCGGGTTCGAGCCGGACGGCGACGGTCAGCCCCTCCCCCGGCGAGAGGCGCCCGGACGCGAACCGCGCCTGTCCGTCGGCCAGCTCGGAGGAACGACAGGGCGACGCGGTCCCGCCGTAGCCGGCGAAGCAGGTCACCTCGGCGATCGCCGGCGCCCGCACGGTGGCGGTCGCCGCCTCGATGCCGACGGGCCAGGCGTCGCCCGTGGCGTTCCAGTACAGCTCCGGGGCGCCGTCGGTCTCGTTGAGCGCGCCTCGGACCCGGTAGGTGATGCGGTACTCGTGCGCACCGCTGATCGTGACGTCCGGGTCACCGATCCGGATGGACAGGTCGGTCCCGGTCGGGCCCGGGCGCTCGAGCTGGACGTCCGCCGGCGCGGACGGGCTCGTGACCCGGATGCCCTCGACGTCGAGGGTCCGCCACCACTGCCCGGGTGCGCCGTCCGGCACGGTGGCGTCCGGCGGCAACGGGTAGCGCACGGGGATCACCCGGAAGATGCCGCGGCGTTCCAGACCACCGAAGTCCACGGCGATGGTCTCGGTCACGAGGAGGTCGCCCTCGTCCGTCACGGCCAGCTCGACGTCGAAGGCGGTGATCCTCCAGCCGCCGTCCTGCGCGACGGCCGGATCCACACCGCCCAGGAGCACCGCCGCCGTCACGACCAGGAGGGCCGCCAGGAGCCGAACGGTCGCGCGCGGTCCCGTCACCGGTCCAGGTCCACGTCCGGGACCGACCGCGCGTCGCTGTCGGCGCGGAAGTACTCGCCGGCGGAGAACCCGAGGGGTCGCGCCACGAGCAGGGTCGGGAAGCGCTGCACGGCCGTGTTGAGGTCCTCGACGACGGCGTTGTAGTACCGCCGCGCGAAGGCCAGCTCCTCCTCGACCACGGCCAGCTGACGCTGCAGGGACAGGAAGTTCGCGCTCGCCTCGAGCTCGGGGTAGCCCTCGGCCACCGCGAAGAGCGACCGCAGGGCGCCGGTCAGGCGCTCGTCCGCCGCGCCGGACGCCGCGGGACCGGACGCCTGGACGACCCCGGCGCGCGCGTCGGTGACCTCCTGCAGCACCGCCGACTCGTGCCCCGCGTAGCCCTTGACCGTCTCGACCAGGCTCGGCACGAGGTCGGCCCGTCGCTGCAGCTGCACGTCGATCCCGGCCCACGCCTCCTCGCGCCGGTTGCGCAGCCCCACGAGCCGGTTGTAGGTCCGCACGAGCCACGCGACGACGACCACACCCACGATCACCGCGCCCGTGATCACGATGGCAGGTCCCACCCGGTGCTCCGTCCCACGCCGCCCCGGCGGGACACTACACGTGGCGACGCGATCAGTTCGGGAGCACCACGAGGTCGTCGCGGTGGATGACCTCACGGCGGTAGGCGGACCCGAACTCGCGCCCCGCGTCCGCGGTCGAACGACCCGCCAGCCGCGTGACGTCGTCGGCGTGGTAACGCACGAGGCCGCGGGCGACGACCGCGCCGTCCGGGTCCACGACCTCCACCGCGTCGCCCTCGGTGAACGTGCCCTCGACCCCCGTGACGCCCACGGACAGCAACGACGTCCCCCGGGCCCGGAGCGCCTCGGCCGCGCCGGCGTCGACGTGGATGCGGCCGTGCACGGTGAGCGCGAACCCGATCCACAGCCGGCGCGCCTCGAGCCGCCGGGGGTGGGGCACGAACCAGGTCCCGAGCGGCGCGCCGGCGAGCACGTCGGTGAGGACGTCCTCCTGCCGGGCGTTCGCGATCACGACGTCGGCCGCGCTGGCCGCGGCGACCCGGGCCGCCCCGACCTTGGTGCGCATGCCGCCGCTGCCGACGTAGGACCCGGTCCCCCCGATGGTCGCGAGGTCGAGCTGGTGGATGTCGCTGACGGTGTCGATCAGCCGCGCGTCGGCGTCGGCGCGGGGGTCGCCGTCGTAGAGCCCGTCGACGTCGGAGAGCAGCACCAGGAGGTCGGCCTCGAGCATCGACGCCACCAGCGCCGCGAGGTGGTCGTTGTCGCCGTAGGACAGCTCCTCCGTGGCGACGGCGTCGTTCTCGTTGATGATGGGCACGAGCCCGAGCTCGAGCAGGCGCCGGAGCGTCGTCCGGGCGTTGAGGTAGTGGCCGCGCCGGACGAAATCGTCCTGGGACAGCAGGATCTGGGCGGCGTTCAGGTGGTGACCGACGAGGTGCTGCTGGTACTCGTGGATCAGCTCCCCCTGCCCTGCCGCGGCGCACGCCTGCAGCGTCGGCAGGTCGGTCGGCCTCCGGTCCAGCCCGAGCAGGCCCATGCCGGCGGCGACGGCGCCCGAGGACACCAGCACGATGCGGGTACCGAGCGTCCGGGCGGCGACGATCTGCTCGGACAGGGACCGGACCTGCTCGCGGTCGAGCCGGCCGTCCGGGCCGCGGAGGCTGGACGAGCCGATCTTCACGACCGCGAGGGCGGGCCGGGTGAAGCGTGCGGTCACTCGTCCCACTCCTCGTCGTCGTCGTCCGGGACGCCACCGAGCTCGTCCTCGAGCTCGCCGGCGAGGATCGCCTCGCGCTCCTCCTGGGGCAGGTCGTCGATGTCCGGCTCGAACTCGAAGGCCGCGTCGCCGATGACCACCTCGTCGCCCTGTCGCGCCCCGGCCTCGACGAGCGCCCGCTCGACACCGGCGCGGCGCAACCGGCCCTGCAGGTACCGGACGGCCTCGCGGTTGTCGAGCGGAAGCATCTGCACCCAGCGCTCGACCCGGGCGCCACGCACCTGGTAGCCGCCGGCATCGGTCCGGGAGACGACGAAGTCCGGGCCCGTCGCCTCCAGGCGGATCACGACCTCGTCCGGCACCACGTCCTCGGCGATGACGTCCCCGTGGGTGCGACGCGCCTCCGCCACGAGTTCGCCGAGACGGAAGCGCAGCGGGTCGAGCCCGGCACCGGAGAGGGCACTGATCTCGAACACCTCGAACCCGCGGCCCTCGAGCTCCGCCCGCACCATCTCGGCCATCGCCTGGCCGTCGGGGAGGTCGACCTTGTTGATGGCCACGACCTCGGTGCGCTCGAGCAGGGAGGGCTCGTGGCGCTCGAGCTCGCGACGGATGACGTCGAGGTCGCGCACGGGGTCGCGGTCCGGCTCGAACGGGAAGCCGTCGAGCACGTGCAGCAGGACCAGGCAGCGCTCGATGTG
>JAHWJY010000169.1 GCA_019348135.1 Actinomycetota bacterium
CGGGGCCGCCGCCACCGTGCGGGATGCAGAACGTCTTGTGCAGGTTGAGGTGGCTCACGTCCGAGCCGAAGTCCCCCGGCTTCGCGACGCCGACGAGCGCGTTGAGGTTGGCACCGTCGAGGTAGACCTGCCCGCCGTGCTGGTGGACGAGCTCGCAGATCTCGCGGATCGCGGCCTCGTACACCCCGTGCGTCGAGGGGTAGGTGACCATCAGCGCGGCGAGGGTGTCGTCGTAGGTGACCACGAGCTCGCGCAGCGCCTCGACGTCGACGTTGCCGTCGCTGTCGCAGGGGACGACCGTGACCTCCATCCCGGCCATCACGGCGGACGCGGCGTTGGTGCCGTGCGCGGACGACGGGATGAGGCACACGGTGCGCTGCTCGTCGCCGTTCGCCTCGTGGTAGGCGCGGATGGCGAGGAGGCCGGCGAACTCGCCCTGGGAGCCGGCGTTGGGCTGCACCGACACCCGGGCGTAGCCCGTGACCTCGGCGAGCTGGTCCTCGAGCTCGTGGATGAGCTCGAGCAGCCCCTCGGCCTGGTCGAGCGGGGCGAACGGGTGCAGGTCGGCGAACGCCGGCCAGGTGATCGCCTCCATCTCGGCCGTGGCGTTGAGCTTCATCGTGCAGGAGCCGAGCGGGATCATCGAGCGGTCGAGGGCGACGTCGCGGTCCGCGAGCCGGCGGAGGTAGCGCAGCATCTCCGTCTCCGAGCGGTGCGCGGAGAAGACGGGGTGGGTCAGGACCTCCGACGTCCGGCGCAGCTCCGCGGGGATCGCGTCCGGCAGCTCACCGTCGGCCGCCCCGGGGTCGGAGGTGACGCCGAAGACGGCGGCGAGCGCCTCGACGTCACCACGGGTCGTGGTCTCGTCGAACGTCAGCCCGACGTGGTCGTCGTCGACCCGGCGCAGGTTGTAGCCCGCCGCGACCGCGGCGGACAGGACCCGGTCCGCCTCCCCCGGCACGGCCAGCGTGAGCGTGTCGAAGAACGCGTCGGCGACGACGTCGACCCCGGCGCCGCGCAGCTCCGCGGCGAGCAGGGCCGTGAGCCGGTGCACGCGCTCCGCGATCGTGCGCAGCCCCTCCGGGCCGTGGTAGGTCGCGTACATCGCCGCGACGATGGCCAGCAGCACCTGGGAGGTGCAGATGTTCGACGTGGCCTTCTCGCGCCGGATGTGTTGCTCGCGCGTCTGCAGCGCGAGCCGGTAGGCCTGCCGCCCGGCGCGGTCGACCGAGACCCCGACGAGCCGGCCGGGCAGCGCGCGCTTGTGGTCCTCCTTCGTCGCCATGTACGCCGCGTGCGGGCCACCGAACATCATCGGGACGCCGAACCGCTGCGTGGAGCCGACCACGACGTCCGCGCCCCACTCCCCCGGCGGAGTCAGCAGCACGAGGCTCAGGAGGTCGGCAGCGACCGTCACGAGGACCCCGCGCTCGTTGCAGGTGGCGGCGAAGGCGCGGTGGTCGCGGAGCTCCCCGGAGGATCCCGGGTACTGGAGGAGCACGGCGTAGACGTCGTCGCCGAGCTCGTCCTGCCCCGGCGTGAAGGTGCGCACGTCGAGCCCGAGGGGCCGCGCCCGGGTCTCGACCACCGCGATCGTCTGCGGGTGGCAGTCACGGTCGACGAGGAAGACGTCGCCGTCGGCGCGCGACACGCGCCGGCACATGGCCATCGCCTCGGCGGCCGCGGTCGCCTCGTCGAGGAGCGACGCGTTCGCGAGCTCCATGCCGGTGAGGTCGCTCACCATGGTCTGGAAGTTCAGCAGCGCCTCGAGCCGTCCCTGGCTGATCTCGGGCTGGTACGGCGTGTACGCCGTGTACCAGGACGGGTCCTCGAGCACGTTGCGGCGGATCACCGGCGGGGTGATCGTGCCCGTGTAGCCCATCCCGATGAAGCTCTTCAGCACGGTGTTGCGCTCGGCGAGCTCGCGCAGCTCGGCCAGGACCTCGTGCTCGCGCATCGGGGCGGCGAGCGCGAGCTCGTCCTCCTCGGAGCGGATGGCGTCCGGTACGGCCTTGGCGAGGAGCTCGTCGATGCTCCCGACGCCGATCGCGTCGAGCATGCGCTGCCGCTCGTCGGTGCCGGGCCCGATGTGGCGGCGGATGAACAGCTCGTGCTGCTCGAGGCTTCGGAGGTCGGTCACGGCGTCGTCCCTGTCCTGGCAGCTCTCGAGAGCGGAGGGTACGGCAGGGCTGCCTATGCTCCCCGACATGCTCATCGGTGCGCACGTCCGCAGCTCCGACCCGCTGGCGGCCGCCGCCGCGCGGGACGCGGAGGTGGTCCAGCTGTTCCTGTCGGACCCGCAGGGGTGGAAGAAGCCGCCCGCGCGCGACGACGCCGACGCCCTCCGGGACTCACCGGTGCGGATCTACGTCCACGCGCCGTACCTGATCAACGTCGCGACGCCGAACAACCGCATCCGCCACCCGAGCCGGCAGAACCTCACCAACACCGTCCGGGCCGCCGAGGCGATCGGTGCCGCCGGCGTGATCGTCCACGGCGGCCACGTCGGCGACGACGACGACCCCGCCGAGGGCTTCACGAACTGGCGCAAGACCCTGGACCGGCTCGAGACCGACGTCCCGATCCTGATCGAGAACACCGCCGGCGGCGAGAACGCCATGGCGCGCGAGTTCGACCGGATCGGCCAGCTGTGGGAGGCGCTCGAGGGGGTCGAGGTCCCGTTCGGCTTCTGCCTCGACACGTGCCACGCGTGGGCCGGGGGCGAGCAGCTCGTCGACGCCGTCGCGCGCGTGTGCGCCACGGTCGGGCGGATCGACCTCGTCCACCTCAACGACTCCAAGGACGAGTTCGACTCCCGCCGCGACCGCCACCAGAACCTCGGCGACGGCCGCATCGACCCGGACCTCCTCGTCGAGGTGGTCCGCGCCGCCGACGCGCCGGTCCTCGTCGAGACGCCGGATGGGGGCGACGGTCAGGGCCAGGCCCGCGACATCGCCTGGATCCGCGGGGCGCTCGGCGGCTGATGGCAGGCGACGATGGCGGATCGGATGGACGTCGTGATGCCGGCGGGGAGCATCGTGAGTCCGTCCGGGCAGTCCGAGTCCGAGGGTCGGCCCCTGGATCATCAGCGCCGTGTGCTGGGCGACAGCGCCCATCCGATATGCCATCTCTCGCACCTGTGGATGCGTGATGGGCGTCAGATGGGCGTCAGGACCTCGAGGATCGTTCGGTGCAGTCCCCGTGCGCTCAGAGGACCCCCGCTTCCGTCCGCATAGCGATGGATCCGGCAAGTGCCCCGCGGACGACTGCCCATTCAGAGCAGGTGGATCGCCAGGAGAGCGAGCCACGTCCAGTACACGAAGATCAGGATCCGCTGGATGAGCCCGGTCTTGGAAGCGTCCCTCAGAGAAGCGGCGATCGTGGATACGGTCAACGTGATGCCGACCCCCGCGGTCGCCAGCGTGTAGACCCGCCATCCGCCCTCTAGACGCCCGGCTACGGCCAGGCATGCCCCGAAGATGGCGAGGAACATGATCGCGCCCGCCGCGCCGTGGATCTGGTGTTGCCACGTGGGCCGGGTCGGCACGCCGGGAGGAGTCCCTGGCGGGTAGCCGAACGAGGGATCCATGCTGAAGAGGCCGGAGACGATCGCTCCCAACCCGAAGACCGCGACCAGGACGGATCCCAGGACGGTGTCGAGGGTCTGGTTGATGGCCACGGAGAACGCAAGCATCCCGATCCCCATCTGCAGGAAGTTGGCCACCTGGACCCAGCCCCGGTCACCGGTCGAGAGCGCGCTGGCCATGTGATACGAGGGGTCGTAGTCGGGGCGACGCGCACCCTCGACCATCATGACCGCCAGGAAGATCAGGGGCGTCGCAACTGCGATGATGAGCAGTGCGTTGGTCACGTCCTGCTCCTCAACCTGTCGATGGGCGAGCCCGGACGATGCTAGGAGATGTCGCGCCCGCCAGCGCGGAGTTCCCAGCCAAGGTGCGGTCGTCTCCGCTGCGGCGACCACGCGCAGCTTCGAGATGTCCGACCCCGAGAGGAGGCAGGATGAAGCGTCCGTTGATGGTGGTCACCGTGGTCGCCATCGTCGCTGCCTGCGGTCCCGGTGGCGAACGCACCGGGCAGGGACCCGATCAGACATCAGGCGCGGCGCCCGGGTCGCCTTCACCGACCGACAGTGGTCAGCAGCCCGCACCGGAGGTGAAGAGTCGCGACCTGGAACGCCTCGAGGTCGAGGAGGGCGTAGCTGCTGTCGAGCTCGAGGTGAGCCCCGACGTGGTCGCGTCTGGCACCGACATCGGGATCGTCTTGACGAACCTGGGAGACGTCGAACTGCTGACGGGCGAAGCGTTCACCGTCGGACGCTGGAACGGTGCCGAGTGGGTCGATGTGACGTCTTCGGGGGCGTTGTCCGCGTTCCCCGACATCGGGATCGTCCTCCGCCCGGCTGGGACATGGTCACAGAGCTGGCCGTCTGGTTTCCGCGACGACCACTTGGACCCCGGCCAGTACCAGCTGATGAAGGAGGCGACGTACTCGGCACCAGACCGTGCGGACCACGAGTTCGTCCTTCGAGCCGGCTTCGAGGTCGCCGGTTGACCCCCCGCGCTGGGCGGGACCGCCACCGTCGCCGGGCCGGCAGGTGATGCCGCGGCATCGCTTCCCCTGCCCGCGTGTCCGACCGACCGTGACGCCGGCGAGGCCGTCGGGCGCCCCCCTCCCCTAGGTTCGTCACCGGACCATCGATGCACCGGGAGGACTCCGCCGTGGGCCTGAACGTCGCGAAGAAGATCATCCAGGACCACCTCGTCGACGGCGA